>NZ_CP033897.1:323315-646631 GCF_003813985.1 Corynebacterium gerontici
CTACCGCGGCGAGTACGAGGGCAATGAGGATCGAGGTCATGAACAGCAATGTAAAGTATGACTCACGCCACTTCAAGTGCGTGGCGTGAGTCACCCCCTTAACGGGGGTATTGCAGCAGAAACGCGGCCTCGGCAGTTGCGATGTGCAGAATCTCGTTCGGATCCACCGACTCATTGGGGGAGTGGATGGTGCACTGCGGTTCCTCCACACCAAACAGTGCCAATTCGGCGCCGGGGTTGACGTCGATAAGCTCGGAGCACAGAGGAATGGACCCGCCCGAGCCAACGACGGTGGCCTCAGACTTTCCATAGGCCTTGACCAGGCATTCGCTGAAGGCGCTGAGTGCTGGGCCGCTAATGTCCGTGGAGAATGGATTATTCAGGTCCGCAACTTCGCATTCGATGCGAGCGTTCCACGGGATGTGAGTCTTGAGGTGAGCGACCACCTTCTCGGCCGCATGTGCTGCATCCATTCCCGGCGGAACGCGCAAATTGAGACGCGCCTGGGCGGTAGCGGGCACGGCGTTGACGGCCTCGGCGACCGGGGTGGAGGTGAAGCCCGTGATGCTGATGGCGGGGCGGGCCCATACCAAGTCGGCGGGATTGTCCGTGCCCAGGAGATCAACGCCTTCAAGCACTCCCGCATCGCTGCGGAAGGTCTCGGGATCGTACTGCGCGCCCTCAAAGCGCTGCTCAGTATCCAAGCCGTCCACCTGAATGGCTCCGGAGTTGTCCTTGAGCGTATCCAGCACGCGAACCAGAGCCGCGGTGGCATCCGGTGCCCCACCGCCAAAGCTGCCGGAGTGGACCGGGGTCTTGAGTGTATCCACCGTCACGGTAATCTGCGCGCCGCCGCGAAGTGATGTGGTCATCGTGGGCTCGCCTACAGCGGCGTTGCCGGAATCGGCGATGAGAATGACGTCTGCTTTGAACAGTTCCGGCTGGGTTTCGATGAGGTGCGAAAGCTCCGCCCCGCCCATCTCCTCGGAGCCCTCAACCAGGAACGTGATGCCTAGATCGGTGCCGCCGCGAGCCTCCACTTCGCGCAGGGCCGCCAGGTGCATGACCAAATTGCCCTTGCAGTCGGCGGCACCGCGGGCATACCAGCGTCCGTCGCGCTCGTTGAGTTCGGTGGCTGGGGATTCCCATGCATCCGGATTGCCCGCCGGAACAACGTCGTAGTGGCTGTAGAGCAACACGGTGGGCGCGCCGTTCTCTGGCTCCTTGCGGCCGATAATCGTGGGCGCCTTGCTCGGATACTCGGTGACATCGAGGCCCGCGTCGCTCAGCGCCTTCTTTACCCAATCACATGCCTGAGCGTGATCTTCGGCGTCGGCTGGACTGGAGTGGACCGAATGGAAAGAGCAGAGCTGCTTCAGTTGCTCAAAGACGTCCTCGCGCTGAGCGAAAATGGCATTTCGGAGATCTTCGTAGTTGATCGTCATAGATTCCAGTGTAGGTGTGTCCGCTGAGGGCGAACGTTGCTTGCACTCGGGTGGTGTGACTGCTAGAACGGATCTAGCACTTGAATAATGCGAGTGCTAGAACAAACTGAAGCTTTTACGAGTGAGGCTGGAACACACTCAACCAGCCAACGCCGTCGCGGGCGCTACGTGAAGGTCAGGACGTGAGTGTCGTCTTTGAACAAAAACAAGGAGCACAAACACATGGCAAAGATGATTGCCTTTGACGAGGAAGCACGCCGCGGACTCGAGCGAGGACTCAACACCCTCGCCGATGCCGTGAAGGTCACGCTCGGCCCCAAGG
This sequence comes from Corynebacterium gerontici, assembly GCF_003813985.1. Taxonomy (NCBI): domain Bacteria; kingdom Bacillati; phylum Actinomycetota; class Actinomycetes; order Mycobacteriales; family Corynebacteriaceae; genus Corynebacterium; species Corynebacterium gerontici. The sequence continues at coordinate 325,083 of NZ_CP033897.1, forward strand.
GCCGCAACGTTGTGTTGGAGAAGAGCTGGGGAGCCCCCACCATCACCAACGACGGCGTTTCCATCGCCCGTGAGATCGAACTCGAAGATCCCTACGAGAAGATCGGCGCTGAACTCGTCAAGGAAGTTGCCAAGAAGACTGACGACGTCGCAGGTGACGGCACCACCACCGCTACCGTGCTCGCACAGGCACTGGTGCGCGAAGGTTTGCGCAACGTAGCTGCAGGCTCGAACCCCATGGGCATCAAGCGTGGCATCGAAAAGGCCGTTTCCAAGGTCACCGATCAGCTGCTCTCCGGCGCCAAGGAAGTTGAGACCGAAGAGCAGATCGCCGCAACTGCCGGCATCTCCGCAGCAGACCCCGCAATCGGCGCACAGATCGCCAAGGCGATGTACGCAGTGGGCGGCGGCAAGCTGAACAAGGAATCCGTCATTACCGTGGAAGAGTCCAACACCTTCGGTGTTGATCTCGAGGTCACCGAGGGTATGCGCTTTGATAAGGGCTACATCTCCGGTTACTTCGCCACCGACATGGAGCGTCTCGAAGCCGTGCTCGAGGATCCCTACATCCTGCTGGTGTCCGGCAAGATCTCCAACATTAAGGAGCTGCTGCCGCTGCTGGAGAAGGTCATGCAGACCTCCAAGCCGCTGCTCATCATCTCCGAAGACGTTGAAGGCGAAGCCCTGTCTACCCTCGTGGTGAACAAGATTCGCGGCACCTTCAAGTCCGTCGCCGTGAAGGCTCCTGGCTTCGGCGATCGCCGCAAGGCACAGCTGCAGGACATGGCCATCCTGACCGGCGGTCAGGTCATTTCTGAGGAAGTTGGCCTGTCCCTTGAGACCGCCGACCTCCCGCTGCTCGGCCGCGCACGCAAGGTCGTGGTGACCAAGGACGACACCACCATCGTCGAAGGCGCTGGCGACGCAGCTCAGATCGAAGGCCGCGTGAACCAAATCCGCGCAGAGATCGAAAACTCCGACTCCGAATATGACCGTGAGAAGCTGCAAGAGCGCCTGGCAAAGCTCGCCGGTGGCGTTGCAGTGATCAAGGTTGGTGCCGCTACCGAGGTTGAGCTCAAGGAGCGCAAGCACCGCATCGAAGACGCCGTGCGCAACGCCAAGGCAGCCGTGGAAGAAGGCATCGTCGCAGGCGGCGGCGTTGCACTGCTGCAGGCAGCCCACGTCCTCGAAGGTGACCTTGACCTTTCCGGCGACGAAGCAACAGGCGTGAAGATCGTGCGCGAGGCACTGTCTGCACCGCTGAAGCAGATCGCCTTCAACGCTGGCATGGAGCCCGGCGTGGTTGCCGACAAGGTATCCAACCTGCCCACGGGTGAAGGCCTCAACGCCGCAACCGGCGAATACGTGGACCTCATGGCAGCAGGCATCAACGACCCGGTGAAGGTAACCCGCTCTGCACTGCAGAACGCGGCCTCCATCGCCGCACTGTTCCTCACCACCGAGGCAGTGGTTGCTGATAAGCCTGAGCCCGCTGCACCGGCAATGCCCGGCGCAGACGAGATGGGCGGCATGGGCTTCTAAGCCCAAATGAACTCCCCGGGATTACCCGGGGAGTTTTTCCGTTTGGGGGTAGTTTCGGGGGCGTAATGGGGCAGAAATTACCCCGGATTTAGGGAAAACGGGCAGGGGTAAAGCGCTATTATCGGGGGTATGAGCGAAGATAGTGGCGAGCTTCCAGTCATCGATCTTGCGGCCACGGAGGGCTACACCGTGGACGATACCGACGAGGACGATCCGGTTCTCCTCGCGCCAAATGGGCGCCCGGTCGAGACGTGGAAAGAAAATTATCCCTACCAGGAAAGAATGACGCGCGACGAGTACGAGCACGTCAAGCGCGCGCTGCAGATCGAGCTGCTGAAGTGGCAGAACTGGACGAAGGATACCGGCCAGCGTCACATCATCCTCTTTGAAGGCCGCGACGCTGCTGGTAAGGGCGGCACCATTAAGCGCTTCAACGAGCACCTCAATCCCCGCGGTGCTCGAACAGTGGCGCTTGAAAAGCCTTCACCGCGCGAGTCCACCTCTTGGTACTTCCAGCGCTATATCCAGCACTTCCCAGCCGCTGGCGAGATCGTGTTCTTTGACCGCTCCTGGTACAACCGCTCGGGTGTTGAGCGCGTCATGGGCTTCTGTACCGAATCGCAGCATGCTGAGTTCTTGCGCGAGGTGCCCATGCTGGAAAACATGATCCTCGGCTCCGGTATCTCACTGACCAAGTTCTGGTTCTCCGTGAGCCAGAAGGAGCAGCGCACTCGTTTCGCTATCCGCCAGGTGGATCCGGTTCGCCAATGGAAGCTTTCGCCAATGGACATTGCTTCGCTGGACAAGTGGGATGATTACACCCGCGCGAAAGAGGAGCAGTTCCGCTATACCGATACTGATGAATCCCCGTGGATCACGATTCGCTCGAATGACAAGAAGCGCGCCCGCATCAACGCCATGCGCTACATCTTGAGCAAGTTCGACTACACCAACAAAGACTATGAGTTGGTGGGAGAACCAGATCCGAACATCGTGATGCGTGGTCGCGATCAAATCGGTGACTAAGAAAAAAATCCGCCCGAGGGCGGATTTCTTTATGCGGTGGGAAGCCCGGCGGCTAACCAGGCGTCGGTGCCGCCTGCAACATTGATTGCCTCGATGTTGCGGGCGTTAAGGTACTCGATAACTCGAGCGCTTCTGCCACCAGCTTTGCAGATGACATAAATGTCGCGTTCCTGATCGAGCTCATCCACGCGCGAGGTGAACTCGCTCATGGGGATGTTTTTCGCCTGCTGTGCGTGCACCTCGGCGAACTCATCGGGCTCGCGGCAGTCGATGAGCTGGGCGTCTTCGGGGACTTCGGTGACGAATACTTCGCGCATCTTAGGCACCGAAGCGCTCGATTGCTTCTTGGTGGATCTTCTCTGCTTCTTCCTTGTTGCCCCAGCCGGAACCGGTTACTTCCTTGTTGGGCTCCAGGTCCTTGTAGTGGACGAAGAAGTGCTCGATTTCATCGCGCTGGAAGGCGGTGACGTCGTCGATGTCTTGCAGTTGCTCGAAGCGCGGGTCGTCCAGAACGCAGAGCAGCTTATCGTCGCCGCCGGCCTCGTCGGTCATCTTGAACACGCCGAGCGGGCGGGCCTTAACAATGACGCCGGGGAAGACGGGTTCGGGCATGATCACGAGTGCGTCCAGTGGGTCGCCATCTTCGCCGAGGGTGTGGTCGATGAAGCCGTAGTCAAGCGGGTATGCCATGGGGGTGAAGAGGTAGCGATCCAGGTACACCTTGCCGGTTTCGTGGTCTACCTCGTACTTATTGCGCGAACCCTTGGGGATCTCGATGGTTACTTCGACGCTCATGAGTGCTCCTTTGTGCTTGATTGTCGTACAAAATGCTTCAACCATTGTAGCCGAGCGCGCTATGGTGGACTGCGATGAAGAAAGCTCAATGGTGGACTGCCTTGCTCGGCGCAGGCGTGGTAGTGGCAATGACGGCTGGTGCCGGGGTGTGGCTCACCCAGTACAACGCACTTGAGGTGGATCCGCCGGCGCACATCGAGGCTCCCCAAGCGTTGGTGAATCCCGTTAGCAGTGATGCGCCGCTCGATCCGGCTTTGAGCGCGAACCTTTCTAAGCTTGTCGACGCCCCCGCCCTCGGCAACTTCGGCATCCAAGTGGCAGACGCCAACACGGGTGAAGTGATCTTTGAGCGCGCCAGCACTCAAGCGATGATTCCCGCGTCCTCAACGAAGATGCTCAGTGCCGCCGCGGCGTTGCTTAAGCTCGGCGCAAACGATGTGATCCGCACAAAGGTGCTGCAGATCAGCGAAGATACCGTGGTGATTCAGGGCAGCGGGGATGTGTGGCTGACCCAAGATCGGATCAAGGACCTGGCGGCGCAGATCCAAAAATCCATGCCGCAGGTAAGCAATGTGCTGGTAGATGTGAGTGCTTGGCCGGGTGAAAAAATTCTTCCTGGATGGGATCCGCAGGACGTCGACGGCGGTTTCGTGGCTCCCCTCGAACCACTCATGATCAATCAGGGGCGGCTCGGTGCAGCCACTGGAGATGTGCCGCGTAGCCACACCCCGGCCTTAGATGTTGCCCAGGCGTTGGCGCAACAGCTCGGCGCTCCAGCTTTTGGCTATACCCAGCAGGCGCAGGGAGAAGAAATAGCCAGCACGCAGTCGCCCACGCTGGAGCGGCGTATTGAGCTCATGATGGAGGATTCTGACAACGTGATGGCCGAAGCCATCGCGCGTGAACTCGACGCTGATGATCCCACGGGCGCAACGCTTGCCACGCTGCAAGAAGCCGGTTTGGACACCAGTGGGATCACACTGGCGGATAATTGCGGCTTGAGTTTGAACAATCGCATCACCCCGGTCCTGCTCAGCCAGATCTCCACCAAGGCGGTGCAGGAGGAACAACTGCGCCCGCTGCTTGCCACCTTGCCAATCGCCGGCGCTTCCGGCACCCTCAGCGATCGTTTCGCTGGTATGGACGGGCGAGGTTGGGTGCGTGCTAAAACCGGAACGCTGACGAAGGTGGCGGCGCTCGCAGGAGTGGTACCCAGCAGCAGTGGTCACATGCTGAGCTTCGCCATGATCTCAAACGGCGCAGATGTCGACGGTGCCCGAAAGGGCATGGATCAAGTGGCCAGCGCTCTGCGTGACGCATAATGGTGAAACCCTTTTGGCCTCGTAAAAGCCCGCATTTTCTCGCTTGTCGACGCGCCGTGCGGCCAGCGCAGCCGCAGGTGGCGGTAGGCCTTTCGGGAGGGCCGGACTCCCTGGCGCTCGTGGCCGCGCTCGTCGCTGAGGGCGTGCAGGTGCGTGCACTGTGCGTGGACCATCAGCTCGACGCGAACTCCGCCGAAGTTGCCTATAAGGCGGCGAGCATTGCTCGCGGGTTCGGTGCAGAAGCTGAGGTGCTGCACGTGCGGGTGAAGTCTTCCAAAGGCATGGAGGCGGATGCGCGCGAGGTTCGATATCGAGCATTGACGCAGGCCGTGGGCGAAGGTGTACTTGCCGTAGGACACACTAGGGATGACCAGGCAGAAACATTGCTGCTTAGTGCCCTGCGAGGCAAAGCGGCCGGCATGCCGCGCTGGCGCGACATGGGGGCAGTGCAACTGTGGCGGCCGCTGCTTCATGTGGGCAGGGTCGATACCCTCGGCGCATGTGAGGAACTCGGCCTTGAACCCTGGATGGATCCGCTTAACCACGCGGAGGCATCGCGCCGGGTGGCGTTGCGGGAGTACATTTTGCCCCAGCTATCGCAGTTGATCGGTGGCGACGCGGTGACGGCGCTCGCCGGCGCCGCTGAGGAACTGGTGCGCGATGAGCAAGCGCTTGAATGGTGGGCGGGGGACGTCGAAAAGCTTGAGCATGCTCCCAGTGCCGTGCGAAGGCGTGCGATTGCGAAGATGCTGCAGCAAGCGGGTATCGAGTTGAAAAAGGCGCATCTGGACGCGGGGGAGGCGCTTGTGTGCGATTGGCATGGGCAGGGGGCAGTGAAGCTTGGAAAAGGGTTGGAGTTAGTGCGCAAAGATGGCACACTTTGGGTGGAAAGAGCAGAAAGGTGATCATGCACGACACGATGGACTTCGATGTCCCCGACAACCCCTACGGCGACGATGTCGAAGCCGTGTTAGTAAGCGAAGAGCAGCTCAAGGCGCGAATCCAAGAGATGGCCGACGACATTTCTCGGCGATACCGCGATGAAGAGGAAGACCTCATTCTCGTTGGCGTGCTCAAGGGTGCCGTGTTCTTCATCACCGACCTCGCCCGCGCGCTGAGCATCCCCTCCCAGGTGGAGTTCATGGCGGTCAGCTCCTACGGCAATTCGTCCTCGTCCTCGGGTGTGGTGCGGATCTTGAAGGACCTCGACCGCGACATCGAAGGGCGCAATGTGCTGGTGGTGGAAGACGTGATCGACTCCGGCCTCACGCTCTCCTGGCTCATGCGCAACCTCAAGGGTCGCCGCCCCAAGAGCCTGGAAGTGATCTCCCTGCTGCGCAAGCCAGAAGCCGTCAAGGCGCGGGTGGACTTCATGGATATCGGCTTTGACCTGCCCAATGAATTCCTCATCGGCTACGGCCTCGACTTCGCCGAGCGCTACCGCGACCTTCCATTCGTGGGCAGCCTGCGTAGAAGCGTCTACGAATCCTAGCTTTTCGACGCCCCGCGGAACACCCGCGGGGTTGCGCTCGTTATATTCAGTGACGAATCGCCTCATTACACAGAAAGGGCCGGCGCCGCACGCACGCCGGTAGTGCATGAAGAACAAGAAGATCCTCCAATACGGCCTGGTTGCCGCGGCAGTGCTCATGGCACTGTACGTCTTTGCCCTCCTGGGAAATGACGCCCGTGGTTTCCAGACCGTTGATACTTCCGTGGCAGTCAAGCAGCTTGACGAGAAAAACGTCAAGGAAGTTGAGATCGACGACCGTGAGCAGCGCCTGCGCATCACCTTGAAGAACCCAATCGAGGTTGAGGGCAAGAAGGACGTCGAACAGGTCATGACCAAGTATCCGGCGCGAACCGCACCGGAGATCTTCAACAAGGTCCAGGGATCTGAGGCGGAGAAATACACCACCAATGTCACGCAGGAATCCTTTCTGACCTCAATGCTCGGCTACATTCTGCCGATGCTCATCGTCTTTGGCCTGCTGATGTTCATGTTCTCCCGCATGCAGGGCAGCGGCATGGGCATGTTCGGCATGGGCAACTCGCGTGCCAAAGAATTGAACAAGGATATGCCCACCAACACCTTTGCCGACGTGGCGGGTGCTGATGAAGCCGTGGACGAGCTACACGAGATCAAAGACTTCCTCCAGGATCCCTCACGCTATGAGGAACTGGGGGCAAAAATTCCTCGCGGCGTGCTGCTCTATGGTCCTCCCGGCACGGGTAAGACGCTGCTGGCGCGCGCCGTGGCCGGCGAAGCTGGGGTTCCTTTCTACTCCATCTCAGGCTCTGATTTCGTAGAAATGTTCGTGGGCGTGGGCGCATCGCGCGTGCGTGACCTGTTCAAGCAGGCTCGCGAACACTCGCCCTGCATCATCTTCGTGGACGAGATTGATGCCGTTGGCCGCCAGCGTGGCTCCGGCATGGGCGGCGGACACGACGAGCGCGAGCAGACCCTGAACCAGCTCTTGGTTGAGATGGACGGCTTTGGTGATCGCGAAGGCGTCATCCTCATGGCCGCCACTAACCGCCCAGACATTCTCGACCCAGCACTGCTGCGCCCGGGACGTTTTGATCGTCAGATTCCCGTGGGCAACCCGGACCTCAAGGGCCGCGAGCAGATCCTGAAGGTGCACGCCAAAGGCAAGCCCTTGGCAGCCGATGCGGATCTCAACGCGCTTGCGCGCCGCACCGCCGGCATGTCCGGTGCAGACCTCTCCAACGTGCTGAACGAGGCCGCGCTCTTGACCGCTCGCGTGGGCGGCAATGTGATTACCGCCGATGCGCTTGAGGAAGCCACCGACCGCGTGATCGGTGGTCCGCGCCGTAGCTCCAAGGTGATCTCGGAGAAGGAGAAGAAGGTTACCGCCTATCACGAGGGCGGCCATACCCTTGCCGCGTGGGCGTTGAAGAATATTGAGCGCGTGTACAAGGTGACCATCCTGGCCCGTGGTCGTACTGGCGGGCATGCCATGACGGCTGCCGAGGACGATAAGGGCATGTATAACCGCGACGAGCTCTTCGCCCGCCTAGTGTTCGCCATGGGCGGACGCTCCGCCGAGGAGCTGGTGTTTGGTGAACCCACCACCGGCGCATCCGCAGACATCGAGCAGGCCACCAAGATCGCGCGCGCGATGGTGACTGAGTACGGCATGTCGCCGGAACTTGGCATGGTGAAATACGGCGAAGAGCAAGGCGATCCCTTCTCCGGCCGTGGTGGTGGTGGATCGCTGGAGTACTCTCCAGAGGTTGCTGCCAAGATCGACGCCCAAGTCCAATACCTTCTGGATAAGGCACATGAGCGTGCCTACCGCATTCTCGAGCGGCACCGCGATCACCTCGACCGCCTGGCTGAAAAGTTGCTTGAGAAGGAAACGCTGCGCAGACCCGACCTTGAGGCGCTCTTCGAAGATATCGAGCCCGAGGAAGTTGGCGAGGTGTTCCCTCATCAGGACGCGCGTTTTAGCCGCCAGATTGGGCGCGAGCCAGTTAAGACCCCAACTGAGTTGGCAATCGAACGCGGTGAGGAACCACCGAAGCCCTTCTCGCTGCTGGAGGCATCGAAGGCGGCTCGCGCTCGTCGTGAGGCGGAGCTGGCTGAGAAGAATAAGCAGGCCTCACCTGTTGCGCCCAAGCAAGGCCCCGCCCCTGCCACAGAACAGCGCTATGGTGGCACGCCGCCACCTGCCAACTGGTCCGCGCCCGGTTGGCCGCCGAAGCAGCAGGATGAACACCCCGGCATGAAGAACTACCCGCAGGTTGGCCTCGGTTCTAACGGTATGAATGAAGTCAAGGAAGCCTCGCATCTGGAAGACATCCATTCGCCAGAACATTATGAGCCCAAGAAGGAATTCGGCTTCCGTCTGCCGGAGCGCGAGCGTCCCGATCACGAGTGGAAAGACGGCGCCAGTGGGCGTCATCGCGCAGACGAGCCCGAGGAGGCTCCGGCAGATAACGCCACCGAGGTCATCGACCTTGAAGACAAGGAGCGCTAGGTGGCTATCGACCAAGCACGCGCTGAGGCTGCAGTCCGCGAACTGCTCATCGCCGTGGGGGAGGATCCAGACCGCGAAGGGCTGCTGGAAACTCCCGCGCGCGTAGCTCGCGCCTATGCGGAAATGTTCGCGGGACTGCACGAAGATCCCACCGAGGTGTTGTCCAAGACCTTCTCGGAGGATCACCGCGAGCTGGTGCTCGTGCGTGACATACCCATCTACTCTACGTGCGAACACCACTTGGTGCCGTTTTTCGGCGTAGCCCACATCGGCTATATCCCTGGAGAAAGTGGCAAGGTCACTGGGCTGTCTAAGCTTGCTCGGCTGGTGGATATGTTTGCCAAGCGCCCACAGGTGCAAGAGCGCCTGACCTCCCAGGTAGCGGACGCGCTTGTGGATAAGCTGCAGGCTCATTCGGTGATCGTGGTAATTGAATGCGAACACCTATGCATGGCGATGCGCGGGATTCGCAAGCCCGGTGCCACCACCACTACTTCCGCGGTTCGCGGAGGGTTTCAACGTAACGCGGCCTCCCGTGCTGAGGCCTTGAGCTTGATTCGAGGCTAACAGTGCAGCGCACGCTAGTGATGGGCATCTTGAATGTCACCAAGGATTCCTTCTCAGATGGGGGACGCTACCTCGATCCCTCCATTGCCATCCAGCACGCTGAGGCGATGGTGGACCGCGGTGCAGACATCATCGATATCGGTGGAGAGTCCACTCGCCCCGGAGCCGTGCGCGTGCAAGAGAACAAGGAGCGCGAGCGTGTGGTGCCCGTCATCGAGGCGCTGACGCAGCGAGGATTGATCACTTCGGTGGATACGATGCGCGCCAGCGTTGCCGCCGCCGCCGCTGAGGCTGGGGTGAGCATGCTCAATGACGTCTCCGGTGGCCTGGCTGATCCCGAGATGCTCTCGGTTGCGGCAGATACGGGGCTGCCTATCTGCTTGATGCATTGGAAGGCGGATCGCTTCGGCGATGCCGCCGGTGCCGCCGATCATGGCGGGGACGTGGTGGCCGATGTGCACCGGCACTTGGACGCGCGTGTGGAGGCTGCCCTGGAAGCAGGAGTGAAATCAGAGAACATCATTCTGGATCCGGGCCTCGGCTTTGCCAAGACTGCCCAAGATAACTGGGCTTTATTGCATGCGTTGCCGAGCTTCATCCAGCGCGGACACCGGGTGCTGCTGGGCGCTTCGCGCAAGCGCTTCCTCGCGGCTCTGCGATCCAGTGATGAGGGCTGGGCCGATACGGCCACCGCTGCTGTGTCGGCCATCGCTGCGCAGCAGGGCGTATGGTGTGTTCGAGTCCACGACGTGGCGGGCTCACGCGACGCCGTCAATGTGGCTCAGCGATGGAATGAGGGGGCCTAAGATGGCGGACCGCATTGAATTACGAGGCCTTGAGGCTTATGGATACCACGGGGTGTTTGAACATGAGCGTCGACAAGGCCAAACCTTTCTCGCGGATGTGACCTGCTGGCTGGACTGTCGAAAGGCCGCGGCCGAGGATGACTTGAATCTGACGGTGCACTACGGGGAATTGGCGGAAATGGCCCACGAAGTGCTCACAGGAACCCCGCGCGATTTGATCGAGACCGTCGCCGCAGAGATCGCGGATAAGGCGATGAAGATGTTTCCAATGTTGATCGCGTGCGAGGTCACTATTCACAAGCCACAGGCGCCCATTCCGCACACCTTCGCAGACGTCGCCGTGGTGGCAAGAAGAAGCAGGAGATAGCCATGCGAGCGGTGCTTTCCATCGGATCCAATCTGGGCGATTCCGCGGCTCTGCTGCGCACCGTGGCGGAGCACTTTGGCGGCGAGCTGGTGGGAGCCTCGCATCTATATTCCACGCCGCCGTGGGGCGTTGAAGATCAACCGGACTTCCTCAACGCCGTGCTGGTGGTCGACGTGGAAGGCACGCCCGAAGCGCTACTAGCGCGATGCCAAGAACTGGAACAGCAGGCGCAGCGTGTCCGCGAGCAACGCTGGGGACCGCGCACATTGGACGTGGATATCGTGCAGATCCGCTGCGCAGGTGAGGAGCTGTTGTCCAAGGATCCGCGGCTCACACTGCCTCACCCGCGTGCGCATCTTCGCGCATTCGTGTTGGAACCATGGTTCGAAGTGGAACCGGAAGCAACCTTGCGCGCAAAGCCGCTTGCGGTGTGGCTTGAAAGCGTTGATTGTAGTGATATTCGAAAGGTAGAACCCCTATGAAGCGCACAAACGTATCTTCAGTGCTGCTCGTTGGGGTCGTGGCGGCAGCGGGAATGTGGATCATCACCCGCTACTTTTATGCCTCAATGATCAACGTTCCCGCCTCGGTGCCGATGGCAGAGTTCCTCATCGCCGCTGTGCTGGCGTGGGCGGCAATACGGGTAAGCCAGCGAGTGGAAAAGCACCAGATCGGCCAGGATCGCTCACAGCTCAATCCCGTGACGGCGGCGAAATTGTTGGCCGTGGGGAAGGCGGGAGCGTGGACCGGGGCACTCTTCGGTGGCGCGTACGTGGGGCGGGCGCTATACGTGGTGCCGAAGATGGGTGAGTTGGTGGCAGCGCACGATGATGTGCCCCTGGTGTTAGCTTCTGTGGCGGGTGGACTTGCGATGAGTGCCGCCGGTTTATGGCTGGAGCGAGCCTGTTCGGTGCCGCCGCCTCCAAACGGAGAGGCGGTGCGGTAACTTGGATTCCATGAATGAGAAGGACAACGGGCAAAAGGTTCTCATCGCCCTCGTGGTGCTCGCCATGGTCGCCAGTGTGGTGATGATGATTACGGGCAATTTGAATGCGCTGAAGTTGGCGCTGCTCGCCGCGTTATGGGCTGCTGCCTTGGGTTTTTTGCTCGTTGTCCGCTATCGCCAGCAGGCAATCGCCGCTCGCGAGGAACTTGCGCGCTCCAGGGCGCAGTTTGAAGAGGAGCTGGCGTATGAGCGTGAGCTGGAGCAACATCGTGAATACGAGTACTACGCGGAGATTCGCGCCCAATTGGATGAGTTGCGCTTCCAATTGGAGGATCTGACGGGGCAGCTTTTCGACGAACCCACGATGCTCGAAGCCCGCGCAACCAGGGTGCATGAGCTGGAGTCTTCTGAGGAAGAGGAAGCAGAGTCTTCTTCGGAACCCAAGGAACCGGAAACGCCTGGCTACCCCTCCACGTGGGCGACGAATCCCAGCGGGCCGGTGTCGGCCTTCTTGCTGCCCGAGGAGGACAACAGCGAGACCCGCGAATTCAGCATCGCGGATATCAAGAAGGAAGCAGAGCCTGAGGAACCAGAGGCGCCGGAAGAGCCAGCGGAGTCTGAGCAGCGCCGTTTCGATACCGGCAGTTTCACGGCGGTGCCGTGGGTGCAGCAAACGGCCCCGGAGCCTGAGCAGCGCCATGGTCGTCGGCGCCGCGATGAGCACCGCGAGGCCGTGAGCGTTGAGGAATTGTTGAAGAGGCAGCGCCAGTGAATGCACCGCGGATGCGCATAGCAGGCCGCGGTGAACTGCTCTTGCGTTTAGAGGCGGCGGGGCACGTCATCGTAGATCCGGAAGACGCGGAGCTCATCATCAACCCCCAAGGCCCGGTTCGTGCTGGCCAGGTGGTCGGTTCAACGCAGGCGATTACCCTGGGTGACCTTGATGAGTATGACACCACGATGCGCTTCGTGCTCAGTGAGCTCACCTTGAACGTGTTTGCGCTCACCGCTTCGGATGAGGTGACGGCGACCGTCGCGGAGCTGCTCGTGAATGAGACGGGTGGCCGCGTGGTGCAGGTTCCCGATTCCCAACGTGAGCGCCTGCTGCTTGGCCAGCAGATCGCCGCGTACTCGCAGGTGGTGGCGCAGGAGGCGAATGCCCTGCTCACGGAGGCGCTTGGCAATCCGGACTTGGCTCAGGACGTGATGGAAGAGGCCACTGGGCTGTTGGCGCCCCCGGCGAATGTGCAGCAGGTGCAGCGCGCGTTTCGTTCCATTCAATCCCCGGAACGCAAGCGGTTGTATGTGGAGCTCACCCGGCGCAGCGCTGAGTTGTTCCGCAACCGCGAGATTGAGCTTTGGGCGATGAAGGTCCAGGGGGAGTAGGCGTGTTTCCTTTCGGTGAGGCGAAACTTTTCGACGAATCCACGATCCCGAAGCTCGGCCGTGCCTTTGCCAAGCAGGGAAGGCCGGTTGCCCTGGTGCCTTTGGGGGCCGATGTGCATGCGGGCCATATTGCGCTGATCAGGGCAGCCAAGCGGCTGCACCGTGGCGTGGTTGTGGTGGTGGCTGAACGCAACCACGAGGTGTTTGCAAGAGAGGGCGTTGACGCTGTGATGATTGCACCGAAGCTATCGCAGCGCACGATGATCGCGGTTGAGGGTTTGGAACCTGATCTGTCTGCGGAAGTGACGCGCAGGATTCAGTTGATCAATTTGGTTGGCCCAAGTGATGTGTTTTTTGGTGAAAAAGATTTTGAGGCTCTGGTGCGCACTCAGCAGGCCATTACTGATCTGCGTCTGAACGTGAAGGTGCATTCGGTGCCCACCGTTCGCATGCCCAGTGGTTTGGCGATGAGCCTGCGCAACGCCTCGGTGCCTGAGACGGACCGTGAGCGTGCGCTGGCACTTTCTGCCGCGCTGTTGGCGGGTGTGCACGCCGCTGAAGGTGGGCACCAGGCTGTGCTTGATGCGACGCGCGCGGTGCTTGATGCCGCGGGCGTCCAGGCGGATTATGTTGAACTCCGGGGTGCCACGATGGGGCAGGTGCCTGAAGAAGGAGACGCCAGGTTGCTGATCGCCGCAACCTTCGGTGGGGTTCGGCTGATCGACAGCGCTGGCGTCCCGATTGGCGTGGGGTTCAAGAACCTCGACTAGGCAGCCACGGGTTCGACTTCCCGGTCGAATTGTTCCTGGTCCAGGATGTTCTCTCGCTTGGAAACGATGAGCGGGACGAGTGCTTGGCCCGTGACGTTTACTGCGGTGCGGCCCATGTCGATGATGGGCTCAATGGCGAGCAGAAGGCCAACGCCTTCCAGAGGCAAGCCCAGCGTGGAGAGCGTGAGCGTGAGCATCACGGTGGCGCCGGTGGTGCCGGCGGTGGCGGCGGAGCCAAGCACAGATACCAGCACGATCAAGATGTAGTCGGTGAAGTTCAGGGGCACGCCGTAGAACTGCGATACGAAGATCGCTGCGGCGGCGGGGTACACAGCGGCACAGCCGTCCATTTTGGTGGTGGCGCCCAGGGGCACAGCGAATGAGGCGAAGGATTGCGGCACGCCCATGCGCTCGGTGGTCTGCTCGGTGACGGGCATAACACCCATGGAGGAGCGGGTAACGAAGCCCAGTGAGGTCACGGGCCACACCTTGCGGTAGAAGTGCAGCACGGAGATACCATTGGTCTTCAGTGCGATTGGATAGATAACGCCCAGCACGATGGCGAGGCCCACGTAGATGGTGAGCACGAACTTGCCCAAAGCGCCCATGGCATCAAAGCCATAGGTGGCAACCGCGGTGCCGATGAGCGCTGCGGTGCCGATGGGGGCCAGGCGGATAATCCACCACAGAACTTTCTGAATGATCTCCAGCAAGGACTGGTTGAACGCGATGAACGGTTCTGCCTTTTCTCCCACTTTGATCGCTGCGATGCCGATGGCGATGGAGATGACCAACAGTTGGAGCACGGAGAAGCTCAGCGAGGTGGAAGCGGCGTCGTCGACAAGCTTTGTATTTGCTTCTAACCCAAGGATGTTGTGGGGAATGATGCCGTTGAGGAATGCCCACCAGGAGCCGACGGCGCTCGGGGCTTCGGCGGTGCCTTCGATGCCGCCGTTGAGGCCCGGTTTGAACACGAGGCCGACAAGAATGCCTGCGAGTACTGAGAAGAACGCGGTGATGGCGAACCAGATCAGCGTCTTGGCGGCTAAACGCGCGGCGTTGGTGACCTGCCGCAAATTGGCAATGGAGGTCACCACCGCGGTGATGACGAGTGGGGGAATGAGGACTTTCAGCAGGGCGACGTAGTCACTGCCGAGGGTGTCTAAGAGGGTGGCGAGCCAATTGCCGTCGCCCATGTTTTTGGCGAATATGCCAAGGATGACGCCAATGATGAGGCCGTAGATGACCTGCGCGCCGAAGCTGGTGAGCTTCATGGTTGCTCCTTTGTGTTTTATTACTAACCGAGAAAACCTTAGTAGTAGTCAGTCTATTCCCAAAAGACTGAGTGGTCTAAAACTCTTTTAGGCGGGCATTGGTTCAGACTTGCAGCATGCACTACCCTTAAGCGCTGTGAGCCAGCAGAAAAACGACGTCCCAGAACAGCTACGCATCCGCCGCGAAAAGCGCGAACGCCTGCTTGAGGCAGGCATCGACGCATATCCCGTGGAAGTGGATCGCACCACCTCCATTAAGGAGCTGCGCGAGCAATTCAAAATTCGCGAGGAAGGCACCCAAGAACAGCAGGGCGTGACCTACCTCGAAGCTGGTGAAGAAACCGATGTAGAAGTAGCCATCGCCGGGCGCGCAATGTTCATCCGCAACACCGGCAAGCTCTGCTTCGCTGCTCTTCAAGAAGGCGATGGAACCTACGTGCAGGCCATGCTTTCCCTGGCCGAGGTGGGCGAAGAGGCGCTGGCGTCCTGGAAGCAAAACGTCGACCTGGGCGATATCGTTTCCATCCGTGGCCGTGTGATCGCCTCCAAGCGCGGCGAGCTCTCTGTGATGGCCTCGAGCTGGCATATGGCTTCAAAGGCGCTGCGCCCGCTGCCTGTGGCGTTTGCTGACCTCAGTGAAGACACCCGTGTGCGCCACCGTTACACGGATTTGATCATGCGCGAGCAGGCTCGCAACAACGCTATGACTCGCGTCAAGGTAATGCGTGCGCTGCGCAAGTTCTTGGAAGGCAAGGACTTCTACGAGGTTGAGACCCCCATGCTACAAACCCTGCATGGTGGTGCTGCTGCGCGTCCGTTCATGACGCACTCCAATGCCCTGGACATCGACCTTTACCTGCGCATCGCCCCGGAGCTCTACCTGAAGCGCTGCGTGGTTGGCGGAATGGAGCGCGTTTTTGAGGTCAATCGCAACTTCCGCAACGAAGGCGTGGATTCCTCGCACTCGCCGGAATTTGCCATGCTGGAGACCTACCAAGCGTGGGGCACTTATGACGACGGCGCCAAGCTCTACCAGGAGATGATCCAATTCATCGCCAAGGAAGTTTTTGGTTCAACCACCGTCACGCTTGCCGACGGCACTGAATACGACTTCGGCGGCGAGTGGAAGACCATGGAAATGTATCCCTCGCTCAACGAGGCTCTGCAGCGCAAGCACCCCGGACAGCCTGAGGTCACCGTGGATTCCTCCGTGGAAGAGCTCAAGGACATTGCCAAGGTGATCGGCCTCGAAGTCCCCGAAAAGGGCGGCTGGGGCCACGGCAAGCTAGTGGAAGAGATTTGGGAACACCTCTGCTCGGATCAGCTCTACGGGCCTGTTTTCGTGCGTGACTTCCCCGTGGAGACCTCACCATTGACCCGACAGCATCGCACCAAGCCCGGCGTGACCGAAAAGTGGGACCTCTACGTCCGCGGCTTCGAGCTGGCCACCGGCTACTCCGAGCTGGTGGACCCGGTCATTCAGCGTGAGCGCTTTGAGGATCAAGCACGCCTGGCCGCGGGTGGCGACGATGAGGCCATGGTGCTGGACGAGGACTTCCTCACCGCCATGGAACAAGGCATGCCCCCGACGTCCGGTTGCGGCATGGGCATTGACCGCCTGCTCATGGCGCTGACGGGCCTCGGTATCCGCGAGACAGTGCTGTTCCCCATGGTCAAGCCTGAGCAGCGCTAGGCTGCGATGCGCGGAGCGTCGAAAAGTTCCTTAAACGTCCGGGATTTCCGAACCTTGTCCGACGTCTCTTCGTTAGGCTGGAGGGTGACAAGCGCAAGTCTGAGCTGGCGTGAAAGTCGCTGAAAGGCTTGCTTTACCTTCGACGAAAGGAAGCGCCATGAAGACGTTGAGCGCGCAGCTCCAGCGCCTTGGTAAAGCCTTAATGGGTGCGGTAGCAGTGATGCCTGTTGCCGCCATCCTCCTCGGCCTTGGATATTGGGTGGATCCAGCCGGTTGGGGTTCCGGCAACTACGTGGCGATGGTGCTGGTCAGTGCCGGATCAGCAATTCTGGATAACCTCGGTTGGATCTTCGCCATCGCCATCGCTTTCGGTTGGGCCAAGGACTCCAACGGTGCTGCAGCGCTGTCCGGCTGGGTCGGCTTCGCTACCGTCACCACGCTGCTCGGGCCCGACACGGTGGCAGTGTTCAAAGGGGTGGGGGACCCGGCGGAATTAACGGGCGACGCTGCCCTCGACTGGGCCTCGCATGGATGGGACGCCATCAACGGCAAGAATGTCTTGATCGGTATTGCCGTGGGTGTTCTGGCTGGCTGGACGTATAACAAGTTCCACGCAGTGAAACTGCCGCCCTACCTTGCCTTCTTCGGTGGTAGGCGCCTGGTCCCGATTCTGACCTCCGTCTTTTCCATCCTGCTGGCGGGCTTTCTGTACATCGCCTGGCCGTATATCTACAACGTGCTGTTCAACTTCGGCGAATGGATCCAGGGCATGGGTGTGCTGGGCGCAGGCATCTATGGTTTTGCCAACCGCCTGCTTATCCCCACCGGCCTGCACCACGCACTGAACTCCATTTTCTGGTTTGATGTCATCGGCGTGAACGACATTGGCAAATTCCTTGGTGGCGCAGAAACCATCGAGGCCGCCCGCAACGCCACCGATGCGGCCTCCTGCCCAGGACTTTGGGAAAATAACGTCTGCCAAGTCGACGGCATTATCGGCCGCTATCAAGCGGGCTTCTTCCCAGTCATGATGTTTGGCCTGCCGGGAGCTGCGCTGGCGATGTATCTACGCGCTGATTCCTCCCGCAAGAAAGTGGTGGGCTCGCTCATGCTCGCCGGTGCTTTGACCTCATTCCTCACCGGTGTGACAGAGCCGCTGGAATTCTCCTTCATGTTCCTAGCACCCGCCCTGTACCTGGTACACGCGCTGCTCACCGGCCTGTCCTTAGCGATCGCGGCGGCGTTCGAATGGACGTCGGGATTCGCTTTCTCCGCAGGCTTCATCGACATGGCACTGCAGGCCCGCAACCCACTGGCACACCAATGGTGGATGCTGTTAGTCCTTGGCGTGATCTACTTCGGCGTGTACTTTGGCATCTTCTACTTCCTCATTGGCAAGTTCAACCTTTCCACCCCAGGCCGAAACGAAGAAGTTGAAGGGGAGCATGACGCCGAATTGCCCGCTGACGCCTCAACTGAGGCCGTGGCAACGCAGATCCTCAGCGGGCTTGGTGGTGCGGAAAATATCAAGGTGCTGGATCACTGCGCCACCCGCTTGCGGGTCAATGTACACGACCACACCAAGGTCGATGAATCCCAGATCAAGCGCGCCGGGGTGGTGGGCATTGTGCGACCATCCCAGGACAATGTGCAGGTGGTCATTGGTCCCGACGTGGAGTTTGTCTATGACGAAGTAGGCAGGCAGCTCAACCAGAAGGTTTAGAGTTCTTCGCTGAGGTGCCGTAACCATGCAAGGATCAGTGGCGTGGTCTCCACATCATTGGGCGGGCCGAGCACCTCGTGGCGCCCGGCAGCCACCTCGCGATATTGCACATCCACCCCGCGCCGCTCCGCGCTTTTTACTAACTCGCGCGTGCCAGCGGGGTTTACAATCTCATCGGCGGTTCCCTGCACCGCGAGCAGCGGAACCCACAGAGGCCATTGGTCCTTGTTTTCTAGCACCTTTTGGCCTTCGGCAAACATCGTGGATGCGCTCAAAAGCGGCACTTTGCCCACGTAATTGAGCGGATCCTCGACGTACTTGCGCTGCACGTATTCGTCGGAACTCAACTGCTCTGGTGGAATCGAGGCGGTTCCGAGCCGTGGCAACAGTTTTGCGACCTGCCGGGCGACTTTCATCACCGGCTTGGGCATGGCGTTGCCCAGTTTCAGCGCAGGAGCACTCAGAATCACACCTTGAATCCCGTGAGGGTGCTGCAGCGCAGACGCCGCCGTAATCAGCCCGCCCATAGAATGCCCCAGCAGCACGAGGGCGGATGTGCGCTTAGTGTTGGCGACTTCGTTGCGGGCTTTGAGGTGGTCGTCGATAAGCTTTTCGACGTCCACGCACGCCTTCTGCTTGGGGGCATCAATGTTGGTTCCGTGGTTGTGATGATCGTAAATAACCACGTCGAATCCGTGACTCGTCAGTTGACGGATAAGCTGTGTGTAACGGCCGGAATGCTCGGCAAAACCGTGAGCGATCAGCACGGTGGCGCGGGGATCCTTCTGCGTGTGGAATTGTTGAAGTTTCATAGGCTTCAGTATGCCGTGACAGAAGCCAGGCCGTGCGGATTCAACCATCATTTCGCGATTGGAGCACCATGCCCAAGGTCATCTACGACTGCGATCCCGGCCACGACGATGCCGTTGCCCTGCTGCTTGCGTGGGGTACACCCTCCATCGAGCTGCTGGCCGTCACCACCGTTGCCGGTAACCAAACCCTGGAGAAAGTCACCACCAACGCACGTGCCCTCGCACGCGTGGCGGGGATGAGCGGCGTGCCTTTCGCCGCGGGTGCCGACCGACCTCTGGTTGGCGCACAACTGATTCCCGAGGAAATCCACGGAGACTCCGGCCTCGATGGGCCGCAACTGCCCGAGCCGGGCGTTGAGCTGGATCAGCGCCACGCAGTGAATCTCATCGCAGACATCGTGCGCGAGAACGCGCCTGGTGAAGTGACACTGGTGCCCACCGGCGCGCTGACCAACATTGCGCTCTTTGCTCGCATGTACCCGGAGCTCGTGGAACGCGTGGCCGGAGTGACGCTCATGGGCGGCGGACACCACACGGGCAATATGACCCCGGCCGCGGAGTTCAATATTCTGGCGGATCCAGAGGCCGCACGCATTGTGTTCGAGGCCGATTGGCCCGTGACCATGGTGGGCCTCGATGTGACGCACCAGGTACTCGCCGTACCCGAAAGGCTGCAGCAATTGCAGGCGGTTGGCACCGACGTGGCGCAGTTCGTTGCCGAATTGATCGAATTCTTTGGCCAGGCGTACATGAAGGAACGCCGTTACCCCGGGCCTCCCATGCACGACCCGCTGGCGATGGCTGCGGTGGCGGACCCCTCCATTGTGCGCACCGTTGCCGCAGACGTCTATGTGGAAACGCAGGGCGACTATGCCCGCGGCCAAACCATCGTGGATTTCCGCACCACCTGGGATCACGGCGAGCCCGCTGAACTCGGTGTACGCGACGCGGTGGAAGGCGCTCCCCGTCACCGCGTAGCGATGGATGTTGATCGCGAAAAGTTCTGGGCGCTGCTTGTTCAAGCGCTCGAGCACATCGGCGACACCAACTTTGCAACCCCCTAACCTCGAAAGAAACTCATGAAACACACTGATCCGGTAGATTCCCGCAAAGGCGGACTACCGCTACTGATGTTTGTGCTGCTCAGTGCGGCCGTAGCGTTCCAGCTCAACGCTTCCATGCTCTCGCCAGTGCTGAAAACCATGGCGCTGGAACTTAACACCACCGAGGCAAAGGTGGGTCTTACCCAAACCGCCTTCTTTACCGCCGGTGCGATGTGCGGTCTGTTCCTGCCGCGCTTTTCCGATATTGCTGGCCGCAAGAAGGTGCTGAGCTTCATGCTCGCCGTAATGGCCCTGGGCGGCGTTCTGGCTGCCCTCGCCCCGAACATTTGGATCCTGCTGTTCGCACGCGCCCTGCAGGGCATAGCCGGACCAACGATTCCGATGACGCTCATTATGTTGCGCAGTCAGGTCAAAGACGAGGTACGTTTGGGCACCCTGCTTGGCCTCATCGCGGCAGTCAATGGCGGTATCGCTGGCATCGACGTCATCGTCGGCGGATGGATGGCGGAGCACTGGGGTTTCCGCTCTGTGTTTTGGTTGATCGCTGTCATCGGTGCGCTCGCGTGCGCTGTGGTGGTCATGTGGGCACCAGAATCGAAGCCATCGAACAATGTGCGTATGGACTGGGCGGGAGCCGCCATCTTGGTCATCTCTGTCCTTGCTATCACCCTCGCCGCCAATGAGGCTGGCAAGGCTGGCAATGCTAACTGGTTCTCCGTGCTTTTCATGCTGTTCATCGGCGTCGTGGTATTCGCAGCATTCTGGCGCTATGAAAACAGCCACTCCCAGCCGTTGGTGGCGCCGAAGTATCTTAAGCGCCGCGAGACCTGGGCTTTGCTGCTCACCACGGTGCTCACCATGGCTGGCGTCTTCGCCGCAGTCAATGGTGTTGCCATCTCCCTGGCGCAGAATCCGGATGCGGGCTTTGCTATGAGCCCCGACATCGCAAGCTTGGTCATGCTCACTCCTTATGCGCTCGTGGGCTGGTTCGTGGGGCCCTTCGCCGGACGCCTGGCACCGAAGATCGGTTATGGCACGTTGCTTCGCATGGGTAATATTTCCTCGGCGTTGCTGCTGTTAGTGCTGGCCTTCGTGGGCGTGCACTCGAAGTTCGTGCTGATCGCCGTGGTGATTCTTCTGGGCATTACCTACGCGGGTGTTGGCAACATCGTATTGAACAACCTCGGCGTGGTGAATTCCCCCGCGGATAACGAGGGCTTCCTGCCCGGTATGAATTCTGCGGCCTTCAACCTGGGTGCCGGCATCTCCTTCGCGGTGCTGCCAGTGTTCATGGTGGCAGGTTCACCGGAGGGATCCGATTCAACCGCCGGCTACACCACGGCCTTCATTGTGGGAGCCGTCATCCTCGGTGTTTCGGTTGCCACCAGCCTCTTCATCCCGAAGGTGAAGAGCGCCGGTGCCCAAAGGGTGCAATAAGTTACACCACGAAGTGGCGGCGGAGCAGCCGATTGACGTCATCCGCCGCCTCAATATTGAGCAAATGAGAACCGGGGCTCACAACCTGAAGCATTGACGGTCCACCGACGGAGTCCGCGATCAGCTCCAGGGCCTCTGGGGGAGTAGAGGTGTCGTGCGCACCAGCAATGGCGAGCACCGGCACCTTAATATTTTCTAACTGCTCACTAAAATCGAAGTCCGCTAGTGCCTCACAGCAGTGGGTATACCCCAGATCGTCGGTATCGTCGATCATCTTGCGGATCATTGCCACGGTGGCCACGTGCTGCTCTGCGTATTGGGGAGTAAACCAGCGTTCCACTGTGGATTCCGCGAGCGCTTTGGTGCCGCGTTCCTTCACCACCTTCATGCGCTTTCCCCACAGCTCCGGGTCCGCAAAATTGGCGGAGGTGCACATTAGCACCGCACGGGTGACGCGTTCCGAATTCGCAGCCAGGTACTGAGCCACCGCACCGCCGAGCGAAAGTCCAACGACGCCGAAGTGTCGCACCCCAAGCGCATCGAGGGTGATGAGCACATCTTGGGCCATGTCGCGGATCGTGCAGGGCTTATCCACCACTTTTGAGCCGCCGTGGCCGCGGTGATCCATTGCGATGACGTGGTGGGTCTTGGCAAAAGCGTCGAGCTGCGGAAGCCACATGTGTGCTTTCGATCCGATGGACCCTAAGAACACGATGGTTTTGGGATTGCCATAGCCGTATTGAAGAGTGTGAAGAATCGGCATGAGAGTGTCCTCCTTAGACGGTGACCTGCGGCCGGAACTCTTGATATTTGAACTGGCGCTCACGAGCGGCGGAAAGCGTGGACCCCAAAAGGAACAATGCCATCACAGCAATGAGCACCACAATGGAGATCCACATGCGGTGATCCACTGAAAGGTCCGTGTCGTAGATCATCTGGCGCATGAGATTGACCGAGTACGTCATTGGGTCGTAGGTGTGGAACCAGCGCAGCGGAGCCGGTTGCGTTTCAGCAGGATACAGGCCACCCGAAGACACCATCTGCAGAGTCATTAGTGCCATGCCGAGGGTGCGGCCGAGGGCCACGCCAAAGATGGCGTTGAGTCCCTGACCGATGGCCATTGCCGTCATCGACCACAAGTACATCGAGAGCAGCAGACCGATGCTGCGATGCGCTTCCAAGCCCAGTGCGAAGTGTTGTACCAGGAACATCACCGTGGCTTGCGCCAAACCGATAATGACGGTTGGCAGGAAGGACGCCATGACTACCTTGAAGGGGACCGCGCCGGATTCAATCACGCGACGCTGCAGCGGGCGGAAGATCATGTAGGTGGTAGTGGCGCCAACGAACAAGCCCATGGAGATGAAGATCGGCGCCAGACCCATGCCGGAGAGGGGGAGCCCGGGATTTGTGCTTGTGGATTGCTGGGGATTATCTGGATCTGCGTCCTTTACCTGCAGGGCCAACTGGGAACCATCGGTGTTGAGCTCCACTAGGCCATCGGAGAGCATGGAGGCTGCGATGACCATGCGCTCGGATCCCGCAACGAGCTGGGAGGTGCCGTCGGCAAGCTGGCGCGAACCGACGGTGAGGCGGTCGGCACCGTCGTAAAGTTGCTGGGTGCCGTCCTTGAGCTGCTGGGTGCCGTCCTGAGCCTTGGCAAGGCCCGTGCGATAATCGGCCTGAGGATCCAGCAGTTGGCGCTGCACCTCAGCGGCACCGGCGGAAAGCAGCTGCAGTTTTTCCAGTGCCTCGGGGTTCTCCGATGCCTTGATCGCGTCGATAAGTCCCTTTGTTTGATTCGCCAGATCCATGGCTTTAGGCGTGCCGATCTCGCGCAGACCCGTGTCGATATTGACTAGGGCCGAAGCAAGCAACTTCTGTTTACCAGCGGCTTCCTCGGCGTTGCTTTGCACTTGCCGCACGCCGTCTGCCACTTTGCCTGCGCCTTCGCCAAGTTGCGTGGTGGCGTCCTGGAGCTGCTGCATGCCCTTGTTCAACGCTTCGGCGCCCTCATTGGTTTTGCCTACACCGTCTTTGAGTTGCGCGGTGCCGTCGGCAAGCTGATTCGCGCCATCGTCGACGCGTTTGATGCCATCGGCGATGGACCAAGTGCCCTCCGCCGCAGTGGGGTTCTCCGGTGGGGCGCTGGGATCCGGCACCGTGGAATAGCCCACCAGCAGCCGCGCGGTGACCTGTGAACCTAGCAGGCTGTCAATGTTTTTCACCACGTTATTGACGATGGTGTTGCCCATCACAGCGCCCAGGTATCCGTTGGCATTATTGAACACTGCGGTAAGGGTTGCGCGGTCCGGGGTGCCAGTTTCTTGGGAATGCGCCACCGTCTTTGAAAAATCGGTGGGGATCTCAATGGCGAAGTAATAGGTGCCGTCTTTGACGCCTTTGAGCGCGTCGTTGGCATCCACTTGCTCAAATTTCACGCGGCCAGAATTCACCAGAGTGTCAGCAACCTTTTGGCCCACGATGGCGTCGTGGCCGTTGAATTGTGCGCCCTCGTCGGAGTTGACCAGCGCCACCGGCAGATCCTTCACCCGTGCCGCGGGATCCCAATAGGACCAGACGAATAGGCCGCCGAAGAGCAAAGGAATGAGCACGAGCACAAATACCGTCGCGAGCGGAAACTTACCGGTGCCGAAGCGTCGCAGCTCAGAGCCAATATGGAAGAGATTCATGCGCGAGGTCCATCAGTGTTCGGAGGGAAAGGGGGTGGGGTGTGTTGCCGTGGCGGCGGCACGATTTGTGGCTTGGGTTTTTGGAACTCCCCTGTGCCACGTGCCCGAGGAGGCCGCGTTGTGCGGTAATCCAACAGTGGCTTTTGGAAGCTTGGGCGAGCTTGTCGACGCAACTCGCGTCCCTCATCCACCTGCTGCTCAGCTCTTGCCCCGATAGCTGGCTGTGGGGTTGCGGGCGGTAACTCGGGCGCATGGCCGTCCAGATCGATATATGAATGACAAATCTCGCGATCCAAAGCATTGGTGCTCAATACCGCCACGGCCGTGCGATCGCTCAGGCTGCGCAAATGCTGCAAAAGCTCGCGACGCAGATGCACATTGCGGACGCTGTCGATGTCATTGACTACGAGCAGCGTTGCTTCCGGGCGCGCTACGAGAGCCAGCACGATGCGCAGCTTGAATGCTTCCAGTGGGTTGAGCGCGGCCACAGTGGTGGTTTTGGCGGATTCGTCGCTAAGTTGAAAATCCATCAATTCAGCCGCGCGCTGAAAGCGTTCGATTTGGCTGAGCTTTTTGGGCACTTGCTGCCACCACCGCGAGGTCCACACCACTTGCTCGCGGACCAAGCTGCGGATGGGCACGCGGGGCTCTAAGGAATCCACCTCGGGAACGCCCGCCAATGCAACGCTTTGCTGGATGATCTTTTTGCTGCTGGCGCGCTTGTGGCCACTTCGAACCAAGATCTCGCCACTTTTGCTGGCGAGCCGGCCTCCGAGAGTCATGGCCAAGGTGGCTGCGTCCAGAAGGGGGTTGCAGTGAATGAGGGTGAGCC
The DNA here is from genome assembly GCF_003813985.1 of Corynebacterium gerontici. Lineage (NCBI taxonomy): Bacteria > Bacillati > Actinomycetota > Actinomycetes > Mycobacteriales > Corynebacteriaceae > Corynebacterium > Corynebacterium gerontici. The sequence continues at coordinate 350,141 of NZ_CP033897.1, forward strand.
CGGGGGGTATGTCGAGGTTCGGGATCTCTTCCTCATTGGCGAGGATGAGCTCGCGGGTTTGGAGGATCGCGTGCATCTTCGAGGGGGAAGTCCTTGGCGTTTTCATGAGTCCTCTCGAGATCGCAAGCCAACAGTATCGATTTGCATGCTACTCGGAACAGCCAGCAAAACAGAACTAATAAGGGCGCCAAACATTCTTGCTGGCTGTGGCGAATTTTGGACTCCAGGTGCAAAAACCCCGCCGAAGCGAGGTTCATGCACATTGGGTGACAAGCAATCAGTGCTGGACTGCCTTTTCGACGCCCACGCCGGTCAAAGAGCGAACCTGCATTTCGGAGGCCTTGCCCTCGAAATTGTCGGGTTTGCCGATGAGGGTGCCAACGATGCCGAGGATGAAGCCCATCGGGATAGCGATAATCGATGGATTCGTGAGCGGGAACCAAGCAAAGTTGATGTCGGCGCCCAGGAAGGAAGTGTCCGTACCGGAGACTGCGGGTGAGAAGATAATCAAAATCACGCTGGTGAGCAGCCCGCCATAGATAGAGAACACGGCGCCAGTGGTGTTAAAGCGCTTCCAATACAGCGAGTACAAGATGGTGGGAAGGTTCGCAGAGGCTGCGATCCCGAATGCCAACGCAACCAGGAATGCGATATTTTGGCCAATGGCTCCAATGCCCAGCACGATGGCGAGCAATCCGATGACCACCACCGTGATGCGAGAAACCCGGACCTGTTCTTCCTCGGTCGCTTGGCCGTCGCGAAGCACAGAGTTGTAAATGTCATGGGCGACGGAAGCTGAGGCAGTAATTGCAAGACCGGCGACCACCGCGAGAATGGTGGCGAAGGCGATGGCGGAAATGACAGCCATGAAGATGGTGCCACCAACCTCAGCGGACAGCAGAAGGACGGCCGAGTTCACGCCACCAGGAGCGTTCTTGATGGAGTCAGTGCCAACCAAAGCTGCCGCGCCGTAGCCCATCACCACGGTGAGCAGGAAGAATAGCGCCACGATCGCGATGGTCCAAGTGACGGAACGACGAGCCTCGCGTGCAGTGGGCACAGTGTAGAAGCGCATCAGCACGTGGGGCAGACCAGAGGTACCGAACACGAGCGCCATTCCTAGGGAAATGAAGTCGAGCTTTGTCAGCTCATTCTTGCCATATTTGAGCCCAGGTCCCAGCACCTTCTCGCCCTCGGGGTGGTTGGCTACCGCTTGAGTGAGTACTTCATTGAAACCGCCGCGGACGGCGAAGAAAGTCAGCAAAGCGATGATGATAGAACCACCGACCAGTAGCACGGCCTTAATCATCTGCACATATGTGGTGCCCTTCATGCCGCCGACGAGAACGTAAATGATCATAAGAACGCCCACGATCGCCACCACGCCCGATTGCGCGGCGCGGCCGTTGATGCCCAGCAGCAGTGCCACGAGTCCGCCAGCGCCCGCCATCTGTGCGATCAGATAAAACAGTGAGATTGACAAGGTGGAGATCGCTGCTGCCATGCGCACCGGGCGCTGCTTGAGGCGGAAGGATAAGACGTCGGCCATAGTAAAGCGGCCAGTGTTACGCAGTGGTTCGGCCACCAGCACAAGCGCCACGAGCAAGGCGATCAGGAAGCCAACCGAATAGAGGAAGCCGTCGTAGCCGTACAAAGCGATAGCGCCAGTGACGCCAAGGAAGGCGGCAGCGGAAAGATAGTCACCTGAAATTGCTAGACCGTTCTGCCAACCCGAGAAGCTTGCGCCACCGGTGTAGAAATCGGAGCCCTTTTGGGAGGTCTTTCTGGTGGCACGCACCACAACAGTCATCGTGACAACGATGAAGAGGACGAAGATGGCAATATTGAGCAAGGGGTTGCCAGTATCAACCGTCTGAGAAGCTGCATAGGTCTGCATGATTAGCGCACCTCCTCCATCTGCTCGCGGATGCTCGCTGTGGCTGGGTCGAGCTTGTTATCGGCGAATCGCACGTATGCCCAGGTGATCAGCCCGGCGGTTGCAAATTGCGCAAGGCCGAGGATCATGCCGACGTTGATAACGCCGATGACGGGGGTGGTGACGAAGTCATAGGCGTAGGTGGCTACGACGATGTAGAAGAGGTACCAGGCCAAGAAGGCGACGGTAACGGGGAAAGCGAAGCCGCGGAAGGTTTTGCGCAGTTGCTGGAATTCCGCGGATTCTTCCACCGCGATGAATTCGGATTCAGTAGGGACGTGTTTGCGAGGGGGTTGATGCTTCATCAGCTCTCCTTGTAATCAGTCAGCGCCCAAGGGGCGGGGGCTGGTCGCAAAGAAAGCTACCGATCAATGTGTTACCTGGGGCACTTTTGCGAAAAAGGCGCTTCACAAGATTTGCTAATCCACGCGACCTGCAGGTTTGCGGCAAGGATACTACCCCCGTGGGTGTAACCGGGGGTGCAAAAAGCCCGTCACGCCGGAGCGTGACGGGCTTCCAAGCCTGAAGGCTTAGGCCTTTGCGCCGTTGGTCTGGTTCAGGAAGTCGGAGGAACCGAAGTTGGTCTCGTTCAGGAATTCGGAGGAGCCAAGGTTGGCATCGCCGAAGGAGGAACCGAAGTTTACGTCGCCGACGGTCTCAGGGCCGTTGATGGTGAAGAGGTTGGAGAGGTCAACGTCTGGCAGGGCGGTGTGGAGCTGGACAAGCAGGTCCTTGATGGGGGCGTCGACGATCTGCTGAATTTGGACGAGGAGATCCATCTTTTTTCCTTCTGTAGGGGCGGATGTAACAAGTGGAGGGGTACAAGCGATTGCGCCTCACTGCTGACTTAGTAAAGCCTAAATTGCAATGATTAGCAAGAGGAGAGACGCGTAAATTGAGTTAAATAAACCACAAACTAGATTTTTAGGAGAAAGTAGATCTGGGTGAGGGTATGTTCGCTGAAGGCGTACAGCTTTGAAAAGTTGTGCTGAACAGTGGAAACGCAGGCTTGAACGCCTCTTGTTGGGTGAAAGCGGGATGAAGCCGACGCTCGCGGCGTTAGAGTGGGCAAGAACTACTTTAGAAAGAACAAGGGAGCCAGCATGTTCGAGCGTTTTACCGATAGAGCCCGACGCGTCATCGTCCTCGCGCAAGAAGAAGCGCGAGGGTTAAACCATAGCTACATCGGCACCGAGCACATCCTGCTCGGACTTATCCACGAAGGTGAAGGTGTCGCAGCCAAGGCGCTCGAATCCATGGGGATTTCGCTTGAGGCCGTGCGCCAAGAGGTAGAAGAAATTATCGGTCAAGGCACCGAAGCCCCCGTGGGTCACATCCCATTTACCCCGCGCGCCAAAAAGGTCTTGGAGCTCTCGCTACGCGAGGGCCTACAGATGGGCCACAAATATATCGGCACTGAGTTCCTACTGCTCGGCCTTATCCGTGAAGGCGATGGCGTAGCGGCGCAAGTGCTGGTCAAGCTTGGCGCTGACCTACCGCGTGTGCGCCAGCAAGTTATTCAACTGCTCTCCGGTTACGAAGGCGGCGAGAATCCCGAGGCCGAAAACGATCGGCCCAATACCGTTGGCGCCACCGCCGCTGGCCGTGCATCCCGCGCAACTCAAGCTGCTGACCGCTCCAATTCACTCGTCCTGGATCAATTCGGCCGCAACCTTACCCAGGCGGCAAAGGACGGAAAGCTCGACCCAGTGGTGGGCCGAGAGCAGGAAATTGAGCGCATCATGCAGGTGCTCTCGCGCCGCACCAAGAACAACCCCGTGCTCATTGGCGAGCCTGGCGTGGGTAAGACTGCCGTGGTCGAGGGCCTCGCACTGGACATCGTGAACGGCAAGGTGCCGGAGACACTGAAGGATAAGCAGCTTTACTCGCTTGACCTCGGCTCCCTGGTGGCGGGCTCACGTTACCGAGGTGATTTCGAAGAACGCCTGAAGAAGGTGCTCAAGGAGATTAACCAGCGCGGCGACATCATCCTATTTATCGACGAAATCCACACCCTGGTGGGCGCCGGCGCTGCTGAGGGCGCCATCGACGCAGCCTCCCTGCTTAAACCCAAGCTGGCTCGCGGGGAGCTGCAGACCATCGGCGCCACCACCCTGGACGAGTACCGCAAGCACATCGAAAAGGACGCGGCCCTGGAGCGCCGCTTCCAACCGGTGCAGGTGCCCGAGCCATCGGTTGAGATGACCATCGAAATCCTCAAGGGTCTGCGCGACCGTTACGAGGCACACCACCGCGTCTCCATCACCGACGGAGCTCTCGCGGCCGCGGCTCAACTTTCCGACCGCTACATCAACGACCGCTTCCTGCCCGACAAAGCAGTGGACCTCATCGACGAAGCCGGTGCCCGCATGCGCATCAAGCGCATGACCGCCCCAGATTCCGTTCGCAAGGTAGATGATCGCATCGCCGAGGTTCGCCGCGAAAAGGAAGCCGCCATCGACGCTCAAGACTTCGAGCTCGCGGCCTCCCTGCGCGACAAGGAGCGTCAGCTTAGCGAGGAGCGTGCAGAAAAGGAACAGCAGTGGCGTTCCGGCGAACTCGTCGACATCGCCGAGGTTGGCGAGGAGCAAATCGCCGAGGTGTTGGGCAACTGGACCGGCATTCCCGTGTTCAAGCTCACCGAGGAAGAATCCTCCCGCCTGCTGCGCATGGAAGAGGAGCTGCACAAGCGCATCATCGGCCAAGACGACGCAGTCAAGAGCGTGTCCCGAGCTATTCGACGCACCCGCGCCGGCCTCAAGGACCCCCGTCGCCCCTCCGGCTCCTTCATCTTCGCCGGCCCCTCCGGCGTTGGTAAGACGGAGCTGTCTAAGGCGCTTGCCAACTTCCTCTTCGGCGACGATGACGCCCTCATCCAAATCGACATGGGCGAGTTCCACGATCGCTTCACCGCCTCCCGTCTCTTCGGCGCACCTCCCGGATACGTCGGCTACGAAGAGGGCGGCCAGCTCACCGAAAAGGTTCGCCGCAAGCCCTTCTCCGTCGTGCTTTTCGACGAGATCGAAAAAGCCCACAAGGAGATCTACAACACCCTGTTGCAGGTGCTTGAAGAAGGCAAGCTTACCGACGGCCAAGGACGCGTGGTCGATTTCAAGAACACCGTGCTGATCTTCACCTCCAACCTGGGCACCCAGGACATCTCCAAGGCAGTGGGCATGGGCTTCAGTGCGTCCGGTGCCGACGACGAGGCCGGTCAATACGAGCGCATGAAGCAGAAGGTCAATGACGAGCTGAAGAAGCACTTCCGCCCCGAATTCCTCAACCGTATCGACGACATCGTGGTGTTCCACCAGCTCACCCGCGAACAAATCGTCGAAATGGTGGACCTTCTCATCTCCCGCGTGTCCAAGGCCCTGGCGCAAAAGGACATGGCCATCGAACTCACTGACACGGCCAAGAACCTTCTCGCAGCCCGTGGCTTTGACCCCGTTTTGGGTGCCCGCCCGTTGCGACGCACGATTCAGCGCGAGATCGAAGACACCCTCTCCGAGAAGATCCTCTTCGGCGAAGTTGCCGCAGGTGAGATCGTCACCGTAGACGTCGAAGGCTGGGACGGAGAATCCAAGGACACCGACAAAGCCAAGTTTGTGTTCACTTCCAAGGCGAAGCCTGTCACCGACCTCGATCTGGAGTCTGAAGAAGTGCAAGAAGCTCAGCAATCCGTCATCGACGCAGCCGATGACCCCGAAGAATTGCCTGAATCCTAAGACGGCAAATAGAAAGCCTAGGCGAACGCCTGGGCTTTTCTGCCTAGGCGAACGCCTGGGCTTTTCTCATTGGGTGGGTGCGTTTCCCCCGGCACTGGGTGCTGTTTGGGGTGGTTTGGGGCGGTTTGGGGCGGTGGTGTCGGTGGAACGTGTCGGTGGGTGCGTGGGGTGTGCGTTTTCCCCCGGCACTAGGTGTGGTTTGGGGCGGTTTGGGGTGGTGCTGTCGGTGGAACGTGTCGGTGGGTGCGTGGGGCGTGCGTTTCCCCCGGCACTGGGTGCTGTTTGGGGCGGTTTGGGGTGTTGGTGTCGGTGGAACGTGTCGGTGGGTGCGTGGGGACGTCGAAAAGCTCAGTAGGATGTGGGGTTATGGGAATCTTGTTTCGGCAGAAGAAGAAGTTGGGTAAGAACAGTTGGCTGAATATTTCGGGGTCGGGGGCTTCGGCAAGTACCCGCGTGGGGCCGGTGACGCTGAATAGTCGTGGTGGGGTGTATGTGAATTTGCCCGGTGGCCTGCATTATCGCGGGCGCTGGAAGTAGCTAATCGGCGGCACCTCGGGCCAGGAGGGCATCGGCGATGGCCTGCGCCCTGCGGATAGCCCTGACGAAAACAGGGGTGCCCAGGGCTCGGATGGAAAAGGCGGCGCCCCGTGCTTTCCGCGCGTCGAGAACCTCGAATACGGTGCCGAACATGAGCGGGATCAAGCGAAGCGTCAGCGAGACGGCCAGCACGATCCTTTCCACCGGCAGCCAGCGTGAGAACGGTCGGAGCATTTGCTCCAGCGCGTCCATCATCGCTTCGAGTTTTGTGGTGAGCGTGAGCAAAGCGGCGAGCATGAGCGCCGCCAGCAGCGAACCTGTGATGCCCAGCGCTCGGTCTATACCTTGCTGCCACCATTGGAATGTGCCAAGGAGGAGCAGTACCGGCAGCACGGGCCAAAGCTGCGACCATGCGATCCGGGCGGGGATGCGCGCTAGTAGGTACAACACCACCACGCCCGTCAAGACGGCCAGCGCCGGGAGTGCGCTTTGTACCCAAATTGCTGTGAGCAGGATAAAAGCCAGGAGGATGAGGAACTTCCACTTTGCCGCGAGTCGGTGAATGGCGGTGTCGCCTGGCACGTATACGCCCAGGGGCAGCAGTTGCCTATTCATGGCCGACCAGTCGCTTGTATTCGGCGATAACTTCGCGTGGCGAGCCGTCGGCGGCGATGCGGTGATCATGGATGCAGATGGCTCGGTCGAAGTCCTCAACGAATTCGAGATCGTGAGTCACGACGATGAGTTGTTGGGTCAGTTCGGTGAAAATTTGGCGCAGTTTATCGCGATTGCGCAGGTCGAGCAGTGTTGTGGGTTCGTCGGCGATGAGCAGCTTCGGATTAATCACCAGTACCGCCGCCAGGGCCAGCAGATGCTTTTGGCCGCCAGATAGGAGGTGCGGCGATTGCTCCCGCAGCTTTTGCAGGCCGAAGCGGTTGAGGGTGGCGTCGACAAGCTCTCTGCGCTTTGCTGCGGGGTACTTGAAGCGGCGCAGGGAGAAGGCGATATCGTCGGCGACGGTGGGCATGACAATTTGATTCTCGGGGTCGGAAAACACGAATCCGACTTCCTTGCGCACCTGCTTGCCTTGCTTTTCGACGTCCACGCCATCCACCAGCACCCGCCCCCGCGAGGGCGAGCCGAGCCCGTTAATCAAGCGCACTAGCGTGGACTTGCCGCCGCCATTTTCGCCGATGATCGCGATGCGCCGTTCCGAGAGCTCGAGGTTGATGTGCTCAAGCGCAGTGAAATCATCGAACTGCACCTGCACGTCCTCGAAACGAATCAGCGGCATGCTAGGCCTTGCGCAGGTCAGGGAACGCCGCATGCACGCCCGAAGCAATGCCCACAGCAGCAGCGACCTTGATCAAATCCGGGATGATGAATGGGCCATTCACCGCCAAAGCAGGCATGAAAGCCATATCGGCGCGCAACATGAGACCAAAGGTGCCAAAAAGATACTGGATGGCAAGCCCGGCCAGGCCTGCGATGGCGAGGGTGAGGATCGCCGAACCTCCCCGGGTAGCCCTATACGCAATGGCGCCGGCGACAAACGCAGCCACCAGGTAACCCACGATATAACCCACGGTGGGACCCGCCAGCGCCGCCAACGTCGAGCGACCACCGGCGAGGACGGGAATCCCCAACAATCCGATGCCCAGGAACAAAGCGGTAGCCAGGAAGCCACGCTTTGGGCCGAGCACTAGCGCAGCGAGAATCACAATGGCGTTCTGCAGCACGATCGGCACACCAGCTGCGCCCACCGGGATGGACACGAAAGCGAACACGATGATCAGCGCAGCAAATACCGCGATATAGGCGAGATCTAGCATTGGGTTTTTGCGAAATTGAGAAGTCACAGTGAGTAGCTTAACGCCGACGATGCTGGTGACAGTAGTGGCCGCTGGCTAGCATCAATCAGCGTGAGCCACCGCAGTGAAGAAGAGCAATTCCAAATGGGCGTCGAGGCCGACGCAGTGATTCGCCTTGGCATGATGCTCGCAGGAGCTGGGTCCAGTGGCTACCGCGTGATGAGGGCGATGAAACGTGCAGCACGCGCGCTCGGTTTTGATTCGCTCGACGCAACGGTGGGCATCACCCAAATCACCTGCACTGTGCACAAAGGGCACCACTTTCGCACGGTGATTGCCCGTGACCACAACCCTGCTGTGGACGCCTCCAGAATCGAGGCCATTGAAACGCTCACGCACAATTTGCACCACAGCATCACTGCCGAAGAGCTCAATGAGGCACTCGATGCCATTGAACACCAAGTGATCAAGCGTTGGTCTCCTTTATGGCTTTCGCTCGCAGCGGCTATTGCATGTGCCGGCTTCGCGGTGCTCAACCACTTCACGCTGCAATCCGCGATCCTTGTGGCGATCAGCGCCGGTATAGGGCAATCAGTGCGCATGGCGTGCGCCAAGCGTCGAGTACACCAGCTCGGTGCCGTGAGCGCTGGCGGCTTAGCTGCTGCATTGAGCTTCTTTGTTTGTGCGTGGGTGCTCGACCTTTTTGGCGTGACTCCGCTAGAAAGCGTGAGCGCAGGTTACATAGCAGCGGTGCTGTTCCTCATCCCCGGGTTCCCCCTCTTTTCCTCCATGATCGACCTCAGTCGCTTCGACTTTGATGCCGGACTCGCCAGATTGAGCTATTCCCTGACGATCATCTTCTGCGCAACCTTTGTGGTGGGCATGGTGAGTTGGCTAACGGGTCTGAATCCAGAACCCGTGGCCGCAAGCGCGTCAGGCAGCTGGTATGTGGCCGCGGGCGTTGCGAGTTTTCTAGGCGTGGCGGGTTTTGCCTTCCTTTTCAATTCTTCGCGCCGCATGGTGCTGGTTGCCGCGAGCGTTGGCACCGTGGCAAATTTGCTGCGATTGGCGTTGCTTGAAACCGGGGCCACCGCGTACTTCGCCGCATTCGTGGGTGGACTTATCATCGGACTCGTCGGAGCGATTGCGGCAAAACGCTCGCACCTGCCCCGGGTAACCACCACCGTCCCCGCTGCGGTGGTGCTCATTCCAGGCACTGCGATGTTCCGCGCCGTGTACTACCTCAACTCCGGTGACGTGGACCAATCCTTGAGCAACGCGGCAACGGCATCGCTCGTTGTGGTGGCCATAGCTGCGGGCTTAGTGTTGGCGAGAATGCTCACCGACAAAAACTGGGCGTTCGGTCACCTCATTGACTTTTCGCGCCCCATGGATCCACCAGAAGTGAAATCCCCTTGAGTTAATCAGCTGGGCAATTGGAAGCGGCCATCGCTGGTTTGCTCGGCGAGTTCGTCCTCGATCAGCGAGAACAATGCCCGCGAACGCTGTGCTGCGTCGGGCCACACCACGTCGATTGCATCCTTTGACACCGGTGCATCTGCGTTGCGAAGCACGTCCATGATAAGTCCTCGAACCTGACGGTCGGTGCCTTGAAACTTCTGCCGCTTTTTCTTTTTCGCCCTCAGCTCCGCTTCGCTTGGCATTGGCTTCCCGGCGCCCACCCATGCACAATCACCCACCAATGGGCACTGCTCGCATTTGGGTGTAGGGGTACACACCAGTGCGCCGAGTTCCATGAGGCCGACGGAAAACGTTGCGGCGTCTTGTTGTGGCAGCAGAGCTTCGAGCTCCTTTAGCTCTCGCTTCGAAGCATTTGCAGAAAGATATGCGCCTTTAGTGAGTCGGGTGAGGACTCTGCGCACATTGGTATCAACCACCGGCACTTTTTGACCATAGGCAAAGGCTGCGACGGCGCGGGCGGTGTAATCGCCGATGCCCGGTAATGACAGCAGTTCATCCACATCTCGCGGCACTTCACCTGCGTGTTTCTGGCAAATTACCTGGGCGCATTCGTGGAGTCGGAGTGCTCTGCGGGGATAGCCCAGCTTCCCCCAAGCGCGCAGTACATCTGATTTTTCGGCCTCGGCAAAAGTGCATGGATCGGGCCACTGTTGCATCCATTCCAGCCACCGCGGCTCCACGCGCGCAACCTGCGTTTGCTGGCTCATCACCTCGGAAAGCAGCACACCCCAGGGGCTAGTTTCTGGTGTGCGCCACACAATCTCTCGCGCGTTGCTGCGATACCAGTTGATGACTAAGCGTTGGATTCTGCGGGTGTTGATGTGTTCGGAGGAAGTCACGACGGGATTTTTGCCTCATTTTTCAATCTTTGTGTGCGTGAAGTGCCAGAATACTTGGTATGAGTGAGAATCCTTCTTCAGCCCTCTGGCACACCATGCTCGAAGCGAATAGGCGTTTCGCGGAGGGCAAGCCGGAGCGCCCAAACCAGGATGAGGATCGCCGCGCTGCGCTGCAGGGTGGGCAGAATCCTTATGCCTGTGTCTTCACTTGTTCGGACTCGCGCGTTCCCGCCGAATTGATTTTCGACGCAGGCCTCGGCGACCTCTTCGTGGTTCGCACTGCGGGCGAGGTTGTAGACACTGGTGTCATGGCCACGTTGGAGTTCGCGGTCGCCGGTCTGGGTGTCGAATTGCTGGTGATCATGGGCCACGAGAACTGCGGCGCGGTCAAAGCAACTGCCGAGGTCTATGAAGGTGCGGATCTGCCGCCGGCCCAGCAACGCGTGCTCGTGGAACAGATCTTGCCCAGCATTACCAAAGCCAAACAAGCCGGCATGAATGAGCGCGAAGATTTTGAGCGCCAGCACGCAGCGCGGATGGCTGAAAAGGTACTCGCTACTTCCTCGGTGATTCGCGAAGCGGTGGAGGCGGGCAAGCTTAATGTTGTCGCTGCACGTTACAAGCTTGACGACGCCACCGTGGAGACAGTCGCCTCCTGGTAACTTCGAAATCCTTTCGTCTTTCAGCGGGGTGTTGGCGCTGAAAAACTTGAGGAACTTCGTATTCTAAATATCGTGGATCGACGCAGAAACGCCCCGGACAGATTGCCCGAGAAGTATTACCAACGACGCCGTGCTGCCGCGGCGATTGTGTTGGTCATCGTTGTCCTGCTCCTCATCTGGCTCATGAGTAGCCTGGGCGGCAAGAACGATCCCACCCCCGCTGCGCATACCTCTACTTCCACGAGTAGTAGTAGCGTTAAAAACTCCAGCTCTGAAGAATCATCCTCTGAAGCATCTTCCGCTGAGCCCAGTAGTGAGGAGCCCTCTGCGCAGGTGGCTCCGGCCAAGGACACCTGTGGCGTTGAGGATCTGCAGATCGTGGCGAAGACAAACAGGCCTGACTACCCCGCGGGGGAGCAGCCAGTGTTCTATCTGACGGTCACGAACCCAACCGCGGTTGATTGTGACGTTGACCTGGATCAAGAACCACTTCGCTTTGAGGTCTATGACCTGGGCACCAACCAGCGCGTTTGGTCCGATATCGACTGTAACCGGCCCGTGGCTCAGGGACGTCAAGTGTTCCAAGCGGGGCAGCAGCGCAGCTTCGAGGCCGCTTGGTCGCGCACCGAAAGTGCGCCCGATGAATGCACCGACCGCCCCCAAGTAGCTCCAGGCAGTTACTATCTGCACACCGTCATTGGCCCGAACCCCTCCCAGCCGGTGACCTTCAACCTGGCTTAGCCATCGATCAGTGACAGCGCCTCATTGATGGTGCTCACCTGCACGATCTTCATACCGGGGATCGAGATCTCCGTGTTCGGCACGATGGCCTGGCGGTAACCTAGGCGTTTGGCTTCTGCCAGACGCCTTTGCAGATTTGGTACTGCCCGGATTTCGCCAGCGAGCCCGACTTCCCCCATCACCACTGTTCGCTGGGGCAGTGGACGGCCGGTCATTGCACTGGCCGTGGCTAGGGCAATGGCCATATCAACCGCTGGTTCTCCAACTTTTACACCGCCCACGGTGGCTACGTACACCTCTTTATCGTGGGTTCGCTTGCGTGCGCGAGCCGAAAGCACTGCTAGCACCATCGGCACCCGTGTGGCGTCTAAGCCCGTGACTGCTCGGCGTGGGTTTTTGGATTCAGTTGGTACCACCAACGATTGCACCTCAGCCAGCATGGGGCGCACGCCGTCCATCGCCACCGTGACGGCGGTGCCATCGGGTGTGGCGTCGCGATGTGAAAGAAAGAGCCCCGATGGGTCTGGTACCTCGTGGATGCCGTCGTGCTGCTGCTCGAAGCACCCCACCTCGTCTGTGGCTCCGAAGCGATTCTTGATTCCGCGAAGCATGCGAAGACTGGAATGACGATCACCCTCGAAGTTCAGTACCACGTCCACTAAGTGCTCAAGTGTTCGCGGTCCTGCAACGTTGCCATCCTTGGTGACGTGGCCGACGAGCAGGACGGGGATTCCGCTTTCCTTCGCCAAGCTGGTGAGGGCGGCCGTGACTGCTCGTGATTGCGCCACACCTCCCGGCACCCCCTCCACGCCATTGGCGTGCATGGTTTGCACAGAATCGACAATCAGCAGGCTTGGCTTCAAGGAGTCGACATGGCCGAACACAATATCAAGCTGAGATTCCGCAGCTAAAAAGAGCGACTCTTGAAGCGCGCCGGTTCTTTCCGCACGCATGCGCACCTGCCCTGCAGATTCCTCCGCCGTGACGTACAAAGCCGTGCGAGTTCCCTTGCCTTCTGCCTGTTGCGCCCACTTCGCGGCGACCTCCAGCAGCAAAGTAGATTTGCCCACGCCTGGCTCGCCGGCCAGCAGCACAACTGACCCTGGCACGATGCCACTACCGAGAACCCGGTCGAGTTCCCCGATGCCGGTGGTTTGGACGGTTGATTTGGTGGGATCCACCTGGGTGATCTTGAGCGCCGGTGAAGAGGGCGTGATGGAAGCTGAAGCCTTGCGGTTGCTCGCAGAGGTGATGATCGGCGCGTGCTCTTCAAATGAGCCCCAAGCTCCGCATTCGGGGCAGCGGCCGAGCCACTTGGGAGCCTCATATCCACATTCGCCACAGACGTGGGTACTTCGCTTTGCTTTTGCCATGGTGCCACCTTAAAACACGACCCCCGAATGGGTCTTGACATGCAAAAACGCGCAGCCTTTGGGCTGCGCGCTCTGTGGGTAAAACGCTTAGTGTGAAGCCTCGGGAGTCTGGCGCTCCAGGGAGCCTGCCGGAGGCAGCGGCTCGGAAACGGTGGCGGTCACGGAAACCTCCTGGCCATTGTCAAAGACGAACTTCACGTCCGCATTGCCTCCCGGGGGGAAGCCTGGGTTATCAACCGAGGTGGCTACCTTCTGCAGGCAAGCCTTGTCGGTGGTGGGGATGTTCTTGAGTTCCTGCTCAAGGTCTGCCACTAGGGAGCACTCGGGAGCCATGGTGAGGTCACCGTCCAAGGAGACGGACTTGCCGTCGACGCTGACGCTCTTCAGGGTGTGGTCACGGTCGCCCTTATCCTGGTTGGAGGCGGTGAACTTCAGTCCGGCCTTGCCGTCCTGCTTCACGTGTACGGTGACGTCGCGCACCGAGACCAGGTTGTCTGGGGTGTTGGCTGAGGCACCGTCCACCGCTGCTACCTGGGTATCGGTTTGGGAGATCTGGCCTGCGCCACAGGATGCGAGCGCGAGGGCGCAGAATGCGGCGCCGGAGACCAGTGCGGCCGACTTAAGGGACTTCACGTGTACGTCCTCCATCGTGAAAACGGATAAGACAGTGACGGATGCGTCGAAAAGCTAAGAAGGGCATCCGATGCTGTCGCGAGCATTTTACTTAAGTCACTTTAGTGGTTTGTGTCCCGCGGTACACAGCCAATGTGTGATTGATCAAGCCAAACGGGGTAAAACGAAAGGATTAGCAAAATTCCCCCTTCGATCCTTGGGTAAAGCGCGCGGGATTGGGTTCGAGGTGCAGTGCTACAATACGGCAGTTACGCGTGCGTACAGCTTGAAGGAGAATTCCATGGATTTTAAGGTCGGCGACACCGTTGTGTACCCACATCACGGCGCGGCTGTGGTGGCAGATATTGAACACCGCGAAATGGGTGGGGAGACCTTAGAGTACCTTGTGCTGCAAATTCACCAGTCTGACCTGGTGGTTCGCGTGCCTTCCAAAAACGCTGAGCTCGTTGGCGTGCGCGATGTCGTCGACGACGCTGGATTGAAGAAGGTTTTCGGATTCCTGCGGGAGGCCGATGTGGAGGAGGCCACTAACTGGTCTCGTCGTTTCAAGGCCAATCAGGAGCGTCTGGCTTCCGGTGACGTGAATAAGGTTGCTGAGGTTGTCCGCGATCTCTGGCGCCGCGATCAAGGCAAGGGGCTTTCTGCAGGTGAGAAGCGTATGTTGGCGAAGGCTCGCCAGGTGCTTGTGGGCGAGCTTTCCCTGGCCGAGGTAAACGATGAGAAGAAGGCCGATGCCCTGCTGGCTGAGGTAGATGCCACCATTGAGCGTCACCGCGGCGAGGTGGAGAAGCCGTCGGAGCCGATCAACTTCGATGACAACGAAGTCGACCTCGACGAACTCTCCTTCTAGCATGTCGCGGCGGGTTACCGCGATTATCGCGGCCGCGGGAGTGGGCAAAAGGCTCGGCGCGGACATGCCCAAAGCCTATGTTGAGCTGGGCGGACGCACGCTTGTGGAGCGTTCTATCCGCGCCATGATCCGATCAGAAATCGTTGACGAAATCCTCGTGGTCATCAGCCCGGCAATGCGCGATTTCGCCACCAACCTGCTGGAAAAGGTGGGTCTACTCAGCGCGGAAGTCCCAATCAAGCTTGTCGACGGCGGCGCCGAGCGATTCGACAGCGTGTGGTGCGCCCTGCAGGCGATCCCCGAAGAACATGGCGTGGTTCTGGTGCACGACGCCGCACGAGCTTTGACTCCGCCAGGCATGATCGCGCGAGTAAGCCGAGCGGTGCTTGAGGGGTGCGACGCCGTGGTGCCCGTGGTGCCAATCGCGGACACGATCAAGCAGGTGGCAGACGGCGTTGTTGTGGCGACTCCGCCACGTAGTGAATTGGCTGCGGTGCAGACGCCTCAGGGCTTCGATTTGGCAACGTTGAGGGCGGCGAATCTGCAATACTTTGAGCAGCGTCCTGAGAATTTCAGCCCAACAGACGATGCCTCCCTTATTGAATGGGCTGGTAACAGCGTGCATTGCGTCCAGGGTGACCCCATGGCGCTGAAGGTGACCACTCCTTTGGACTTTGCACTGGCTAGAGTGCTCACCGAAGAAGCAGAATCCACAGAATTCGAGGTACCCGGTGAATAACCCCATCATTCCCCGAGTGGGCATCGGCACCGACGCCCACCAGATCGAAGCTGGAAAGCGTTGCATGATTGCCTGCCTCCACTTCGAGGGAGACGACGGTTGCGAGGGGCATTCGGATGGAGACGTGGTAGCTCACGCCATCGTGGACGCTCTGCTGAGCGCCGCCGGTTTGGGCGATCTGGGCTCCTTCGTTGGCGTTGGCCGCTCCGAATACGACGATGTATCCGGCGAACGTCTGCTGCGGGAATGTCGCGAACTTTTGCAATCACACGGCTTCGTCATTGGGAACGTGGCGTGTCAGATGATCGGCCAAACGCCAAAAATGGGGCCGCGCCGCGAAGAGGCACAAGCAGTCATCACGGAGATTTTGGGCGCGGATGCGTCGATTAGCGCCACCACCACTGATCATATGGGCTTCACCGGAAGGGGCGAGGGACGAGCTGCGGTTGCCACTGCTGTGGTGTGGAAATCTTTACGCTAAAAGGCTTCTCGGGGGTGCTTCGATACAATAAGCCACGTGACGCTTCGAATCTTTGACACAGGCTCCCGTTCGCTTCGTGATTTCACCCCCTTGCGCGAGGGGCACGTTTCTATCTACCTGTGTGGAGCTACGCCCCAAACACAGCCACACATCGGGCATGTTCGCTCTGGTGTCGCTTTTGACATCCTGAGGCGCTGGCTTATGGCCAAGGGCTATGACGTGGCATTCGTGCGCAACGTCACCGATATTGATGACAAAATCCTGAACAAGGCCGCCGAGCATTCCCGCCCGTGGTGGGAGTGGGTGAGCACCTATGAGCGGGAATTCACCAAGGCATACAACACCTTAGGCGTCCTCCCGCCTTCCGTGGAGCCACGTGCAACAGGACACGTCACGCAGATGATCGAATACATGCAGCGGCTCATCGAACGCGGTTTTGCCTATGAAGCCGAGGGCTCGGTCTATTTCGACGTCAATGCTTGGGTGTCAGCGGAAGGCTCCGACTATGGTGCCCTTTCCGGCAACCGCGTGGAAGAGATGGAACAGGGCGAAAATGACGTGGTGGGCAAGCGTGGCGCCCAAGACTTCGCACTGTGGAAGGCATCGAAACCGGGCGAGCCTAGCTGGCCCACGCCTTGGGGGCCGGGGCGTCCAGGCTGGCACCTGGAGTGCTCAGCAATGGCTACCTGGTACCTCGGTGAATCCTTTGACATTCACTGCGGCGGCCTCGATTTGCAATTCCCGCACCACGAGAATGAAATCGCGCAGTCTCATGCAGCGGGCGACGGCTTTGCACAATATTGGATGCACAACCACTGGGTCACCATGAGCGGCGAAAAAATGAGTAAGTCGCTGGGCAATGTTTTGAGTGTGCCCAATATTTTGGAGCATGTTCGCCCAGTGGAATTGCGCTACTATCTCGGCTCGGCTCATTACCGCTCCATGCTCGAATACTCCCAGGCGGCATTGCTCGAGGCGGCGCAGGGCTATCGACGCATCGAGGCGCTGTTAGAAAAAACAGGCCCTGTGGAGGTAGGCTCATGGACTCCAGCATTTGAAGCTGCGATGGATGATGATATCGCAGTACCGAAGGCACTGGCTGAGATTCATGGTCAAGTCCGCGCGGCGAACTCGGCGATGGCGGGAGGCGATATGGAAAAGGCTCGCGCTATCGCGTCACAGATCCGCGCCATGACCGGCGTGCTCGGTGTTGATCCTCAATCCGAGCAATGGAGGAGCGGGGCCAACAACAACGAGGCCGAGCACCACGCGCTCGATATTTTGGTTCAAGCCGAGTTGCAGCGCCGTGCCGATGCGCGTGCCAACAAGGACTGGGCCGTGGCCGATGAGGTTCGTGATCGCCTCAGCGAAGCTGGGATCAAGGTAACCGACACCGCTGAGGGCTCCACATGGGACCTCGGCAACAACTAGCAAAGCATTAAGAGGAAAACGATGGGCTCAAATACTCACCGGCCAGGACTGCGTAAGAGCGACAAGAAGGGCGCCACAAAGGGGTCCGGTGGCCAACGCCGCCGGGGTCTTCGCGGCAAAGGCCCCACGCCGAAAGCCGAAGACCGTGTGTATCACGCGGCGCACAAGCGCAAATTGGAGCGCCAACGCCGCGATTCCGGACGGCATCAAAAAGAAGCACAGGAGTTGGTTGTTGGCCGCAACCCCGTCATCGAGTGCCTGAACGCAAAGGTGCCGGCAACCGCGATGTACGTGGCAGAGGGCACCAAAAACGACAACCGTCTGAGTGAGGCAGTGGCAATTGCCCACTCCCGCGCCATCCCGCTGGTTGAGGTGCCCCGCCATGAGCTCGACCGCATGACCGGCAACGGAATGCACCAAGGCATCGGGTTGCAGATTCCTCCCTTCGAGTACGAGGACGTGCATTCGCTCATGGAGAAGGCCGCGGGCGGCAAGGGCATGGTGGTGGTCCTGGACAACATCACTGATCCCCGCAACCTCGGCGCCATTATCCGCTCCGTTGCCGCCTTCGGTGGGCACGGCGTGGTCATTCCTGAACGTCGCTCGGCGTCGGTGACCGCAGTAACTTGGCGTACCTCGGCCGGTACCGCGGCGCGCTTGCCCGTGGCGAAGGCAACCAATATCACCCGTACGCTCAAGGAATTCCAAAAGAACGGCTACCAGGTCGTCGGCTTGGACGCCGGTGGAGACCACACCCTCGACACTTATGACGGCACAGGCCCGGTGGTCGTAGTCGTTGGTTCGGAGGGCAAAGGTTTGTCCCGCCTGGTGGCTGAAACCTGCGATTCGATCATGTCCATCCCCATGGAGGGCTGGGTTGAATCGCTCAACGCCTCCGTTGCGGCGGGCGTGGTGCTGAGTGAATTCGCGCGGCAGCGTCGACAAGCTTAAAGCGAAAGAAAGAAACGCCGAACGGCCTGCGGAACGTCGTGTTTGCCACTCGCAGGCCCCAGAAGGGGAGAACGCACCGGATTCGGTGTAGGAATCACATGCCCCTGCCCGGCGAGTGCCAACGCCTCCAAGGAGGCGCCGGAGCCGTTGAGCCTGGATAATAACGCACAAGAATCCCAAAAACCCATCAATTCACCCCGGTCCTGGCCGGGCATGCCTGCCTTGCCGCCCTCGAAAGCCACGATGGGATCCTCCAACCCGTGCTGGCACAGCAGGGGTGTGGGTACCCACTCGGATTGCGCATCCCAGCAGCGCCAATTCTCCTCCGCGGGGTGCGGAGCCGACAGTAGGGCGGCGCCACTGAGCAAGCCAGGAGCCCGGTACAGCAGTGAAAGCGTCATGATCCCGCCATTGGAAAACCCGACGGCGAAACACCGCTTGGCTTGCTGTGACGCAAAGACTGCCTTGAGAAACTGAAGATCGTCAGTGCCTTGATCGCGGGTCTTCTCCCGCAGGTGGACTCGGTCATCGTTCCAGTGGCGTGCCACGCCATCTGGGTAACACACTGCCCAACCGGCCTTCGCTAGATCGTCGAAGCCCTCGGCGCTGAACCGCCTGATAACCTTGCCTGATTGTCGCGAGCCATGAAGCACGATCACAACATCCCCCGTGGGGCGTACAGGGCGTATCACGTGGCAGGCGCGCCCGAGCACTTCGATGCTCTCCAACTTCACGGGTGGCAACCTTCCTGGCCAGGCGCGATCAAAGAGGGCGCTGCATCGTGTGCATCGACGTGGCGAGACTGAACCCAAGCAACAACGCGGCAGATCAGGTAGATGCCGAAGCTAATCCCCGTGACAAACACCGACACCGGCACACCGGGCGCCAAGGAGAGCAGCAGACCGCCAACGGCGGAAACTTCTGCGAAAATCACCGACCACACAACAACGGCTACGGGCGAAGTGGTGATCTCCACTGCTGCGGCGCCGGGCGTGATGAGCAGCGCCATCACCAACAATGCACCCACAATCTGCACGGATTGGGCGGCGGTGAGCCCGATCAAGACGGCGAACAAGATCCCGTATTGGCGTACCTTGACCCCTGCAATCGACGCCATTAGGGGGTCGATGCTGGCAAAGAGCAGCGGGCGCCACAGCAACACCACGGTGAGCACGACGATGGCGGTGACGGCACCCAAGAGCAGAAGCGAATCGCTGCGCAGCCCCACGATCTGGCCGGTGAGCAGCGACAATGCGGCCTTTGAGTTGCCCGGATACAGATGGATGAAGAGCACCGATAGTCCGAGCCCGAAGCTCATCACCACGCCCACCGCACTGTCCTGTTGCTTATTGCCTAACAACGCAAGGACGATCGCCGCGACCACCGCGCCGGCCACTGCACCAAACCCGACGTTGGCACCAAAAAGCAGAGCGGCGGACGCACCCATCAGTGCGAGTTCGCTGGTGCCGTGCACAGCAAATGACATTCTGCGCAGCACGATCAACGGTGTCATGACGCCGGACAAGAGCCCAAGCAATGCGCAGGCAATGAGCGACTGCTGGACGAAGCCCTGCGATAACAGATACTGGGTGCTTTCTAGCCACTGCATTTATGCCACCACTATTTTGCCGTTGAGGCGGGTCACACTGACGGGAGTTCGGTACAGCTCGGATAGGGTTTTACTATTCATCACTTCTTCCACGCTGCCGAGTACATGCCCGTGGGGTGTGATGTAGAGCAGGCGGTCCACATAGTCGAGGACGGGGTTAATGCCGTGGGTTACTACCACTACCCCGGTGCCTTGGCGGCATTGTTCGGCGAGAAGTTTCACCGCTTGTTGCTGCATGTGGACGTCGAGGCTGAGTAGCGGCTCGTCGCAAAGCAAAAGCTCGGGCTCGTTGGCGAGTGCCTGTGCCTGCCGGATGAGTTGCTGCTGGCCGCCGGAGAGATTGCTGACGCGGAGTTTCGCGATGCCGCTGGCGCCAACTTTGGCAAGCAGTTCGTCTACTCGCAATTGATCGACGCGGTGGAACGGGCGGTGTTCGACGGCTAGGGAAACGAGGTCACGGGCGCGGATTGGCAAGTGCTCGGGGAACATGCGCTGCTGGGGGATAAAGCCGATGCGACCGTTTGCGCGCACGGTGCCGTGGCTGAGTTGGCGTCTGCCTAAAACGGCGTTGAGCAGCGTGGATTTCCCCACGCCATTGGGGCCAAGGACGGCGAGGAATTCGCCGCGGTCGAGCGTGAGATTCAGATTTTCCCACAGCGGCTCAACCGCGGCGTTGTGAAATTCGAGCAGCACAGGCCTATGTTAGCGCTTCTGTACAGAGGCGAGGTCGTTGATGGCCTGGTTGAGGAAGCTCAGGTAGTCCTGGCCTTCTGGGGGAGTCTCGCGGATCTCGACGACGGGGATGTTCTGCTCCTCGGCAGCCTTTCGAAGCTGCTTGGTCATATCGGTTTCGGTCTGCGGGTTGTAGATCAGAACGTCAATGTCCTTATTCTTGATTACTTCCAGAAACGCCGCGACATCGCTGGCGGAGGGCTCGTTTTCCTCTAGGGTTGCCTCGCGGTATCCCTTGGGGGTGCGCTCGTCCATGCCTGCAGTTTCCAACAGGTAGTCGGCAATCGGTTCGGTTTGCGCAACCTTGAGTTTGGGTAGATCGTGGATCTTCTGGTGTGCCTGCTCAAGCTGATCCATGAATTCGGCCTCGTTGGTGTTCGCGCCGGCTTGTTGGAGCTTTTCCGTCACGTGCTCCGCTAGGTGTTGCACCGCGTGGATATCAAACCAGACGTGCTCGTTGACGTCACCGTGGTGGTGATCGTGGTGATCGTGGTGATCGTGGTCGTGGGATTCTTCGCTCTCTGCGTCGATGGGCAGCGCGGCGACAACCTTGTCGTGGTCGATGCCCTGATACGCCCACGCGTCATAACCGCCGCCGCCAACGACAACGACGTCGGCTTCTTTCAGCTTTGCCATGTCCGCTGCGGAAGGCTCGAAGGTGTGCGGATCCACGGCACCAGCCTCGATGACGCTGCTGACTTGCACGTTTGGGTCGTCGCTAAGCTTTTCGACGATCCCGCTCCACACATTCGTAGACGTGGCAACGCGGATGGCGTTTGCATTGTTTTCGTCCTGCTGTGCGGATTCGCTGCTGCAGGCAACCAGCGAGCAGGCGGTAATGGCGCAAAGAATCAATGGTGCGTGCCTCATGCGTATAGGGAAGCATTATTGGCAGTGATTGTCAATTGGAAATGGATTGAAAATGCTGAGCAATACGCTGCGCTACATTTGACAGTATGGCCCCAAGGAAAAAGAAGCGACTCTCCCTCGCAAGCGTGGCTGAAGAACTCGGCGTCTCACGCACCACCGTTTCCAATGCCTACAACCATCCAGAACAACTCTCGGAATCCCTGAGGGCCAATATTTTCGCCACCGCGCGTCGGCTCGGATATCCAGGGCCTGACCCCACCGCGCGGTCCCTTCGCACCAGCCACGTCGGCAGCATGGGGGTGCTCTTCACCGACCACCTCACCTACGCCTTTGAAGACGTCGCCTCCTTGGACTTCATTGCAGGCATGGCGGAAGTGGCATCCCAGGACAGCACTTCGATGACCCTGGTTCCCGTGGGGCCGGACTACACGGAACAAGAAGAAGCCCGCGGACGCGTGAACCAAGCGGTAGTGGACGGATTCGTGGTTTATTCAGTGGCCAGAGAAGATCCATTCCTGGAAGCAGTTGTAGCCCGCAGCAAACCGACGGTGGTGTGCGATCAGCCCAAGGACGGCCGCCTGCCATTCGTGGGCATCGACGATGCCGCCTCCATCGCCCCCGCGGCCCAGGCGCTCGTTGATGCGGGGCACCAACACATCGGTATCCTGTGCATCCGTTTAGATCCAGACCCAAACAACGGCCCCGTGAGTGCAGAGCGCCTTGAACACGCACGCCACGAGGTGCAGCGAAACCGCGTCGGGGGAGCGCTCGCCGTGTTTGAACAAGCCGGACTAGCCCCGCAAACCATCCCGGTGATTGAAAGGCATATCAATGACATGGCGAACAACGTCGACGCCGCTCGCGAGCTGCTGAGCACCCATCCAGAACTCACCGCCGTGTTGTGCACCACGGACACCATGGCGCTCGGCGTGCTGGAATTCGCCCGAACACAAGGTCTGAAGGTGCCCGAGGATCTATCGCTGACGGGATTCGATGGCATCGCCCCGGCGCTGGACCGCGGCCTGAGTACCGTGATTCAGCCGAATAGGGAAAAGGGCAGAGCCGCTGCAACCCTGTTGGCGAAGACCATTGCCGACCCAACGCTGCCGCGCCGAACCACCTTGCTGGCCACCACCTTCGCGCCGGGCAAGACTGTGGCAGCGCCTAGGAAGAACGCAACGCTGCCAATTGTTTGAGCACCTGCGATAACTCATGCACGCTGGCGACGCGATACCGAGCCTTCGTGTCACCTTCGCCAACCTTGATGCTGAGGTCTTGCTGGCCGAGCACAGCGAAGGCGTGCTCATCGGTTGTGTCGTCGCCCATTACCAGGGTGGAGTCGGGGCGCAGGTGTTCCTGCTGGGCGCGAACCCAGGTGCCCTTGTTCATGTCCACCACGCTGGCTTCTACGATCCACTTGCCGGTGTGGGTATGCACGCCGGGGATGTCCACCGCTAATGCGGCCTCGAGCGCTTGCTGGGCCCGCCCCTGATCTTCCACCTTGATCACATGCAGCACGCGGTGGAACGGTTTGTGCTCCACAAATGCACCTTCGAGGCCGTCGATGATCTGCTCGAAGGCATCCTCGACCGCCTGCAAAGCTGCCTTTTGATCTCCATTTAGTTCAGGGCCGTTGGCGCTACATTCTGCGCCGTGCGATCCGACGAGCGTGAACGTTGAGCCATCGAAGCCGCTGGCGGCCTCAAGCCCGGCTAAATGCCGGCCGGAAAGGATGGCAACCGAGGTGTCTGGCAACCCGGCTAGGGTTTCAAGGGCTTCAACTGATGCCGTCTCCACGGGAACGTTTGCAGGGTCGGTGGAGAAATCCGCCAGGGTGCCGTCGAAATCGCTGACGATCAGCAGCCTAGGCACGCGTGCGAGCTGCTGCAATCGTTCGTTTAGGCTTGGCATTTTCAACTCTTTCTTAGGTGGTGGCCAGGCGCATGCCGGGGCGCTCCACGGCATCAACCTGCTTGCTCAGCACCTTGGTGGTGCCATTGGGTTCATTCTTAATGTCGAACGTGGCGTCTTGCAGCATGTCCACCATCGAGTTGTGCACGTAGAGGCGTTTGCCAACGCATGTTTGCTCGTCAATGGGATCGAACACGATCTCTTTCACGCTTATGGTGCTGGCCTCGCTCGGATCCTCAACGTCATACTCGGCAACGCCTTGGAAACGGGCACAGCCAGTTGAACCGGTGAGGCTTCGCGCACCAAACGTGATGGTTGCAAGCCCCGCCACTTCATCGGGCACAGCGCTTGGATACTCCGGGGAGGTGTACAGGTTAGTCACCTGCCACTGCACGTTTTGCACTTGCGCGGGCTGGGAACACGCCACGAGCGTGAGGGCGCCAACAACGATGGGGAGAAAACGCTTCACTGCAACTCCTTGAGAAATTGTTCTGCCCAGCGTTGCACATCAAAGGTGCGCACTTGCTGGTGCATGGTGTGCATTCGACTTCGCGCTTCGGCGCTGCCCGCATGCTGGATCGCTTCGAGCACCTTCGAGGCAATGGAATCCACATCGTGCGGGTTGCACAAGTACGCCTGGTTGAGCTGCTCCGCCGCCCCCGCAAACTCGCTGAGCACTAAGGCGCCGCTCGCATCGGCGTGGCTTGCCACGTACTCCTTGGCCACCAAATTCATCCCATCCTTCAGGGGCGTGACCACCATGACGTCGGCGGCTTGATAGAGCTTGATCAGCTCCGATTTCCTCAGCGACTGATGGTGGTAGCGCACCACGGAATGACCAATCGAACCGAATCGACCGTTAATGCGTCCCACGGCTTCCTCCACCGCGGATCTGGTCTGTCGATAATGTTCAAGACGCTCTCGCGAGGGCGTCGCAACTTGCACGAAGACGGTCGATTCGGCGTCGACAAGCCCCCGCTCCAGCAGTGATTCAAACGCCTCCAGTCGCTGCAAAATGCCCTTTGTGTAATCAAGGCGATCCACGCCGAGCAGCAGCGTTCGCGGATTGCCGAACTTCTCCCGCGTCGCGGCGGTGTCAGTGGGCGCAAGGAATGGTTCAACGTCGATGGAGATTGGGAAGGCGCGCACCTTGCTTTTCGACGCCCCCAGCGCGCGAAAATTCGCAGCGCAGCTCTCAAGCTGAAACCCGAGCAAATCCGCGCCCCGCATACCGCTGAGGATCTGTTCTCTCCACGGAAGCTGGCGGAAAAGGCTCGGTGGCGGGAAGGGGATGTGCATGAACAACCCGATGGTGAGATCCGGGCGCAACTCACGCAACATGCCTGGTACGAGCTGCAGTTGATAGTCCTGCACCCACACCACGCCATCTTCCGCAGTTACCTCGGCAACGCGCTGCGCGAAGCGGCGATTCACCCGCTCATAGGCCTGCCACCATTGCGCATTGTAGATCGGGCGCATGATGAGGTCGTGGTACAGCGGCCACAGGGTGGCGTTTGAGAAGCCTTCATAAAACTCTTCGAAGTCTGCCTCATCCAAAACCACCGGGTGCAACGTGGTGCCGTCTTCGGTGGAGAAACTCGGCAAGGTTTCCCCCACGGTGCCGGGCCAGCCGACCCACCCGCCACGTCGCCGCGCGAGCACTGGCTGCAGCGCCGCTACCAAACCGCCGGGACTTGGGCGCGCAGAAATGCTCCCCTCGGCATCGCGCTCCACATCCACCGGCAGGCGGTTAGCCACTACCACGAAATCGTGGGCTTTGGCAGCGGCGTTCATGAAACCTTAGGCCTTCTTAGTGGTTTTCTTGGCGGCCTTTTTCGTGGTCTTCTTCGTGCTCTTCTTTGCAGCCTTCTTGGTGGTCTTCTTCGTCGTTTTCTTGGTGGCCTTCTTCGTGGCTTTCTTGGTTGCCTTCTTGGGCTTGGCTTCCTCGCGCTCCTCAGCAACCTTCTTGTAACTCAACCCCTCAGGCTCAACGCCGAGCATGCACATCAACGTGACGCCATCGAAGAAATCCTCGGCATAGTTGGCTACCACGCGACGAGCAGCCGCAGCGGTTTCCGCCTCCACTGCGTGCAGCGCCTCCGCAGAGGTATTCCTGGTATCCGTAACCTTAGGTGGCAAGACGTGTCCTTCCTCGGTGCTTTAGGGCAGTGCAACGTTAAAATTCTACGCTATCGCCGCAAGGATTGTCGCGATGGCTTGCTATGGGTGCGCTTCGGGGCGATCACCTGGGTTGCATGGCGGACGCTGCGTCCGGTGCGTCGAATAGCTGCGTAGGCGTGGAAACGGCGCGGGCGACGCAATTTGCGGGCAATCCACTCGCCAAAGACCACACCCGCTGCTAATCCGCAGGCGGTAGACAATGCCACCGCCATGTTAGTGAAGCCCAGCAGCATCTGATCGTTGAGCGCTGCATACATTGCGCGATACATGGGCAACCCAGGCAGCATCCAAGCGATTCCCGAAAGCGCGGTGATCAGCGGGGGCACCAGGAACCTACGGGCCAAAAGACCGCCCGCCAAACCAATGGCGGTGGCCGAAACCGCGAAGGCAAACACCGGGGAGACCCCAAGCGGCAGCAGCGCAAAATAATAAATCAGGGCACCAGTGCCACCCGTCAGCACAGACACCACCACCGATGAAACCTCGGCAAAACACGCCACGGCAAAAGCCCCCGCGGCTACCGTTGCAGCGAGGACGCGCACGGTGTAATCCACATAACTGGTTTCACCAGCCGCTTCTAAAGGCGGGAGAGAGATGCCGACGACCTCCGCGAAACGGATGCCGGCAGCGACCCCGGCGATGATCGCACCCGTGAGCAAAATAGTTTCAAAGAAGCGAGCACTCGCAGTGACCGGCGCACCTGTAATACCGTCCTGGATGGACTGGACCAATGAAAGGTTCGCCAGCAACACCACGATGACGCCCGCAACCACATGGGAAGGGATAAACTCAATACCAAAGTGATTGGTGATCGCGTACACCACGGCAGTTGGCGCCGTAGCCACTAAGCCGCCCAAAGCATTTTGGAAAAACACGGGCAGCCTACGCTTGCCCAACAAGATTGAAGCAGCAACCCCGATGATCACCAGGCCAAAGGACAGAATCGCAGCGATCCAGTTGCCGCCGACCATCACCGATACCGCCGCTCCCAACATTCCCCAGCCCAAGAGGGAAGTGATGCGACCATAGGAGGGCGGGGAGCTGGTGATCCCGCTGAGAATTTTCTCCGCGACGTCGGGCGGGGTAGCGCCGGCCTGAATCGAGCGGATCAGGCGGTCCACCTCGATGAGCTTTGAAAAGTCCGTGGTCATGGTGCGCACCACGCGCAGCACACTCACCGGCTGCTTATTGATGGTGCCGATGCTGGTGAAGATCGTGATGGTGTTCAGTGTGATATCAACGTGCGCGTAGTGCAATCCATAGGCAGAGGTCACAGCGTGGATTTGTGCCTTTGTGTCATGGTTCGAGGTACCGGAGGAAAGCAGAATTTCGCCAATACGCGCCGCTAACTCCATCACGGCCGATACCTGCACCGGATCAGTGAGATCAATCGGGGCCAGCGGGGAAGGCGGGGGTGCTGCCTTGACGGCGTCGATGGTTGCGATGCGGCCACTGCGGTTGCTGAGCCTACGAATCGTATCTGCGAGTGACATCAGCGCGCCCCTTCCTTTCTCTCCCACGAACATGTACTGCGAACACTAGCAACCCACCCCGGATTCGTTGCTTTTGGCAACTTTGCCACCCAATCCGGTACTGTGTTGAGCCGTGCCCTTGAAGGCACGTGCTGGAGTGGCGCAATCGGTAGCGCAACGGTCTTGTAAACCGTAGGTTGCGAGTTCAAGTCTCGTCTCCAGCTCATTTTTGTGTTCGCACCCCGAACTGAATTTGTGCTCGCCTTGTGCGAACCATCTTTTTCGCCAATTGTTTGTACGTAGCCATCTTCGGTGGCCTGCGCAAAAGACGCGCGACCCATTCCCCTAAGACGATGCCAGCGGCCAACATTGTGCAGGTGACAATGGCGTACACGAGCCCAGCGAAGCCAGCGAGAAGTTGCTCGTGCATAAGCCCGTAGAGTCCTCGGTACACCGAAAGGCCAGGAAGTAGGGGAGTCGCTCCGGCGATGGCGATGATTAGCGGAGGAATTTGGAAACGGCGAGCCAATAAACCACCGGTCAGGCCGATCACCGCGGCCGTGCCGAACGTTGCGGACATTCCTTCAATCCCCACCGGAAGCAGGACAAAGTTATATACCAGCGAACCCCACAGGGCGGTGGCGCCAGCGATGATCGTGGTGTTCCAATCGGCAAAGCACGCGCGGGAAAAGCCCACGGTAGCGGTCGTGCCGCCCAAGATCGTCACTGCGGTGGACGCGAAGTTCGGCACGGGGGCCGTTTCCATTGGTGGAAGCTGCAGGCCTAAATATGCAGAGATAGCAATGCCCATACCGACACCCGCGACTACGCCGGCGGTGATCATCATGGTGTCGAAAAGCCTGGCCATTGCCGTGATCGGTGCAGAGGTGACGCCATTGTGGAACGCCTGCAACAACGTCAGTCCAGCCAGCATCACCACGATCGACGTGGAGATGACAATGGAGGGCTTTAAACTGATGTCAAACTGTCCTCCCAGGTGATAGGCATAGGTAGAGACGATCGCCGCTAGGACACCGCCGGCAGTGTTTTGATAAAACAGCGGTAAACCCTGCTTTCCCAACACCATGGAAAGCCACATGATCACCGCAGCGACCATCGTAGAGATGATCTGCACCGGGACATCGCCACCGATGAGCATGGACACGCCCAAACTCATCGTCGCCCAGGAAGCAATGACACCCAAATCGCCCATGCGTTCTTTCGACGCTTCGATAGCATTCAGGCGCACGATGGCGTCCGTGAGTCCGGCGCGACCAGTGTGAATATCCCGAATGAGCTTGTCTACAAGTGTGAGCTTGCGGAAGTTCTGCGCCTCAGGCTTGATGATGTGCACCACCTGCACACCCTGCTGACCACCAACGGAAGTGAACAGGCGAATACGTTGGTGCGTGGCATCCACATGGCAGTTCCACACACCAAAAGACTCAGCCAGAGAGCGAACCTGCTCCTCAGCATCACCGTTAGGGGTGCCCGCGATAATTAGCAGCGCCCCGATGCGGGCAGAGACATCCAAAGCGGCCGTTATCTCCGAGCGATCACTCAGATTGACCGGCGCGAGCGGCGCGAGTGGGGGAGCCGCCGCGACGTCAATGGTGGCATTGTGAGGCGAGTGCTGCTGCCTGCGGCGCAGCGTTGCCAAATGATCAAAGCGCAAGATTTTCACCATGGTTTCTCACAGCCTACTGCACTTGGGGATGATGGGCGTGGGACGTCGAAAAGCAAGGCAAGAGCAGGAAATATTGCAAAGTTTTTACTTTTTGCGGACACTTAAGAGCAAAACCAGAAAGGTAAACCTATGGCAAAAACTTTTGCACACCAGATTGTTGAGGCGCTCGAGCGCCAGGGCGTCAAGCGCATCTACGGGCTCGTCGGGGACAGCCTTAACCCCATCGTAGACGCCGTACGCACCTCAGACATCGAATGGATCCACGTACGCAACGAAGAAGCTGCGGCCTTCGCAGCAGAAGCAGACTCGCTGGTCAGTGGCGAACTGGCCGTGTGTGCGGCCTCTTGCGGCCCCGGCAACACCCACCTCATCCAGGGGCTCTACGACGCCCACCGCAACGGTGCCAAGGTGCTGGCCATCGCAAGCCACATCCCGTCGCGGCAGATCGGCTCCTCCTTCTTCCAGGAAACACACCCGCAGCAAATCTTCCAAGAATGCTCGGGCTACTGCGAGATGGTGAACTCGCCCGAACAAGGCGAAGTGATCCTCCACCACGCCATCCAATCCACCATGGCAGGCAAAGGTGTCTCCGTTCTGGTAATTCCTGGCGACATCACCATGCAAGACGCCTCTGAACTGGGCTTCGCCGAATCCGTCATCTCCAAAGGCAAGCCCGTGGTGTACCCGGATCCCGCAGAAGCCGGCGCCCTGGTTCAAGCCATCAACGAAGCCAAGACCGTCACCCTCTTCTGCGGCGCAGGCTGCAAAGATGCCCGCGAACAAGTTCTGGCGCTCGCCGAAAAAATCAAAGCGCCCGTGGGACACGCGCTCGGCGGCAAAATGTACATCCAGCACGACAACCCATTCGACGTGGGCATGTCAGGCCTGCTCGGCTACGGCGCCTGCCACGACGCCTCCAACGACGCCGACCTGCTGATTCTGCTGGGCACCGACTTCCCCTACAACGACTTCCTCCCATCGAAGAACGTCGCACAGGTGGACATCGACGGCCAGCGCATCGGCCGACGTACCCGCATCTCCTACCCGGTGGTGGGCGACGTTGCCGCAACGATCGAAAACATCCTCCCGCACGTCGAGGAGAAAACCGACCGCAAGTTCCTGGACAAGATGCTCAAGGAACACCACAAGAAGCTCTCCAACGTGGTCGAGGCCTACACCCACGACGTGGAAAACCACACCCCCATCCACCCCGAATTCGTCGCCAACATCATCGACGAAATCGCGGCGCCCGACGCAGTGTTCTCCGTAGACACCGGCATGTGCAACGTGTGGTCCGCGCGCTACGTCACCCCCAATGGGCAGCGCGAAATGATCGGCTCCTTCCGCCACGGCACGATGGCCAACGCACTGCCAATGGCCATGGGTGCATCCGCGGCTGACCGCAATCGCCAGGTGGTGTCCTTCTCCGGCGACGGTGGACTGGGCATGCTCATGGGCGAACTGCTCACCGTCAAGCTGCACGAACTGCCCATCAAAATCTGTGTGTTCAACAACTCCTCGCTGGGCATGGTCAAGCTGGAGATGATGGTGGAAGGCCTGCCCGAGTTCGGCACCGACCACGAAGACGTCGACTATGCCGCCATCGCCGCCGCAGTGGGCATCCCACACGTGCGCATCACCGATCCAGCCCGTGCCCGCCAACAGCTTGTCGACGCCTTCGCCCTCGAAGGGCCAGTGCTCATCGACATCGTGACGGACCCCAACGCCCTGTCCATCCCGCCAAACATCACCATCGAGCAAATGATGGGCTTCTCCAAGTCCGCCGTGAAAACCGTCCTCGACGGCGGAGTCGGCCACATGCTCGACCTGGCGGCCTCCAACCTGCGCAACATCCCCAAGCCTTAAGTTTTCGCTGAAGGCCGGAACCGGCGGAGCTCCGTTTTGCGTCTAAGTAGAGTATGAACACTCTCTGGACAACAAACCAGCTCCGCCTTCGCGGTATCAACCGCCGACAAATCCAAAACGCCCTCCGTCACGGCAAACTCTTCCGCATCTACCGCGGTCACTACCTCAACCAAGAACCCACCCCCGACAACGTCCTCCAAGCCCTCCACCAGATCAAACCCCGCTGCAGAACAGCCGGAAAAACCGCCCACGAACAAGCCCAGGGCCAAGCACTGACGTTCCCCCTCATCATCGAAGTGCCACGCAACAAAGCCGTAATGAAATGCAAATACTTTCAAATCTTTGAAACGCGCTGCAATGACTTCCGCAAGAAACAACCACCGCTTCGAGCCCTATCCCGCGAGCACACAAACACCAGCGCCGACGAGCGACGCGCCTTCCTAGAGCGGGCGTACGAAGGCAAAAACGGGGGACGTCGACTAGCTCAAGACCGGAAAGCGGTGCGCCACAAACCTGCGAGCATGATGCATGCGCTGGAGCAAGCACAAATCGGATGCGACTCCCACGCCGAAAGAAAATTCTTCAAAGCCGCAGCTCAAAGGGGCCTCAAATTTGAGCACAACGCGTGGGTAGGGCCGTATCGATACGACGGCGTCAACACCCGGCGGCGAATCATCGTCGAAATCGACGGGGAAACCTACCACCGTGCCGACACCGGACGCAGCGAAACCTTCGAACAGTTCGAAATCGACCGCTGGAAAGACATCTCCGCAGGCTTTCGAGGATTCCGGGTGCTTCGCTTCACCAGCGACATGGTGGAGCGGTACTTCGAGAAAATACTCGACGTGCTGGAGGCTTTCATACGGGGAGGGGAGATGCCTAAGGAAGTGCGAGACCCAATTTGGACTTGGAAGACCTTGAAATTCGGGCAGAGGTGGGAGTGGATCGAGTAGTTCGGGGTTTCGGTGCGGGGCGAGGTGTTGTGCCGGTGGAACGGGCGTGCGTGGTGTGCGTTTTCCCCCGGCGCTGGGTGGGATTTGGTGTGGAAAGCAGCTTGGTGCCGGGGTTTCGGTGCGAGGTGAGGTGTTGTGCCGGTGGAACGGGCGTGTGTGGTGTGCGTTTTCCCCCGGCGCTGGGTGGGATTTGGTGTGGAAAGCAGCTTGGTGCCGGGGTTTCGGTGCGAGGTGAGGTGTTGTGCCGGTGGAACGGGCGTGCGTGGTGTGCGTTTTCCCCCGGCGCTGTGCGGGATTTGGTGTGGAAAGCAGCTTGGTGCCGGGGTTTCGGTGCGGGAAGGGGCATCATGCCGAGGGGGTAGCGCACTCCCCTCCCGGGGTGGGGGGGGGACCCGAGGCGGCCCCGGCGTCGAAAAGCTTGCTACTCCACTTCGGTGAATTTGCGGTCCCAGGCGGAGCGGACGGGGTTGGCGTCGGCGAGCAGGAGGTCGAAGCGGTCGTTGGCGATCTCGATGATTTCGGAGAGGACGGTGCGGCGTTCCTGGGCATCGGAGTTGGCGAGACGGCGCACCCCGGCTTCGAGCACCGTGTCGATGGAATCGTTTGTTCCCAGGTAGGAGACGAAGGGGAGGTCGAAGCGTTCGCGGTAGGCGGCGGAGAGGTCGAGCAGCTGGGCGGTTTGGACATCGTCGAGGTCCTCGAGGTTCAGGGAGCCGCGGGCGGCGCTCGTCTCCGTGGTCAGCAGCTCGGCCATGTCCGGGTAGTCGCGGATGAGCGCGGCCTGCTGCTCGGACACGCCGGTGAGCACCGCAACCTGGATGGCTTCGCGCAGGTCGTTGATGTCGGAGAATGGGCGCGATTCCCAGGCGTCGTGGAGCGGCCACGTCTGGGCATTAAACAGCGGTGCGAGCGTTTCGACGAACTCCGCCCGCTCCATCGAGTTCAGCTCATCAAGGGACACACCGCCGTTGGAGGTCCGGGCGACATCGGAACCCGACTGGCGGCCAACGTGGAAGAAGAGCAGGTTCAAGATGATCGCGGTGATCGCGCCGATGGACATGCCCGAAGAGACGAAGGTGCGCGTCCACTCTGGCATCGCTTCGGCAACGGAAGGCTTGAAGGTGATGAGCATCGCGAGCCCAAGCGCGGTGGTGACGATGACGGCATTGCGATTGTCGCTGAGGTCGGTCTTGGCGATGGTCTGCAGGCCAACCCATGCCACATTCGCGAACAGTGCCAAAGATGCGGCGCCGAGAACGGGGTGCGGAATGGACGCAACCACCGCACCTGCTTTGGGCAGAAGTCCAAGCAGGATCATGAATCCAGCGGCGGAGGCCGCCACCCAGCGCGACTTCACGCCGGTGATGCGCACGAGCCCCACGTTTTGCGCGAAGCAGGTGTAGGGAAAGGAGTTCATGACGCCGCCGAGGAAGGTGGACAAGCCATCGGCGCGCAGGGCTCGCTGCACGTCACCGCGGCGGATGCGCTTCTTCACAATCTCGCCGGTGGCGAAGACGTCGCCGGTGGTTTCCACCATGGTGATGATCATGACCACGATCATGGAGAGCACGGCTCCGGCGTTGAATTGTGGCACACCGAAGTAGAAGGGGGTGGTGATGCCGAATGCGCTGGCTTCGCCAACCGCGGAAAGAGAAGCATCGCCGAGTGCGAGCGCCACGAGCGTGCCCGCGACGAGGCCGATCAAGATTGACAAGGTGCCCAGGAATCCTTTGAAGAATCGCTGGACGAGGACGATGAGCAGCAGCGTGCCAAAACCGTAGGCCAGGTCGCGCGCGAGTGGCTCATCGGCATAGTTGACGAAGTCGTTGGCGGATACGGCGAGCAAAGAAGTGCCCATGACCAGCAGGACTGTGCCTGTGACCACGGGCGGGAAGAATTTGAGGAACCGCGCGAACACTGGGGTGGCGAAGAATGTGAAGAGGCCTGCGGCGATGACGGCTCCGTAGACGGTGGGCAGCGATTCCACCCCGCCTTCGCCGTTGCTGACCCCGAGTCCGATGGCGATGATCGGCGCTACGGCGGTGGTGGTGACGCCTTGGATGATTGGCAGTCGCACGCCGATGTGTTTGCCCAACCCGACGGACTGGATGATGGTGGCTAGGCCGCAGGTGAGGAGATCTGCGTTGATGAGGTGGATGGTGGTGGCGGTGTCGAGGTTCAGTGAGCCTGCGATCAGCAGTGGCACGATCACGGCACCGGCGTAGAAGGCGAGCACGTGTTGGAGGCCCAGCGCTGCGAGTTTGGGCGCTGAGGGGACGGCGTCCACGGGGTGTGTTGGGGCGGTCAAAACAAAACTCCGAGGGTTAGTTGGCATTGACCGCACTAGCTTATTACGTCACCGAGCTTTTCGACGTTCACTCGTGCGCATACGCAGTGTCCTTCGGGTTGTTTCTGAGCAACCATCCTGTAGTGGCTGCTCCGATGAGTGTGCTACCTGCAGCGAAGCCGAGCAGCCAAACAAACGAGGAATCGAGGGCGGGGGCATCGATTGCCCCCGCGAAGTTGGCTTCTAGGCCACTGTTGCGGGTGTAGATTGCGGCTAAGAGTGTGCCGAATACGGAGACTGAAATGAGAGCACCGAACTCGTAGGAGACTTCTTCGATGGCCGATGCCATGCCGGAGCGTTGCTTGGGGGCGGATCCAACGATGGCGGTGGAGGCAACGGACATGGCGAACCCCGAACCTGCGCCTGCGCTGATAATTCCGAGTACGAACAGCGGGAAAATGGAATTCGAGGCCGCCAGGTAACAAAGTCCAAAGCCCGCAGCCATGATGGTGAGTCCGCCTGAGATCAGCGGGAGGAATCCGATTCGGTGAAGTATAAAACCGCCGATGAGTGATGTGGGAAAGGCGGAGATCGCGGCAACGCCGGTGAGCATTCCTGCTTGGAGAGGAGAGAAATGCTCGGTGAGCTGGAAGCGTTGGGTGGTGACGAGCATGACCCCCGAGTGCGCGAACATGGTGAACAACGCGGTGAGCACGCCGGCGCTGAACAGGCGGCTTCGGAAGATGTCCATGGCGATGAGTGGTTCGGGCAGGGAGGCATTTCGCCGCCAGAACGCAATTGAACCGAGGATCGTGAACAGGATGCCCAGCCACAACAGCCCGGGGTGGGCAATTTCTTTGATCAGGAGCACCAGTCCGGTCATGGTGAGCATGGCAAAGATAGAGGCTGCCAGATCCCAGCGACTACCGGGGTGTTTCACATTCGCTGGTGCGAGAATGAAAGTGGCGATCAAGGCTGCCAGAGCTACCGGAATGTTCACCACAAAAACTGAACCCCAGTAGAAGTGTTCGAGGAGAAAGCCCCCGAGCACCGGTCCTGCCGCTGCGCCGATGGTGGCAACTGAGCCCCAAATGGCGATGGCAACATTGCGCTCTTGCACGTCCACGAATGTGATGCGCAGCAGCGCCAGCGTTGCGGGCATCATCACCGCAGCACCCATGCCCAGGAGCGCGCGGGCGGCGATGAGCACCGCGACGTTTGGGGAGGCCGCAGCCAAGGCCGAGGCCCCGGCGAAGATGATGAGGCCGATTTCGAACATGCGGCGATGGCCGATCCGGTCTCCAAGAGTGCCGGTTCCCAGAAGCAAGCCGGAGATGACCAGTGAATAGGCATTTAACACCCACAGGCCCTCCAGCTCGCTCATGTGCAGCTTGGTGCGTAGGGCGGGAAGCGCGGTGAACAGGATCGAATTATCCGCGCTGATTAGCAGCAGGCCGCAGGAGATGACGCCGAGAAAGACCCATCGGTTGGGTGTTTGTGAAGAAGCCACAAAGGGCAACCCTAACCGATTATGCTGCAATCTTGCGTAGCCTCACAGCGAACTCACAGCCAACGGGAGTTAGCTTGAGCCAATACTTCAATACACGGCACCCCAACCTAGGAGAGCACCCCTCGATGAACGAAAAAGCCACCCGAGTACTGGTCGTCGACGATGAACCCAACATCGTGGAGCTGCTCAACGTTTCCCTGAAGTTCCAGGGTTTTGAGGTGGCCACCGCTACGTCCGGGGACGAGGCACTGGAGGTAGCCCAGGAATTTCAGCCGGACGCATTCATTCTTGACGTGATGATGCCGGGCATGGACGGCTTTGAGCTGCTGCCAAAGTTGCGAAGCGCGGGCCTGGACGGGCCGGTGCTGTACTTGACCGCAAAGGACGCCCTGGAACACAGGATTCACGGCTTGACCATCGGGGCGGATGACTACGTCACCAAACCGTTCTCTTTGGAGGAGGTGATTACGAGGCTCCGGGTGATTCTGCGCCGCGGCAATCACGTGGAAGAGCCCCAGGACGATGCCACGTTGACCTATGCCGATCTCACACTCAACGACGACACCCATGAGGTAACCAAAGCCGGGCGAGTGGTGGAACTTTCGCCAACCGAGTTCAATCTGTTGCGCTACCTGATGATCAATGCCGAGGTCGTGCTGAGCAAAGCTAAGATTTTGGACAACGTGTGGCACTACGACTTCGGCGGAGACGGAAACGTGGTGGAGAGTTACATCTCCTATCTGCGCCGGAAGGTGGATACCACCGACATGCCCTTGATCCACACCGTCCGCGGGGTGGGCTACGTGCTTCGCAAGCCTCGGAAGTAGTGCTGCATGAGCGTTGCAAACCCTTACGCCAGGGCTGTGATCCAGGAGCCCCTTAAGAAGCGGAAGTGGGTGCCGGAGGTGGGGCGTCGAAAAGCAAAAGAAATTCCTCTCAGGCTTGGGCTCATCATCATCATTGTGGTGGTGTCCGGGATGGGGCTGGCGGCGAGCTCGGTGGCGGTGAATCGCACCATGGTGGAGCTTGTGTATTCGCGTATCGACGCCGACCTGGAGCGTGGTCTGGGCGGATGGGCCTCCCAAGATTCACTCTTTAATGATTCGGGGAACGTGGCAACGCGCCCGCCCACAGATTTCTACGCGGTCAAGATCTTCCCTGATGGCTCGGCGCTGGAATTCAATGAGCACCAATCCGCCCCGAATTTGCAGCAGATTCAGCCAGGCGGCGGGCCGATCACGGTCGAGTCGAAGGACGGTTCAGAGACGCATTGGCGAGTGCTCGCGCAAATCGACAATGGCGTGACCACGGTGGTGGCCAAAGACATCACCCAAGAGTCGGTGATTCTGCAAAGGCTTGCAACCGGTCAGGTGGTGATTGGACTCTCGGTTCTGCTCATCACCGCGCTGTTTGCCTTCTTCCTCGTGCATCGCGCCCTCAGGCGCCTGCGGGAAGTCGAAGCGACCGCCAAGGCGATCGCCTCTGGTGACCTGGACCGGCGGGTGCCCGAAGGGGCGGACAATACTGAGGTGGGGGAGCTATCGCATTCGCTGAACGTGATGCTCGAAAGGCTGCAGGGTTCCATCGTGGAACTGAAAAGCAAAGAGGAACAGATGCGGCGCTTCGTGGGCGACGCCTCCCACGAGCTGCGGACCCCCTTGACCAGTGTGAAGGGATACGCGGAGCTCTACCGATCCGGTGCAACCGACGACGCCAAACTGGTGCTAGAGAAAATCGAGGCCGAGGCCAGCCGGATGAGCGTGCTGGTGGAAGACCTCCTGGCGCTCACCAGGGCAGAAGGCTCGCGCTTTGAGGAAGCCGACGTGGACATGCTCGAGCTTTCGCTTTCCGTCGCCTCATCACTGCGCGCCGCCTACCCGGAGCGTTGCATTGATGTGCGAAGCGAGTGCGCCGAGATCCCGGTGGTGCGAGGCGACGCAGCTCGACTCCACCAGGTGCTCACCAATCTCAGCGTGAATGCTCTAAAACACGGCGGTGAAGACGCAAAAGTGTCCATTCAGTTGGCGCAGGACGATCCCGGTTGGCTCAGCATCGAGGTTGCGGATGATGGCATTGGGCTTAGCCACGAAGATGCAGCGCACATTTTTGAGCGCTTCTACCGCGCCGACACCTCCAGGGCCAGAGCTACCGGTGGCAGCGGGCTTGGCCTCGCGATCACCAAGACGCTGGTGGAAGCACACCACGGCACCATCGAGGTGGAAAGTGAATTGGGCGAGGGCACCACGTTTAAGGTTCGTCTGCCTCGGCAGCATAGCGCTGAGTGATTTGCTCCAGCGCTTCCAAAATGGGCAGCGTTTGCCGGGGAAGCTCTTCGTGGCGGACCCCTTTGAGCTCAATGGTGTGCCCCAGTTGGCTTGAAGCCGCAGGCACAATGAGGTCAGCGGTGGAATACACGGAGATCAGCTCTAAGCCCTCGGGCACGCTCGCGGGCAGGGCCTCAGTGATATCTACGAACACCTGCCCAGCGACGAAGCGCACCACCGGGCTCAGCAGCGGCCGCGAAACTTTATTCAGTGGAAGGCTCCGCGGAACGCCTTTGAACGCCGCACCCAGTCCCACCAGGCCGCGTACGAGTGTCGGGTGCATGTGAGCAAGTCGCAACCCGAGCAGACCACCCGCAGAATGTCCCACGATGTCGAGCTGCTGCACCCCCAATCCCTGCAGTGAGCGCATGTAGGCGCTGAGCTCGCGCGTTGAATCCTCCAGGGAATTCGTGCCGTGCTCGCCATATTTGGGTGCGAAAAATGGCCGCCCCCGGTTGGCGAGTGCGCGCGCCGGGTGGGCGAAATTCCCCGGCGAGCCGAGTGTGCCGTGCAGAAAGAGCACCGGCACCTCACCAGGCTTGTAGGCGGGGGAGGGTGGGAGCATACCCATGGGCGGCACCCATTTCAGCAGGGCCATTTAGGCGTCGAGTGCCGCTCGGATGCGCTCGGCTGCATCGTCCATGCGTTCGGGATCAGTCTCGTCCATCGCCATGGCCTGCGAGAAGTCGTAGTCCGCCATGCGAGAGGTTGGGAAGACATGGATGTGGGTGTGAGGTACGTCGAATCCCGCAATCACATACCCCGCGCGCGGGGCGTCGAAGGTCTTGATAATCGCCTGGCCAACCTTTTGAGCGACTTCGTTCAGGCGCCCCCACGTGTGGGCATCCAGATCCGTCCAACGGTCTACTTCTTTCACCGGAACCACCAGCACATGCCCGTACGTGAGGGGCTCGATGGTCAAAAATGCCACCACATCCTCGCTGCGGTACACGAATCGCCCGGGCAATTCACCTTCGATGATCTTGCTAAATACGCTCATGCCCTCCAAGACTAATGGTATTGCCAGCTTTTCGACGCCCCACGCCGCCCTTTTCGCACCCGCTTCAATGGGGGTACCCGCCGTGAGGTCGAAAGATACACTGGTTGCATGCGCATTCTTCTGATTGGTTCCGGTGCCCGTGAGCATGCGCTCGCGCTTGGCCTTCATCACGATCCGGCAGTGAAAGCACTGCATGCGGCTCCCGGCAATCCCGGCATCGCCAAGATTGCCACCTGCCACCCAGAAGCCACCCAAGTGGATGATGCACAGGTGATGCTTGAGCTTGCTAAGCAGGTGGAAGCCGATCTGGTGGTGATTGGCCCCGAGGTGCCGCTGGTATCGGGCGTGGCCGACGTGCTGCGTGAGGCCGGCTTCCTGGTGTTTGGCCCCAGTAAGGCTGCGGCGCAGATCGAGGGTTCCAAGGCCTTTGCTAAGGACGTGATGGCGGCCGCCGGTGTGCGCACCGCCCGGGCCGAAAGTATTCAGCCAGATCAAAACCAAGCAGCCGTGGATGCTGCACTGGATCGCTTTGGACCTCATTACGTTGTCAAGGATGATGGCCTCGCGGGTGGCAAGGGCGTGGTAGTTACGGACGACCGCGAGGTTGCTCGCGATCATGCCCGCAGCGTGCTCGACGCTGGTAACCCGGTGTTGCTCGAAAGCTTCCTCGACGGCCCTGAAGTTTCCCTCTTCTGTCTGGTTGATGGCGAGACAGTGGTGCCCTTGCTGCCAGCCCAAGATCACAAGCGCGCCTATGAAAATGATGAGGGACCGAACACCGGTGGCATGGGTGCTTATGCACCGCTGCCGTGGCTGCCTGAAGATGCAACCCAGCGAATCGTGGATGAAATCTGTGTGCCTGTGGCTAAGGAGATGGTGAAACGAGGCACCCCCTATTCCGGACTGCTCTATGCGGGATTGGCCTGGGGCGCAGATGGCCCTGCGGTGGTGGAATTCAACTGTCGCTTCGGTGATCCAGAAACTCAAGCGGTGCTGGCGCTGCTCAAAACACCACTTGGTGGGGTGCTGCGCGCGGTGGCAGAGGGGCGACTCGACGAACTCCCGCCTCTTGAGTGGAGCGAAGGCTATGCGCTGACCGTGGTGCTGGCTGCTGAGGGCTACCCTCAGGATCCGGTGACCGGCGCGGAGATTTATGGTGCTGATTGTGAAGGGGTGCTGCATGCGGGGACCTCAGTGCGCGACGGGCAGTTGCTTTCGGCTGGAGGTCGGGTGCTCAATGTGATTGGTGTCGGCGAGTCTCTGGCGGATGCACGGGCCCGGGCGTATGAGATCATGCACACCATTTCTTTGGTGGGATCTTTCTACCGCAGCGATATTGCTGCGAAGGCTGAGCAAGGCGAGATCAGCATCTCGGGTAAATGAGTCTTTCGAGGGATTGTAGGGGCTGACATGCGCGAGTAAGGTACTGCGTCGTGCATAAAACACCAGCTCGATTAGTGGCGGGCAGTTTCGCGAGTCTGATTCTCGTTGGCTGCCTGCTGCTTTTGTTGCCAATAGCAACGGTGGGGGACGGGGGCTCAGATGTAGTTACTGCACTCTTCACCGCGACATCATCGGTGTGTCTGACGGGCCTGATTGTGGTCGATACTGCCACTTACTGGACCCATTTTGGTCAGCTCGTCATTCTCATCCTCATTCAGCTTGGTGGTTTGGGCATTATGACCCTCACAACTTTTGTGAGCTGGGTGCTGGCTGGAAGAATTGGTGTGCGAAGCCGCCTCAACGCCGCAGCGGAGGGCCGCGGGAGGCAATTGGGTGAGGTGAAAGGCCTGCTCATTGCCACCATCTCCTTCACACTGGCGGTGGAAACCGTGGTGGGTATCATCCTTACAACGCGTTTCCGCTCTCTTGGCTACGAGTGGCCAGCGGCGCTTTGGGAGGGCACCTTTCACTCGATCTCCGCCTTCAACAATGCGGGCTTCTCGCTCAAGAGCGACAACCTGGTGGGCTTCGTGGGGGATTGGGTCATCATTCTCCCGATTTCCTTCGCCATCATTATCGGTGGCTTAGGTTTTCCGCTGCTGCTTGAGTTTTATCGTCGATGGAGGTCACGGAGGCGTCGACAAGCTCCTCCTCGCTTCTCTATCTCTGCAGTTTTCGTGATGGTAGGTACTGTCACGCTCCTCACAGTAGGATTTCTTGGAACTGTGATTAGTGAATGGACCGGGGTGCTTAAGGATCTCGATACGCAGACCAAGGTGCTTGCGGCGTTTTTCCACTCGGTGAGTTCGCGTACCGCGGGCTTTAACTCCGTGGACATTGGCGCGATGCACCCCAATACCCTGGTGCTCACCGATATTTTGATGTTCATCGGTGGCGGTACCGGTGGTACCGCTGGTGGCATGAAGATCACGACCATGGCCGTGATTCTCGCCGTGATGGTGGCTGAAGTTCGCGGTGATGAACATGTACTCGTGCATAAGCGTCGCATCCCCAACCGCTCAGTGCGTCAGGCCATCGCCGTGACCGTGATGGCTGGGCTGCTGGTGGTCAGCGCCATCATGGTGATTATGCTGGTCGCACCGCAATTTGACCCTATGCGCGTAAGCTTCGAGGTGGTCAGTGCTTTCGGTACTGTTGGGCTTTCTACCGGCATCACCGGAGATTTACCCGAAGTGGCGCAGCTCGTCATTGTTGTGCTGATGTTCGCTGGCCGTATCGGTCCAGTCTCTCTAGTTTCTGCACTTGCTAGCCGAGACAGTAAACGTTTGTACTGTTTCCCCGACGAAAGGCCCCTCATTGGCTAAGCACCACAATCACGCCCCCGTAGTCATCCTCGGCCTGGGCCGCTTCGGCATGGCGCTCGGCGAGGAGCTCGTGAATACCGGCGTAGAAGTTCTAGGCATCGACAGCAATGAGTCCGTAGTGGACAAAGCATCGCAGGTGCTCACTTTCGCGGCCGCTGCCGACACCACCAACGTGGAAGCGTTACGTCAGCTTTCCGTTGACGAGGCTTCGCGCGTAGTAGTTGGGATCGGTACCGACATGGGCGCCTCCCTGCTCACTGCTTCCACCGTGGTGGACTTGAAAGTGCCCAGCATCTGGGCCAAAGCAGTGAACAATCCACACGCGAAAATTCTGCGCCAGATCGGCGTGCACCATGTGATCCGCCCGGAGCAGGACACCGGCCGACGCATTGCGCACCTCATGAATGGTCGCGTCCAGGAATATGCCGAGTTTGATCGTGACTACGCCATTGAAAAGGTTGCGCCCCCGGTGTCCTACCTAGGCAAGAAGGTGTCGGACATCAAGGGCGTGCAAATCATCGCGGTTCGTCGCGCTGGTGGGCGTTTCGGGCCCTCCGAGTCGGATATGGTTCTACGCGCGGGTGACCTGGTATTAGCAGCAGGCCACCCGGACGAGCTAGAGCGCTTCGGTACCACCGACTAGCGCGGGCTGTGGCCTAGGCCTCCAGACGGTCCACTCCTGCATCGTTGAGCATAGGCACCTCGGCAACCTCATGGGGGACGCCGAGGGCATCGACGAGCACCATGGACCAAGGGGCGAGCGAATCCACCAGGTCATTGATGGCCGCCCGTGCTGCCTTCAGGCGTCCGGCTGGCAGGAGGTTGTGCTCCTGGTACCAACCGGCGTGCTCTACCACGGTAGAGAAGAAGAACAGGTGGCGCAGTTGCTCGAAGACCATGCGCGCTTCGGAGTCCTCGGGAAGCTGCTCCTCTGCTGCGACCATCGCCTGGATAAGGAGCGCATCGATACGCGCCCAACCGGCATTGATCATATGATCCTGGGCTTTATCGACCGTCGCGGCTGCGGCAATCTGATCTTGTTTGCGCGCGGCCTGAATACGGCGCACCAGTGAGCCGAGGACGTTCTTGGCGCGATCGTCAAGCAGTCGAGCCTGGTAGTCCGGGTCGAAGAGGGACTTCTCGCGATCCGACACCACATCGATCATGCCCTGCAGGCGGGTGGTGAAGCCGCTGCGGCGTGAGACCACATCGCCTGCGGTGTTGGCCGCGTACTTCACAATGTCCCAGGGCGAGAGGTTGTTCATTTCGCGGGCGTAGGCGGTGAGTAGGTTCTTGCCCACCATTTGGATGAGCACGGCATTATCGCCCTCGAAGGTGGCAAAGACGTCGGCGTCGCTGCGGTAGGTGGTGAGGCGATTTTCGCTCATGTAACCAGCGCCGCCGCATGCCTCGCGGCATTCCTGGATGGTCTTGTTGGCGTGCGCCGTCTGCGCTACCTTTACTGCGGCTGCCAGTGATTCCATCTCGCGCGCAGCGTACATCTGCTCCTTGGTGGGCTCGGTGACGGACCACTCTCCGGATGCTTGCGCTGAGGTCTGCTCCTGGAAACGCTCCATGATCTGGTTTTGCAGCAGGGACAGCGCGTAGGTGCGTGCTAGAGGGATGAGCAGGCGACGTCGGTGGTTGCGGTGCTCCATGAGGTGCTTTTCTTCGCCGGTGGCGCCGGGGAATTGTCGCCTGCGCATGCCGTAGCGAATCGCGATGTCCAGGGAGGCCTTCGTGGCTCCTCCTGCAGCACCCGCTACGGCGATGCGCCCGCGGATTAGGGTTCCGAGCATGGTGAAGAAGCGCCCGTTGCGCGATTCGATTGGGGAGGAGTACTTGCCGTTTTCGTCGACGTCGGCGAAGCGGTTGAGCAGGTTCTCGCGTGGGATGCGCACGTGGTCGAACATGAGCGTGCCGTTGTCTACGCCCAGCAGGCCGCCTTTGTGGCCGTGGTCGCCGATGGAAACGCCCGGCATGGGGTTGCCGTCCTCGTCGCGGATGGGCACGATCAGGCAGTGCACGCCGTGGGATCGGCGCTCGCCGTCGGGGGTGAAAAGCTGCGCGAATACTGCCGCCGCGCGGCCATGTGCTGCGGCGTTGCCGATGTAGTTCTTTGCCGCGGAGGGGCTGGGGGAGTGGATGATGAACTCATCCGTCTCTGGGTCGTAGGTGGCGGTGGTCTCGAGGTTTTGCACGTCGGAGCCGTGGCCGCGCTCGGTCATGGCGAAGCAGCCGGGCAGTTCCAAGCTGGCTGCCTTTCGTACCCATTCCTTGTGGCGTTCGGTGCCGAGCTGATCCACGGCCCCGCCCCATAGGCCCCATTGCACGCCGGACTTGACGGCGAGCGAGCCATTGACCATGGCCACGGATTCCAGTGCGGCTACTCCGGGGAGTGAATCCCCTTGGCCACCGGAGTCAGGCGCGAAGCCGGACTGGAAGACGCCCAGTTCGCCGATGCGCTTAGTCAGTTCGAGGGTTATTTCGCGCTGTTCCAGGTAGGAAGCGTCGTCATCGGGGAAGAATGCTGGGTCGTTGAGGGTTTCGCGCAGCAGTTGGCGTGTTTCGCGCGAGTTGCCGTCGAGAAGCTTGAGCAGATCTTGGGCAACGGAGGCCTTGGGTTCGAGCGGCAGTTGCTTGGGGGAACGCTCTTCGGGTTGGGCGGCTTGGGTGT
Source organism: Corynebacterium gerontici (assembly GCF_003813985.1). Lineage (NCBI taxonomy): Bacteria > Bacillati > Actinomycetota > Actinomycetes > Mycobacteriales > Corynebacteriaceae > Corynebacterium > Corynebacterium gerontici. Next base: position 394,182 of record NZ_CP033897.1, read on the forward strand.
TCTTGGTGATCATGATCTTCTCCTGTTCTAGCGTTCGATGATTGCTGCGACGCCCTGGCCACCTGCGGCGCAGATGGAGATGAGGGTGCGTCCGGAGCCGCGCTGCGCCAAGGTCTTGGCGGCGGTGGCGAGGATTCGGGTGCCGGTGGCGGCGAATGGATGCCCGGCGGCAAGCGAGGAACCCTTGACGTTGAGTTTTGTCCGGTCGATGGAGCCGAGGGCGTGGTCGAGGCCGAGGTTCGTGCGACAGTATTCCTCGGATTCCCAGGCGGCGAGCGTGGCGAGCACCTGGGAGGCGAAGGCCTCGTGGATCTCGTAGTAGTCAAAGTCTTGGAGGGTGAGGTTGTTGCGCTCAAGAAGCTTTGCGACGGCATGCGTGGGCGCCATCAGCAGTCCCTCATTGCCGTGCACGAAATCGACGGCGGCGACTTCCGCGTCCACCAGGTAAGCCAGGACGTCCAGGCCGTGCTCATTGGCGAATTCCTCGGTGCCCAGCAGTGCTGCGGAGGCCCCGTCTGTAAGAGGCGTGGAGTTACCTGCGGTCATGGTTGCGACGGTGCCGTGCGCCTCGGCGTCTTTCTTGCCAAAGACGGGCTTGAGCTTGGCTAGCGATTCCAGGGAGGCGTCGGCGCGAAGGTTCGTGTCACGATTGACGCCGAGGTAGCTGGTGGTGAGATCGTCGAAGAAGCCTGCATCCCAGGCGGCGGCCAGGTGCTGGTGGCTCGCGAGCGCAAGTTCGTCCTGCGCCTCACGGCTGATGCCGAATTCGCGGGCGGTGATCGCGGCATGCTCGCCCATGGAAAGTCCGGTGCGGGGCTCGCCATTTTGTGGTGCTTCGGGTGCGAGCTGGGCGGGGCGGATGGAAGCGAGGGCCTTGAGCTTATCCCCTACGGATCGGGCGGAGGCTGCACGCAGGAGGGTGCGGCGGAGGTCGTCGCCAAGCACGAGTGGCACGTCCGATGCTGTGTCGCTACCTGCGGCGATGCCGGACTCGATGCGGCCGAGCGCGATGGCGTCCGCTACGGCGATGGTGACCGCGAGGGAGGTTCCGCACGCCTGTTGCACGTCGAGCGCTGGGGTGGCGGAATTGAGGTGGGATCCCATCACGGCTTCGCGGGTGAGGTTGAAATCGCGCGAGTGCTTGAGCACTGCACCGCCAGCGACCAGCCCGAGGCGGGCGTCTTGGAGCCCGTAGCGGGCGATGAGACCGTCGAGGACGGAGGTGAGCATGTCCTGGTTTGAAGCCTTCGCGTACTGCTTGTTGGAGCGTGCGAAGGGGATGCGGTTGCCGCCGAGGATACCCACGCGGCGTTGAGTGTTCTCATAGGTCATGATGAACTCCTCCGTTATATTTGTTAGTGAAAGAATATAAAGTGACTCAAAGCGCTTTTACCTTGAAATGTAAGCGTTGTCACGTTAGGCTGTGATTCACATCCTATACAAACTTTGGAGGAATGTCGTGGCCGCAAAGAAAAAAGGCTCCAACAATGCCGGATCATCCCTGCTCACCCGGGTTATCAACTCATCGGTGGCAGCCAAGGCAGGCGTGCCCCAGGGCTATCCGCTGAGGCGATTCGACCCCACCAAGCCTTCGCTCGACGGGCTCCTCGTGCTCGGGGGAGCGGGGCGCTTCAGCCAAGAGATCCGCCAGGCGTTGCAGGCCGACTATGAAATCGCGGGCCCAGAATTCCAGCTTGCTTCGGAAACCAAACGCGCAGCCCTCGTCTTTGACGCCACCGCGCTGCGCAGCCTCGAGGATCTTTGCGAGCTCTACACCTTCATCCACCCGCAACTCCGCCACTTGCAACCCAGCGCCCGCGTGGTCGTGATCGGCGCGGAACCGGGCGAACTTGACGGTGAGGCGCGCATCGTCGCCCGCGCGCTGGAGGGATTTACCCGCTCGCTTGCCAAAGAAATGCGCAAGGGCGGCACCGTGCAGTTGGTGTACGTTGCGCAGGGCGTGGAAACGCTCGCCCCGCTGGAGTCCACCTTGCGCTTCCTGCTTTCGGGCAAATCTGCATTCGTGGATGGCCAGATCATCCGGGTGGGCACGCAAGACGCCACCCCGGCAGAGAATTGGCATGCGCCGCTGGAAGGACGTTTGGCGCTGGTCACCGGCGCTGCAAGAGGCATCGGCGCCACCATCGCCGAGGTGCTGGCCCGCGATGGAGCCCAGGTGATCTGCGTGGACGTGCCGGGCGCAAGTGAGCACCTGAGCGCCACCGCGAACAAGGTCAAGGGGACCGCGCTCCCGCTGGACGTCACCGCCGAGGACGCCGCGCAGCAAATCGCCGAGCACGCGCAGTCCCGCTACGGGCGCAGCATCGACGTGCTGGTGCACAACGCCGGCATCACCCGCGACAAGTTGCTGGTGAACATGAGCGAGCAGCAGTGGGATCAAGTGCTCGCCGTGAACCTCATGGCACCGGTGCGCATCACCCAGAGCCTACTGGATTCCGGCGATTTGGCCGAAGGCGCCGCGGTGATCGGCGTGAGCTCCATGGCGGGTATCTCCGGCAATCGCGGCCAAACCAATTACGCCACCACCAAGGCGGGCATTATCGGGCTTGTCGACGCCCTCCGTGGCCCACTTGCAGCGCAAGGATCCACCATCAACGCGGTCGCGCCGGGCTTCATCGAAACGGCGATGACCGACGCGATGCCCACTGGCCCCCGCGAGATTGGCAAGCGAATGAACTCCCTCCAACAGGGTGGCAAGCCGGTGGACGTGGCCGAAACCGTGGCGTTTTTCGCCCAGCGCGCATCCTCCGCAGTCAGCGGCAACGTGGTACGCGTGTGCGGTCAGAACATCATGGGCGCATAAGGGGAAGGCATGCAGATTCAAACTCTTGAAAGCGTCCCCGAGCTCAGCGCGCTGTACCGGCGCGCTGCCGTCGAGGCACTTGGGGCAAAGCGCAGCGCCGACGATGACCCGCAGGTGGGCTTTCGTGTTGAAGGTTTAAGCATCGACGTGGATCACCTGGCCTCATACTGCGAGGCCACGGGCTTTCGTCTCGGCAATGAGGCGCCGATGCTCTACCCCTATGTGCTGGCGTTTCCCCTGGCCATCCTGTGCATGAACCATCCCACCTTCCCCTTCGCACCCATGGGCGTGGTGCACCTGGCCAATGAGATCCAGCAGCACCGCCCGCTTCGGGTGGGGGAGGAGTTTAGTGCTGAGGTGCGCGCCGAGAATCTGCGCCCGCATCGCCGTGGGTTGCTGGTGGACATGATCACGCGGGTGTTCGTGGGTGAAGAACTGGTGTGGGAACAAAACTCCACCTTCCTCAAAGTGGGGGCGAAGTTCTCATCCAAGGCGCCCACGGCCGTGCGAACCCGGGGCCAAGATGGTGCCCGCAGGCTAGAAGCGCAGGTGGATCGCGCGCGCACCCCCGAGGCACTCTTGCGTTTCACCCCTGCCGATGTGGCCCGCTACGCCGAGGCATCGGGGGATAAGAACCCCATCCACACCTCAAAGCTGGGTGCCAAGCTCTTCGGCTTCCCGCGCACCATCGCCCACGGCATGTTCACGCTAGCGGCGGTGCTCGCGGGACAAGAGGGGCGCATGGGCGAGGCTGTTCGGGTGCGCGCGGAGTTCCACAAGCCAGTGCTCCTGCCCGCACGCGTGGAAGTGATCCGCAATGGCGATGTGCTCACCGTCATCAAAGCGGGTGACCACCAGAAGGTGCACCTGGTGGTGGAGGTTTCCTAGATCTCCGTGGGCCAGGTGTGCACCGGATCGCCGCTTTGCTGATTGGCGATATAGGCCTTGAGCATCCGAGCGATGGCCTCGCGGCGACGCGGCGAATCGGGAGCATCCAGCAGATCGATTGCTGAATGCTCGCCCTTCGACTCAGCCAGAATGGCGGCGGTGGCGTTTTCTAGGGTCACGAGCTGCCATGTGGCACCGTTTTGCTGGGTGCGGGCACGGCCTTCGATGATGCTCAGGTTTTCGTCGATAAGCTCACGATCCACCTCAAGCTGCTTTAAGCCCTGCTCGGCGTACTCCAGCAGGTGATCGGTGACGAGCTTAGATACGGGAATGCGGCCAAGGGTAGGCCACTCAAGGTGGGCGTAGAGGCCATCGCGGGCGCCGGCGAAGAAGTTGCTGGTGGCGTCCTGGTAGGAAAGGCGCGACCACACGGGACGAGTTTGGCCAACCAAGAAATTGACCAAGCCGTAGTAGAAGGCGGCGTCGGCGACGATATCTGCCACACTCGGGCCTGCCGGAAGCAGGCGGTTTTCCACGCGGATGTGCGAAAGCTCAGTGTTTGGATCATAGATCGGACGATTCCAACGCCAGATCGTGCCGTTTTGCAGGTTCAAGTAGTGCAGGCCGGGCTTGCCGTCGGTGATGATCGGGGTGCCTGCCTCCACGCGGTCCTCGGGCAGGAGCGGGGAGAAGTAGCGAACGTTTTCCTCGAAGAGGTCGAAGGCACTGGTAATCCAGCGCTCGCCAAACCACACGCGCGGGCGTACACCCTGGGTGATCAACTCGGGCGTGCGGGTATCGATGGACTGCTCGAATACGGGAATGCGCGACTCGTGCCACAGCTTATGGCCTGCGAAGAGCGGAGAGTTGGCACTCAACGCTGCCTGCACACCGGCGATGGCCTGCGAGGCATTCCACGCCGCGGCGAAGCGATCGGGGGCTACCTGCAGATGAAGCTGGATGGAGGTGCAGGTGGATTCGGGCGCAACATCTTCAAAATCCTCGTGATAGCGCTCCTGGCGCTCCACATCGATGCGCACCAGCTCGCCGCGCGATTCCAAAACGGAATTAGAAAGCGCCTTATAGCGATTCTCGGGCGTCATCCAATCCGGGTTGTGCAAAAAATCGGTGGTGACACTGGGCAGGGTGCCGATCATGGCCACCTCCGCGCCGGCCTTGTGTGCGGCATCGCGGATGGTGGTGAGGCGTTTGGTCAGCCCATCACGCAGTTCGCGCAGGCCATCGCCAGAAATAGAAAGCGGCGGGTGATTGAGCTCTACGTTGTAGGCGCCGATCTCGGACTGGTATTCATCGGCGTGCTCCTTGGGCAGCGCGTCAAGCACATCGGCATTGCAGAGCTTTGGCTGCATATCCTCATCCACGAGGTTGAGCTCCAGCTCCAGGCCGATGGTGCCCTTATCAATGAATTCTGCTTCTTGCAGATGCCTATCAAACACCTCCAGGTCATCCATGAGGCGTTGGCGGTAGCGCGTGCGTTGGCGGGGCGTATAAGACTCGGTGCTCACTGCATCTCCCATGGAACCTGAGTATATGCGCGGTTTGGCATGGATGTTTGCTTCGCTTTTCGACGTTCCCGCGTGGTGGATCTTTTGTGGGGTTGCGGGGAGGTGGTGGGGTTGGGGGCGTGGAAGTTTCCACGAATAATCGTGGAAGTTTCCATTGCTCAGCGTGGAAGTTTCCATGGCTCGGCTGTTTTTGGCGCCAGGGGGGGGCGAAAATTGGAGGAAGTATTCTTCCCTTTAAGGCGATTTGTGCGTCCGTTGGAAGCTGAAATTGGTTGAATCGGAAGAAAGGTTCCACCAGGTTGGCCGAGAGCCGGGAAGAGCGTATTGAACTCTCGGTCGGCGTGGGATGGGCGCCTCGCCCGCTGGCGTTGCATCTGCGGATGAACTCGGCATTTCGATTCGGAACGCGAGGAAATGATTCATGCTGACTAGATAGCAGCGTGCCGATTTGATCGGCGCATCCGGCCTTGCCCTCCGTAACATTGAAAAAGGACAGCACTAGCCTCGGCATTGGCGTGGTGCTCGTGGCGGTAGGGTTGTCCGAGTCCTACATGTCTACGATTGGTGGGCGATACTGCAGGTTATTTTTCCATACGCTGTGCGTCACAGACTGACGATCTGGCCGGATGTCCCAGCTATTGCATCGCGTTCTGTCATTGGCTAACCTATAAAGCACTTGGGCTGATCGAGAGATCCTGGTCCACCCCCGAGGTGGGGATATCCCCACCAAAAGGAGGCGAGGCTTAAGCCTCGCCTCCTTTTCAATTGGGGCTTAAACGATGCATGGCGGGGTGAAATTGCGGGAACTGAGTGTGTTTGTCGATGAATCCGGTGATTTCGGCCCCTTCGCCCCTCACTCGCCGTACTACATCTTAGGCCTAGTTCTGCACGACCAGGGTGAGAGTATCGAGTCTGAATTGCAGCAAATTCACTATGTCTTGGAGCAGCATGGCTGGTCAGGGTGCCATAGCATCCACACCGCTCCGCTCATTCGCAGAGAGTCAGACTATCGCTTTGTAGACAAGAAAGAGAGGTGGGCTCTCTTCTCGGCGCTTGCTACTTTTACGAGAAATAGCGAGATTTTGTGGAATTCCTTCCTGGTAGAGAAAAGTCGAAACGGCAGCGCTGACCAGATATACCGTGAATTGAATAACCGGGTTGAAGACTGGCTTGGTGAAATTGGGGAATATCTTCGTCAATTCGGCAGGATCATTGTTTACTATGATGGTGGCCAGGCGGAAATCAGCGCCCTCCTGCAAGCGATTTTTGAAAAGATGCCTATCGAGACTCAATTCCGAAAGGTGAAACCTGCTGACTATTCTCTGTTTCAATCGGCGGACCTATTGTGCACGCTGACGCTTTTGGCTGAGAAAGTTAGCCGAAACCACTTGTCCAAATCAGAAGAAGACTTCTTTCGGACCCCAAAATTTCCAGCGCACAGAAATTTGAGAAAGAACTTCCTGAAACTATTAAAACAAAAGCAGAGATGGTGAACGAGTCCGTCAGTGTGAAGATTTATGGCAGGTCTCTTGGTAGTACAAATTTGTTTGAGAGAGGGCTGGATAAAAACCGTTCGTGCCACTGAAATCTTTACAGCTTGAAAATTGGGTCTTATCGTAAATCGCTCGTGACTTGGGGCACCTACACCTACTTCAGCCCAACCCCCACCCACCGGGTGCAACCACCAAACCCCATCGGCGCCTTCGTGCGATACTAAAAGGCGTGGCTAAAAAGAAAATCGCGAACGTCCTGTCCAACCGCTACGCATCCGAGGCGCTGGCAAGCCTGTGGAGCCCTGAGTCCAAGGTGGTGCTTGAACGCCAGCTCTGGATCGCTGTGATGAAGGCGCAGCGCGAACTGGGCGTGGACGTCCCCGCCGAAGCCATCCGCACATACGAAGATGTGCTGGATCAGGTGGATCTGGCCAGCATCGCGGAGCGTGAGAAGGTCACCCGCCACGACGTGAAGGCGCGCATCGAGGAGTTCAACGCCTTGGCTGGCTATGAGCACGTGCACAAGGGCATGACCTCCCGCGATCTCACCGAGAACGTTGAGCAGCTCCAAGTCTTCCGTTCCCTGGAGCTCATCCACGGCAAGGCTGTGGCCGTCGTGTCCCGCCTGGCTGAGCACGCCGCGAGTTACAAAACCTTGGTGATGGCTGGCCGTTCCCACAACGTTGCCGCACAAGCCACCACTTTGGGCAAGCGCTTCGCCTCCGCCGCAGAAGAGATGCTCGTCGCCATCGAGCGGGTAGAAAACCTGCTCAGCCGCTACCCGCTGCGCGGCATCAAGGGTCCGATGGGTACCGCTCAGGACATGCTCGACCTTCTTGGTGGCGACGAGGCCAAGCTCGCCTCCCTGGAAACGCAGATCGCTGATTATCTGGGCTTCGCCAATGTCTTCGATTCCGTGGGCCAGGTCTACCCGCGTTCCCTGGACTTCGACGCCGTATCCGCCCTGGTGCAGTTGGGCGCTGGCCCATCCAGCCTCGCAACCACCATCCGCCTGATGGCTGGTAATGAAACGGTCACGGAGGGCTTCAAGGAAGGCCAAGTGGGCTCCTCGGCCATGCCGCACAAGATGAATGCCCGCTCCTGCGAGCGCGTGGGCGGCATGCAGGTGATCTTGCGCGGTTACCTCACCATGCTGGCTGATCTTTCTGGCCAGCAGTGGAATGAGGGCGACGTGTTCTGCTCCGTGGTGCGCCGCGTAGCTCTGCCGGACGCTTTCTTCACTATCGACGGCATGTTTGAAACCTTCCTCACCGTCTTGGATGAGTTCGGCGCTTTCCCGGCGATGATCGATCGCGAATTGGAGCGCTACCTGCCCTTCCTCGCCACCACCCGCATCCTCATGGCCGCGGTGCGCGCCGGCGTGGGCCGCGAGACCGCCCACGAAGTGATCAAGGAAAATGCCGTGGCAGTGGCGCTGAATATGCGCGAAAACGGTGGGGAACAGGAGCTCGTCGAAAAGCTTGCAGCGGATGAGCGTCTGCCCATGAACCAGCAGGAGATTGAGGCGGCGCTGGCGGACCGTCATGCGTTTATTGGCTCCGCGGAGTCGCAGGTGGAGCGTGTGCTGGCTCGTGTGCGTGACCTGATCAATCGTTACCCAGAGGCCGCCCAATACACCCCCGGTGAGATTCTCTAGAGCATCTGAGTTTCGGGCGCGGGGCGTGAAGTCTACACTGTGGATTTATGCGCCCTGAGCTTTCAACTTATGCACACTTGTCTGCGGGCAAAGTCCGTGAGATGTACGAAATCGACGAGGACCGCCTGCTCATGGTGGTTTCCGATCGGATTTCCGCATACGACCACATCCTGGATCCCGAAATTCCCGACAAGGGGCGCGTGCTCACCGCGATGAGCATGTACTTTTTCGAGAATCTTGACTTCCCCAATCACCTGGCTGGGTCTATCGACGATCCCGCGATCCCCGAATCGGTACTGGGTCGCGCGATGGTGTGCAAGAAGCTCAAGATGCTGCCGTTTGAATGCGTGGCGCGCGGCTACCTCACCGGCTCTGGCCTGAAGGAATACGAGGCCACGGGCTCCGTGTGTGGCGTGAAGCTGCCCGAAGGCCTGGAAGAGGCAAGCAAACTGCCCGAGCCGATCTTCACTCCCGCCACCAAGGCTGACCTGGGCGACCACGACGAAAACGTGAGCTTTGAGTACGTGGCGGAGAAACTGGGGGAGGCCCGTGCCAACGAGCTTCGCGACGCCACCCTCGCCATCTACAGCAAAGCCGCCAAACTGGCCGAAGAGCGCGGCATCATTCTCGCCGACACCAAACTGGAATTCGGCATCGATGAAAACGGCACCTTGGTGCTTGCCGACGAAGTCCTCACCCCCGACAGCTCCCGCTACTGGCCGGCGGATGGATATGAGCCCGGCCAGGTGCAGCCGAGCTTTGACAAGCAGTATGTGCGCAATTGGCTTACCAGCCCCAAGTCAGGTTGGGACATGAAGTCCACCGCGAACCCGCCACACCTGCCTGGTTCAGTGGTGGAGGCAACGCGTGAGCGCTATATCGAGGCCTTTGAGCGAATCACCGGCAAGAAGTTCCACGATTGGATCGGCTGCTGCGTCTAAGTGGTGTGTAGGTGGTGTGCCCGACGTAAGCAGGCGCTCACGCTAAGAGCAATGTTGCCCCATCTCTTTTGAGGTTGAGCTTTGTTGTGGAAATAGCGCAGCACCCCCGTTTGAGGGTAGATTGGGGTGATCAGTGCTTTAGGGGGCTTGTTAGATGACTGCCGTGCTCGCCATTGAAAGAGCGCAACCGATGTCACCTCACGCTCTCGGTTATCTTCTCCGGAGCAACCCCCTGTATTCGTCAAAAAGTTAAGCCTTGCCTAATCTTTCCCTGTTCCGGTTTTTCACGCCATAAACAAGGGAAAAGGGAGGCAATCCATGCTGAAACCCATTAAGCGCTTGGGCGCCATCGTTGCCGCGAGCGGCCTGATCCTCGCGGGCTGCTCGGATGCGCAGCAGGGGGCGTCGACAAGCGAAGAAGCAGCGAGCAAAGGCAACTTCACCATCACTGACGTCGCCGGCCGCGAAGTCAGCCTGGACAAAGCTCCCGAGCGCGTGGTGCTTGGCGAGGGGCGCGGCGTGTTTGCCACCGGCATCCTGAACAAAGAGGAGCCACTGGAGCATGTGGTGGCCCTGGGTAGCGACCTCAAGAGTGCAACCCCTGATTACTACAAGCACTTTGAGCAGCAATTCCCCAAGGTCAATGATCTGCCCGAGATCGGTTCGGTGAAAAAGGGCGACGTCACGGTAGAAAACCTCGTGAGCCTCGACGCTGACCTCCTGCTGCTCACCATGGATCAATACGACGCCGCCAAAACCACCGGCCTGGATAAGCAGATGGATGACGCTGGCCTGAAGTACGCGATGATCGACTTCCGCCAGCATCCCATCGAGAACACCACGCGTTCCATGGCCATCTTTGGCAAGGTCTTCGGCCACGAGGACAAGGCTGAGGAGTTCAACGACCAGTGGCAGAAGGTGGTCGATGAGGTGAAGGAAAAGGCCGCCAAGGGCGAAGGCAAGCGCACCTTCCTCTGGCGCGCGGCGGGCATTAGCGATTGCTGCGGCACCTGGAATGATGCCAACATTGGCGAGCTCATCAACTTCGCTGGGGGCAAGAACCTCGGCGATGAAGTCCTCGACGCCGAATCGGGTGCGGTGACCCCCGAAAAGGTGCTCGAAATGCAGCCTGAGGCCATCATCGCCACCGGCGGCGACTGGGGCTCCAAGGTAGGCAAAGATGGTGCTGTTGGCTACATCGCACTCGGCTACGACATTGACCAAGCCAAGGCTCAGGCCTCCGTGGATAAGGCCGTTGAGCTGCAGCCCGGCTTTGATCAGCTCAAAGCCTTCGAAGATGGCACCTTCCACGCCATGTGGCACCAGTTCTACAACTCGCCTTTCAACTACGTAGCTCTGTTGCAGATTGCAAAGTGGGTCAACCCGGATCACTTCAAGGACGTTGACGTGGACGCCGCTTGGAGCGAATCCCAGGAGCAGTACTCGCCGATTGGCGATGAGGGCACCTTCTTCAGCACCGCAAAGGCAAGCAAGTGACGGCTCTTGCCACCAAGCCTGACGCCCAGGCGCTCGTAGCCCAGCACCGGCATACCGTTCGTAAACGGCTCGCCATCGTGCTGGGCCTCACGGCTGTCACCCTTGTGGCATTTGTGGTTTCTACTGCCGTTGGCGCACTGGACATTTCGCTTTTCGACGTCCTCCGTGCCATCTTCAACCCCTCCTCCCTGGACGAACAGACCAAAACTGTTCTGTGGAAACTTCGTCTGCCCATGGCGGTGATGGCGCTACTGGTTGGGGCTGGACTGTCGCTGGCTGGCGCGCAGATGCAGACCATTCTGAGCAACCCTTTGGCCGAACCTTTCACGCTTGGGATCTCGGCGTCGGCGGCGTTTGGCGGGGCAGCGTCCATCGTTTTGCAAATCCAGGTCATCAGCCAGCCGCAGCTCAATATCGCACTCATGGCTTGGTGTTCCGCGGCGATCGCCACGGTGGTGATTGTGGTGGCCTCCATCTTCCGCGGTGCGAGTGCTGAGACTATGGTGCTACTGGGCATCGGCCTGGTGTTCTTCTTCCAGGCGTTGCTTGCGTTGATGCAGTACCACTCCTCGGCCGACGCGCTGCAGCAGATCGTGTTCTGGTCCATGGGTTCGCTTACCCGCGCCAATTGGATGGCGAACGCGATTCTCTTCGGCGTGCTAGTTGTGACTGTGCCGATTTTCTGGGCACTGAGCTGGAAACTTACCGCTTTAAGGCTTGGCGACGCCCGCGCCGCCGCCATGGGTATCGACGTAGCCAGGCTACGCATCGTGGTTTTGGTGCTGGTGTCGTTGATTGCTGCCACCACGGTGGCCTTTGCCGGCATCATAGGATTCATTGGCCTGGTTGGCCCGCACATTGCCCGCATGCTCGTTGGTGAAGATCAGCGCACATTCTTGCCCGCATCGATGGCTGCAGGAGCTGCGGTGATGTGCGCTGCACACGCGCTCAGTCTGCTCGTGCGCCCGGGGCTGGCCATCCCCATCGGCATTGTCACCGCAGTGCTCGGCGTTCCCTTCTTCATTGCCATCGTCCTTACAAGGAGGCGTTCTCTATGGTGAGCTTGGAACTTCGCAATGTATCGGTAGGCTACGGCTCGCGCGTGGTGCTTGAAGGCGTGAGCTGCGCGCCACTTGAAGGCGGGAAGCTGGTCGGGCTGCTGGGCCCCAACGCCTGCGGCAAGTCCACGCTGATCAAGACCATCGCCGGGGTGCACAAAAGCTTGGGCGGCGAGGTGCTGCTTCGGGGAACACGGGAGCGGCCAGGATATGTGCCCCAAGGCCTTCCGGAATCGGTGGCGCTCAGCGCCTTTGAGTCCGTGCTGATCTCCGCGCGGCGGGTCTGCGAGGACCCGATGCAAGCCACAGGCGAAGTGCTTGCCGCCCTGGGATTCGGCGAGATCGCCGGGCGCTACCTCTCGGAGCTGTCTGGTGGGCAGCGTCAAATGGTGGCCGTGGCCCAAATGCTGGTGAGCAACCCCGAGGTCATGCTCTTAGACGAGCCCACCTCCGCCCTTGACCTGCACCGACAACTCTTCGTGCTTCAAACAGTGCGCGAGCGGGCGCGCGCCACTGGGGCATTGGGCGTGGTGGCGATCCACGACATCAATCTGGCCGCCAGGCTTTGCGACGAGCTTATCGTCCTACACGCAGGCAAGTTGCTGGCTCAGGGCACGCCCGAAGATGTGCTCACCCCGGAGCTGTTGCAGCAGGTGTACCAGGTGCACACCGACATTTTCAGCCACCGCGATCTACCCGTCGTGATTCCGACTGCCGTGGCGGGGGAGGCTGAAGACTCTGCGCCTGAGCAGGCGCGCCTTCGGGTGGGCTAACACCTAATGAGCGCGTTCTATTGCTGCTGAATAACCGGGACAAACGCGCAAGGTCCCGGAACAGACGCCGAAACAGCAGTAAGGGGCTTCGTGCGGCGGAAGCGCAAGGAAAAACAGAGATGTTGGAACCATGCGAACTTTCGTCGTCGTCGCACAACGCGGTGCCCAGGACGTGTGGGTATTGGAATGCCCAGCGCTGGGCGCCGTCTCCCAGGTGCAGGATCTGGATCGCGCCACTGAAGAAATGCGCGAGCCCATCAGTTATCTTTCAAGCCTTGATCAATCAGCATCAGGATCGAGGTGCGCGAAGTCGCCTCAGCCCGCCTGAATCCTCAGGCTAGCCCCACATCCGAGTCCGGCACCCCCAGCAATCGGACCCCACTGGCTACGATGGGGCGCATGCTCAATCCACCCATTGCCCCCATCCATCCCAAGACCCGCACCCACCACGGCTTTGAGTTCGTGGATAACTACGAGTGGCTGCGTGACAAGGAATCGGATGAGACCATCCAGTACCTGGAGGCGGAAAACGCCTACACCGAGCAGGAAACCGAGCACCTGGCCACGCTTCGCAAGAACATCTTTGAAGAGATCAAGAAGCACACCAAGGAAACGGACATGTCCGTGCCGCAGCGCAAGGGCGCGTATTGGTATTACAGCCGCTCCGTGGAGGGCAAGAGCTATGGGCTTTCTTGCCGTGTTCCCGCTGAGCTGGGCACCTGGGTGCCGCCGGTGATCGACGAGTCCACCCCGCCTGCCGATGAGCAGGTGCTGCTCGATTTGAACGAGCTCGCCCAAGGCCACGAGTTCTTCTCCCTCGGCGCGGCGTCGATAAGCGATTCAGGCAAGCTACTGGCTTATTCCACCGACACCTCCGGCGATGAGCGCTTCACCATCCGGATCAAAAACCTTGATAGCGGCGAGTTGCTTGTCGACGAAATCCCCGATGCCTTCTACGGCGCGACGTGGGCGGGGGAGGACTACCTGTTTTATCAGCGCGTGGACGAGGCCTGGCGCCCGGATTCGGTGTGGCGCCATAAGCTTGGCACCCCTGTTGAGCAGGACGTATGCGTGTTCCGTGAAGAAGACGGGCGCTTCAACGTCGGCATTGGTGCCACACGCAGCGATCGCTTTCTCATGATCGAGGTGGCCTCCAAGATCACCTCCGAGGTGTGGGTGCTGGAGCAAACCAACCCCGAAGGCGAATTCGAGTGTGTGATTCCGCGTGAAAAGGGCAAGGAATACGACCTTGACCACGCCATCGTGGAAGGCGAGGACTTGTGGATTGTCACCCACAACTTCTCCGGCCCGAACTTCGAGGTGGCCTGGGCGCCGCTGGATCGCCCAACCGAGATGACCACCCTGATCCCGCACCGCGATGACGTACGCATCGAAGGCGTGGATACCTACCTTGGTCAAATCGTAGTGGGCTACCGCGCAGGTGCCATCGGGCGCGTTGCGGTGATGAAGCTCGATCCTGGCTTTAGCACCTTCGAGGAGCTCGAATTTGAAGAGGAGCTCTACTCTGTGGGCTCTTCAGGCAATCCTGAGTGGGACGCACCGGTGTTGCGCATGAGCTATGGCTCTTTCACCGTGCCGGGTGAAGTCTTTGACTACGAGGTAGCCACCGGCAAACGCACCGTGCTCAAAGAGCGCGAGGTGTACCACTACAACGCCGATGATTATGTAGCCACTCGCCTGTGGGCGCAGGCTGAAGACGGCATCCGCATCCCGATCTCCCTGGTGCGCCGCAAGGACCTGGATATAAGCAAACCCAACCCCACCTTGCTCTATGGCTATGGCTCCTATGAGATGTCCATTGATCCGGGCTTTTCTGTGGCGCGCCTATCGCTGATGGATCGCGGCATGATCTTCGCCGTGGCCCATGTTCGCGGCGGTGGCGAGATGGGCCGTGGCTGGTACGACACGGGCAAGACCGTGACCAAGAAGAACACCTTTACCGATTTCATCGCCGTTGCAGATCACCTGATCAAACGCGGTGTGACCACACCAGAGCAGCTTGTGGCCGAGGGTGGCTCCGCTGGGGGCATGCTGGTGGGGGCTGTGGCCAACCTTGCTGGGGATCGCTTCAAGGCCATCGAGGCCGTGGTGCCCTTCGTGGATCCGCTGACCTCCATGCTCATGCCCGAGCTTCCACTGACCATCACTGAATGGGATGAGTGGGGCGACCCGCTGCACGAGCAGGAGGTATATGAGTACATGGCCTCCTACGCTCCCTATGAGAACGTTGAGGCCAAGGATTACCCCAATATCTTGGCAGTAACCTCGCTGAACGATACGCGCGTGCTCTACGTGGAGCCGGCTAAGTGGATTGCCAAACTGCGCGCCACCGCCACTGGTGGGCAGTTCCTGCTCAAAACGGAGATGGTGGCAGGTCATGGTGGTGTGTCTGGCCGCTATGAAAAGTGGCACCAAACCGCATTCGAGTACGCATGGCTTGCCAATCAGGCTGCGGGCGTGCGCGAATAAAGGCAAAGTAGGGGATATGAATTTCTTTGATATCCCCATCACCTATGCCGATGGCCGTGACTCCACCATGGCCGACTTCCAAGGCCACTGCCTGCTCATTGTCAATACCGCCTCGAAGTGCGGCTACACGGAGCAGTTGGAAACCTTAGAAGAACTCTTCCAGGACTATATGCAGCGCGGGCTGTTTGTTATCGGCGTGCCAAGCGATGATTTCCAAGAAGAGCCTTTGAGCAATAAGCAGATTGCTAAGGAATACGCCAAGTACGGCGTGAGCTTCCCGCTGCTGGCCAAAGGCTCTTTGGATACCGCGCTGTATAGCTACCTCATTGGGGACGGGCCGGGAATCGAGTGGAACTTTGAAAAGTTCGTGGTCTCACCCGAGGGCAAGGTGGTTGGGCGTTTTGCCCCCAGCCTGGAGCCGGATGAGATGAAGATAATCGAGGCGCTGGAAAAATATCTTCCGGTGTAAATAACAAACTGGGCAGTCTTTCGACTGCCCAGTTTGCGTAACCCTCTATCTCAAAAGGAAGATGCCTCACACCAGCTCTCGCTTGCTCACCTTCACCTCGGGCTTGGCCCCTCAACCAAGTCATTCCCGTGGTGCCCTCATGGTGGGCAACTGTGAAAATTACAATGTCCCTCAACGCGCAATTTTCTTCGAGCTGGTTTTCCGGCGCTAGCGGTCTGATTGCTCGTTCCTGCTAGCCGGATGAAGCGGCGAAGCTATCAAACAACCCTCTCCTTCCATCTTGACTTCCCTTGTATCGAGTCGATCGTTGCTGACCGGCTGATGAACCCAAGTGTGGCACGCGGGTGTGTGCCCAGCAAGGGGCCTGTTTAGCTCTCTGACCTGCACAAATGTGGCACCTTGAGAAATCCTGAGAATGATTGAAACTCTCTGATTTTCCTTCTGAGCAGCAGAAATGACCATGAGCTGGGGTATATGTTCGGGGGTTGAATGCAAAGTTTAAAGCTAGCTGGCAGTTTGTATGCACTTCCCGCAAAACAGTAAAAGTCCTGCTCAGCGAGGCGTGGAAGCGGGTGGGGGTAGCGGTGGGTTGAGTCTTGGCTACTTGTAGAGCGACACAGGTAACGTGAGGGGCGATACGTCCCCTTGGGGCGATCGCCGTCAAACACCGACACTCACCATCCTTAATTAGGGAGCTTTATCAACGTGGCCCGTGTAGTTGTGAATGTGATGCCCAAGACGGAAATCCTGGACCCCCAGGGTCAGGCCGTCGTCCGAGCCCTTGGACGCATTGGCGTTGAGGGGGTGGCCGATGTGCGTCAGGGCAAACGCTTCGAAATTGAAGTGAATGACTCCGTTACCCGCGAAGACATTGAAAAAATGGCGGAAACCCTGCTTGCCAACACCGTGATTGAGAACTTCGACGTGGTTTTTGAGGCGGCGGAATGAGCGCCAGAATCGGAGTCATTACCTTTCCAGGCACGCTTGACGACGTCGACGCTGCCCGCGCCGCACGACTCGCAGGCGCCGAGGCGGTATCGCTGTGGCACGCCGACGAAGATCTAAAAAACGTGGATGCCGTGGTAGTTCCTGGCGGATTTTCCTATGGTGACTACCTTCGCACCGGCGCCATCTCTGCACTCGCGCCCGTGATGCGCGCGGTCGTCAATGCAGCGCACAAAGGCATGCCGGTGCTCGGCATCTGCAATGGCTTCCAGATCCTCACCGAGGCGCACCTCCTACCCGGTGCGCTCACCCGCAACCAGGGCTTGCACTTCCACTGCGTAGACACGCATCTGGTGGTGGAAAACAACAGCACCGCGTGGACCAGCGCCTGCGAACACGGCGAGAAAATCTTTGTGCCCGCCAAGCACGGCGAGGGGCGCTTCCAGGCGGATGCGCGGACCGTCGAAAAGCTAGAAGGCGAAGGCCAAGTCGTGTTCCGCTATACCGACAACTTCAACGGCTCAATCAATGGCATCGCCGGCATCACCAATGACACCGGCCGCGTGGTGGGGCTCATGCCGCACCCGGAACATGCGGTGGAAACGCTTACGGGGCCTTCCGTTGATGGCCTGAAACTGTTTGTCTCTGCAATCGGCTCGATCGCGGCATAGGGGAAACGTTATGACTCACACTTTCAACGACACCGTCGAGGCAGCCCAACAGCAGCCTGACCTGGAACAGCCCTTTGCATCGCTGGGCCTCAAAGACGACGAATATGCGCGCATCAAGGAAATTTTGGGGCGCAGGCCAACCGACGCCGAGCTCGCCATGTACTCGGTGATGTGGTCCGAGCACTGCTCATATAAGTCCTCTAAGGTGCACCTGCGCTACTTCGGTGAAACCACCACCGAGGAGATGGGGTCGAAGATCCTCGCGGGCATCGGCGAAAACGCCGGCGTGGTAGATATCGGCGATGGCAACGCGGTGACTTTCCGCGTGGAATCCCACAACCACCCCTCCTTTGTGGAACCCCACCAAGGTGCAGCCACCGGCATCGGCGGCATCGTGCGCGACATCATGGCCATGGGCGCACGCCCCATCGCGGTGATGGACCAACTGCGTTTCGGTCCTGCCGATGCCCCCGATACCTCCCGCGTACTACCCGGTGTGGTGGATGGCATTTCCCACTACGGCAACTGCCTGGGTCTGCCCAATATCGGCGGCGAAACCGTCTTCGATGCTTCTTACGCAGGCAACCCTCTAGTCAACGCACTGTGCGTGGGCACGCTCAAAGTGGAAGACCTCAAACTCGCCTTCGCCTCTGGCCTTGGCAATAAGGTCATGCTCTTTGGTTCGCGCACCGGACTCGATGGCATCGGTGGCGTTTCCGTTCTAGCCTCCGACAGCTTTGAAGACGGCGCCGAGCGCAAACTGCCCGCAGTGCAGGTGGGCGACCCCTTCGCGGAAAAGGTGCTCATCGAATGCTGCCTTGAACTGTACAAAGCCGGCGTTGTGGTTGGTATTCAAGACCTCGGCGGCGCGGGCCTTGCCTGTGCCACCTCCGAACTTGCGGCCGCTGGAGATGGCGGCATGGAGATCAACCTCGACGCCGTGCCCTTGCGTGCCGCCAATATGACGGCAGCCGAAATCCTCTCCTCCGAATCCCAAGAGCGCATGTGCGCCGTGGTCAAACCCGAGGATGTGGATCGCTTTAAGGAAATCTGCGCCCACTGGGACGTCACCTGTGCCGAGATCGGCGAGGTTACTGACGGCCAGCACCTGCTCATCCGCCACAAGGGCGAGTTGGTGGTGGACGCGCCTGCGCACACCATCGCCCACGAAGGCCCCGTCTACGAGCGCCCCTTCGCACGCCCCGAATGGCAGGACGAACTGCAGCAACTCCAGGCGATGCCGCGCCCCGCCACGGGCGAGGAACTGCGCGAGGCGCTGCTCAAGATGGTCGGCTCACCCGCGCTGTGTTCCCGCGAGTTCATCACCAATCAATATGACCGCTACGTGCGCGGCAACACCGTGAAGGCCCAGCATGCCGATGCCGGCGTGCTGCGCATCGACGAGGAAACTGGCCGCGGCGTTGCCGTATCCGCAGATGCTTCAGGTCGCTACACCAAGCTCGACCCCAACATGGGCGCGCGCCTCGCCTTGGCAGAGGCGTATCGCAACGTTGCTGTCAGCGGAGCGCGGCCGATCGCCGTAACCAACTGCCTGAATTTCGGCTCCCCGGAAGATCCAGGCGTGATGTGGCAATTCCGCGAGGCCGTGCACGGGCTTGCCGATGGCGCTAAGGAACTTGGCATCCCGGTCTCCGGCGGCAACGTCTCCTTCTATAACCAGACCGGCGAGGAAGCCATCCTGCCCACCCCAGTGGTGGGTGTGCTCGGTGTGATCGAGAACGTGGCAGACGCCATCGGGCACGATCTTGACGCCACCGAAGAAGAAGTGCTCTTTGTTCTGGGTAAGACCGGCGATGAATTCGGCGGCTCCATCTGGCAGGACGTCTCCGGCTCTGGCCTCTCGGGCCTGCCGCCGCAGGTTGATCTGGCCAATGAGCAGCGCCTGGCTGACTTCTTTGTGGGGAACACTCTGCTCACCGCAGCGCACGACGTATCCGAGGGTGGCATTGCGCAAACGCTAGTGGAAATGGCGATCCGCTCCGGTGGTGGCCTCGATGTGGATTTGGGCGAGGTGCACGAGGATCTCTTTGTCGCGCTCTTCTCCGAGTCTGCATCGCGTGCAGTGATCGCAAGCACTGCTGACAATGCTGAAGCCGTAGCGTCGCGCGCTGCTGAGTGCGGTGTGCCAATCACCCGGATCGGGCGCACCATCCAGGATCGCAGCTTCAAGGCTGCCGCTGGCGAGGTGGTAGTTGAGACTGCGATGGAGGAGCTGGAAGCCACCTGGAAAGCCACGCTACCTGGTATTTTCGGGCATGCGGTAGGTGCAAACTCCGTGGTGGAATAAGGTACAACATTGCTACGCCTCGCCTTGATGGGGCGTAGCATTTTCAATGAAGCACACCATGCACGAAAGCTCGAAGGAGATGGGATGGCCTCCGCATCACAGCAGCCGCAAACGTTGAGCGAACAGCTCATCGAAAGGCGGGTGTTGCTCGCCGACCGTGGTGTGCGGCCATTGATTCGCGGCTGGTTCCACTTCTTCGCCGCTCTGGGCTCCCTGATTTTCGGCTCGGTTCTTTCCACCATCGCCTGGTTAAAGCTGCCCGGTGTCGAAGCCTTCGGTGTCACCGTATATGCCGTGGGCGTTTTCGTGCTCTTTGGCGTGTCCGCCGCCTATCACCGAGGCCCCTGGCGATCCACGCGCACAGTGAAGTGGTGGCGGCGTGCAGATCACGCCACTATCGCGGTGTTTATCGCCGCAACCTATACGCCCCTATGCTTGATCGCCCTGCCGGGAACACCGGGGCTGATCATGCTGCTCATCGCCTGGATCGGTGCACTGGCCGGTGTGGTGATGAACCTGGTGTGGATTGACCACCCGCGCTGGCTGGCCGTTGCCGTGTACCTGGTGCTGGGCTGGCTGATCGTGCCCTTGATCCCGCAACTGTGGAGCAATATCGGCCATCTTGTGGTGTGGCTGCTGCTTGCCGGCGGCTTGGTATACACCATGGGTGCTGTGGTGTATGGGCTGCGCTGGCCTGGGCGCAACGCCAAGATCTACGGCTATCACGAGCATTTTCACACCGCCACCATCATCGCGGCGGCCTTGCACTTTGTTGCCATCTGGATGGTGGTTGGTGCAGTTGCCTCCTAATAGGGCAGCGCTAGTTATCTGCGCTTCGCTTTCGTTGCTGCAGCCTTAATACGCCCGGTTACTCCAGGGGAGAAGCTGGGCGTGTTTTTGGGTAGGCCAAGTCGGGGGCGGACAGCTCAGGTCGGGGTAGGCGAAGTCGGGGGTGGGCCAAGGTTATTAGGTGAGGGTTCCCTAATCCATGCGCTACATTAGATACGGAAATACTCGTTAGTAACTGGATTGAGGCTGCCCATGTCCCCAGCGCTTCCAATGGATCAGCGTCCCACCGAATCCGTGCCCGGCCACTGGCTACTCGCACGCCTAGGCAAGCGCGTGCTACGCCCCGGAGGCCTAGAGCTCACCACCGCCCTCCTTGATGCCGCACAGCTTCAAGGCAAAAAGGTCGCGGAATTTGCTCCCGGTATTGGTAAGACCGCCAAGCTGATCCTGCAACGCCACCCGGCAAGCTATATCGGCATCGATGAAGACCCCCAAGCGGTGGCGCTGAGCCAAGAAGCCATCGGTGATCAAGGCCAGATCCGCCAAGCCCAAGCCCAGGCCACTGGGCTTGAAAGCGAGAGCCTGGAAGTAGTGGTGGGCGAAGCCATGCTCACCATGCAAGGCGCAAAGGGCAAAAGCGCGATTATCAACGAGGCGTATCGGGTGCTCGAACCCGGCGGAAGGTATTGCATTCACGAGCTTTCCTTGCGCCCCGATGGCATTGCAGAGGAGATCAAGCAGGAAATTTCCAAAGCACTCGCCCGGAGCATCCATGTAAATGCCCGACCCCTTACGCAGTCTGAATGGCAAGCGGCGCTTGAGCAGGCCGGATTCAAGGTCATCAGCGTCAAACATGCCGGGATGGAATTGCTCGATCTCAAGCGCAACATCGACGATGAAGGGATAGCAGGAACCACCAAGATCCTGTTCAACCTGCTGCGCATGCCAGCGGTCAGGAAACGCGTGATGGCCATGCGCAAGGTATTCCACCAGTACTCCGACTCATTGGCAGCCATTGCGATTGTGGCGGAGAAACCAGCATGAAATCAGGCCAACGGTTTTCTCGCCAGCAGCTTTTGAGCACCGTGATCACCTCGGCTGTTGTCTCCTTCGTGGTAGCGGCCTTGCTGATCACCCTGGCGGTCCAAGCCCTACAGCGCGAAGATCGCACCAGCTTGCAGGCAGATTCGAGCGTTGCCACCCAAAGCGAGGCAGCAACGCCCAGCGCAAAACAAACCGCAGAGGCTGAAACGAGCACCAAGCCTGAGCCATCGAGTAGCACCGAGGCGCCGGATTCCGAGCAGGCCTTGGCCGCGGCCACCCCAACCGCCGAAGCAGACCCGAGCCGCCAAACAAGCCCAAGCACCCAAGCAACCCCGACCACCCAAGCAGACCCAGACGCCGGGGAAAGCGAGGACGCACCCACCGC
Source organism: Corynebacterium gerontici (assembly GCF_003813985.1). NCBI lineage: Bacteria > Bacillati > Actinomycetota > Actinomycetes > Mycobacteriales > Corynebacteriaceae > Corynebacterium > Corynebacterium gerontici. Next base: position 415,940 of record NZ_CP033897.1, read on the forward strand.
AGCCCAAACAGCGCGAGGCTGGCAACCAGCAACGCCACTTCCTGCTAATTTCCGGGTCACCAACCCAAACCCCAGCCTGGATGAGCTCAATGCGATCATCCACTTTCTTGTGGCCACACCTGCTAGTGATGAGGCCAAAGCTGCGAACCTTGAAGGCGGGCGTGCTGCGGTGATGATCCCTCAAACGGTGTATCGCCTGGGGCTGTTTCGTGCGCCGCTTGGCTGGAAGGAAGTTACCGGCCCGCTCGAACTTGGCCAGGATAGGGCAGTGGCCACACTGATTTCCGAGTCGGCTGGGCGCCCCGGCGTGCATACCCGAATCCAGTTTGTGTACCGCGATGGCAATTGGCGCTTGGCTAATGCCTCGATCTGCGAAGGCGTGCGCACCGTCGGATTGCCTTTGGAATGCCCCGCATGACGCCCGCGATCGAAGTAGAGCACCTGCAATGCCGCTTCGGCGCCAAGGTCATTTTCCAAGACCTCAACTTGCGCATCAATCAGGGCAGTACTTGCGCGCTGCTCGGGGCCAATGGCGTTGGCAAAACCACACTGCTCGCCATGCTCGTCGGCGCTTTGGAGCCAAGTGCTGGCAGCATCCGCATCGATGGGTATGACCCAAGGAAGTTCGCACAACCGTTGCATCAGGTGGGTTTCCATTTCGATGTCGCAGCCTTACACCCCCACCACAGCCCGCGCCGGCATTTGCAGTGGATGGCGACTGCGCTGGGCGTTGACAAGCAAAGAGTAGACATGCTCATCCACCACGCCGGCTTGGAGGCCTTTGCGCACCGTCGCCTCAAGCATTGTTCGCTGGGTATTCGCCAAAGAGCCGGCATTGCCTCAGCGATGCTGGCCGATCCTCCGATTTTGCTTTTCGACGAACCCCTCAACGGCCTCGACCTCCAAGGCATCCTGTGGTTTCGCGGGCTGCTCGATACCTGGCGCGCGGAAGCGAAAACGGTGGTCTTATCCACCCACGACCTGCCAGAAGCCCAGCGCAGCGTGGATCAGGTGTGCATTATTGCCGACAAGCAGGTGCGCTTGCAGGCCGGCATGGAGCAGGTCTTAGCTACTTTTGGTGGGCTTGAGCCGGCCATGATTGCGCACATCCCAGAATTGGCGGGGAGGTAGCCCATGCATACGTTGATCCGCAATGTTCGCGCCGAGGCCACACGCCTTTCAGGCCTAGGGCCTTGGCTGTGCTGGGTACTGCCCCTAGCGGTGTGCGCCCCTTTGCTGATCACCCTCGCGGTGGCCGCGGTTGCCAGCCGTATTGCTGCTGAAAGCTCGATCTTAAAAGTCCAGGGAGTTAGCAGCGATAACGCCGCCTACTGGGTGGTGCATCTAGGCGTGCTGATCTGCGTGATCGGTGCGGCCCTGGCCCAAACCAGCACCACCCAATTAGCACCCGTCGCGCTGCTACACCAACGCCTCCAGCCTCACAGCCTGCACATCCTGTTCGCCCGGTGGTTGCTCTGCGGTGCGGTGGCCTGCATGGTGGTGTGGCTTGATATCTTCCTCTTGCTCGTGGTGCTGCCCCAAGCATTCGGGCAGGTATATGCCGGGGTAGATCTCTTTTCTTTCACCGGCGCGCGCCTGCTGTGGGCAGGCCCTGTATGGGCGTGGATTGCCTGCGGCTTTGGCATTGGCCTCGGTGCGGTGCTGCGCACCCCCGCTGCCACCATCGCGGTGCTCAGCGTGTGGGCGCTGTTGATAGAAAACGCCATCGCCTTATTGCCACACGGCGGCACACTGCTGCAATTCATGCCCTTTATCAACGGCACCTTCGCCACGGGGCAGGCCGTAGCCATCGAACCTGGATGGGGCCAAAATGGCGCACTGCTGTATGTTGCCATCCTGGCGCTAGCCGTGGTGTTTTTAGGTGCATTGCTGCGCAAACGTAACTACTAGCACCTGCGGCAGATAGAATCACCGCTCATGAACTCCCTGCGGTACAAAATCGCCTCGTACTTCCAAACCTTCTGGTTTATCCCGGCAGTGATGGTGGTCTTTTCCATCGTGCTGGCGCAGTTCCTGATCTGGCTGGAATTGCGATTCGGCGTACCAAGCCAGCTCAGCTTCATTTATCAAGGTGGCGAATCCGGTGCTCGAAGCCTACTGAGCTCCATCACCACCGCCAGCATCGGCGTGGCGGGCACCATGTTCTCCATTACGATCGCGGCGCTTTCCTCGGTGGTGTCCACGATGGGCCCACGCCTGTTGCATAGCTTCTTGCAGGATCGCGGCATTAAGATCACCCTGGGCATCTTCGTTGCCACCTTCGCCTTTGCTCTCTTCTCCCTGCGCTCGATCAGCGCTGGCCAGGAGGGTGAAGAGGTATTCGTGCCGCACTACAACGTCACGATGGTGATGATTTACTCCACGGCCTACATCGCCGCAGTTGTTTACTACATTGGCCACATGGCGGGCAGCATTTCCATGACGCGGGTGGTGAACCTGCTTGCCGACGACCTCTCCAACGCCCTGCACAAAGGCACCAAGCAGGCGGAGGATGAGCGAGACCTCACCCCGCCTACCGAGGGATACTTCTTAAGCGGGGATGAGATCACCGCTGATCGAGGCGGCTATGTGCAATACGTGGATTATCAGGGGTTAGCGCAGGCTGCGGAAAAACACGAAGCGGCCATTGAGTTGCTCGTGCGTCCCGGCACACATGTTACGGAATGTGATCTCCTCGCTCGCTGCGTGCCAGAGCGCTTCGACATTAACGAGTACCTGGTAATCGGCAATGTGCGCAGTGATAAGCAAGACATGGAATTCTCGGTGCGCCAATTGCTTGAAGTGGCCGTGCGTGCGCTGAGCCCAGGTACCAATGATCCTTTCACTGCAATGGACATCATTGATCGCTTCGCCGAGGTCTTAAGCCAGTTGCGTGACCGCGCGCTGCCCGAAGGCGTGATCCAGCGTGATGATGCCATTCGCGTGATCTATGACGTCACCACGTACGAGGGCCTTCTGGATGAAATGTTCCTGCAAATCAGGCAGAACGCTAACGGCACCGTGGCGGTATACATCCGCATGATGGAGGCGTTCAGCAAGGTGGTGTGCAGCACCAAGCGCCCTGAGCGCAGAGAAGCGCTCAAGCATCATGCGGACCTGGTGATGAGCGATGCGCGCGACTTGGTCAGTACACCCCAGGATTTGCAAACGCTTGAGCGCCGCTATGAGCGTTTCATCCAGCTGATGGAATCCCCGAAAACGCCGCGTTCCTAATCCACCTGTTGGTAGCCGCTGCGGGACACCAAGGGCAGCGGCGAATACTGGGCGCGTAGCTCTCGCAGGGTATTCGCGTGTTCGGCGAGGCGCTTGTCCTCCACCGTGCGCGGATTGAACTGCCGGGCGGGTAGGGGATTGCCGTCGATATCCATGCCGATATAGGTGACTGTGGCGTGAATGGCGGTCTGCAGCGCATCGCGGCCGCCCTTGGGATCACCGGCGCGCACGTGGACTGAGGTTTGCATGGAGCGGGCGTCGGTGCGCATGAGCCGAGCATCCACTTCAATCAGGTCGCCGATGGAGATGGGGCGGTAGAAACGGATGCCACCGGCGTATACCGCCACGGTGTGCTCGCCGGACCACTCCATGGTGCAGGCGGTCCCGGCTTCGTCGATCCATTCCATGGCGGAGCCGCCGTGGACTTTGCCGCCCCAGTTCACATCCGTTGGCCGGGCGAGGAAGCGGTTGATCAACCTTGGTGCTTCCGATGGGCCGTCGTAGGTCTGCTTTTCCATTTCTTCTTCAATGGCCTTGCGCAGCTCGATGCGTGACTCCGCAGCATCGTGAACCCTTCGGCCTTCCTCGCTGCTGGGCTCGTACTTTGGCACGGTAACGGGTTTGCCGGAGCCGGGATCTTTGGCCACGAAGATCACTAGGCAGTCGCAGGCGCGGGTAAACACACCTTCGCGAGGATCAGCGGAGAGCACTTCGTTGACGATGTGCATGGAGGATCGGCCGGTCATGGCGATGCGTGAGCGCACTTCAACCATGTCGCCGGATTTGATGGGGCGTGTGAAGTGGATGTGTCCAACGTAGGCGGTTACGCAGTAGGTACCGGACCATTGCACCGCGCAGGCGTATGCGGCTTTGTCGATCCATTCCAGGAGCCTGCCGCCGCCGACGCCGTGGCTTCCGGCCATGATGATGTCTGTGGGGGCAGCAAGAAAGCGCAGAGTCACCGAAGATTTGCTCATGGAAGAACTGTAGCAATTGTGGCTTAGACTGCATTCTTATGGCACGTATCGATCCCGCTGAAACCCGTGAAGCAATCGCTGCGCTCGCACCTTGGCTTTTCGACGCCACCGTGACCCAGCCTCCCCGTCCCGCATTGGCGCGGGCGGTTCGTTTGAGCGCGCGGCTGTTGGCGCAGGAAAGTCCGGGTCATTCTGTCGAGGTGCGGGTGCCCCCCTTTGTGGCGGTGCAGTGCATTGAGGGGCCGAGGCATACACGCGGCACGCCCCCGAATGTGGTGGAGTGTTCACCGCGCACTTGGCTGCGCTTAGTTGCGGGCTTGGACCGCTGGGATGATGCGGATATCGACGCCTCCGGCACCCGGGCCGCCGAGGTGGCAGCGCTGTTGCCATTCGTGCCGCTGCATCCCGATGCTGGCGCCGAAGTTGGATGAGATGGGACGTCGAAAAGCGCTAATTTCCGGGGCCGGTACCCCAACATGGGGCGGGGATGCGGGGTAGTGGGTTAGCATGGCTGCGTGGTAAATACACAAGTGCCTCAAGGTGTTACCCCCGCACCATTCGATGACCACGGCGAGCAATCGCCCCGCGAAGAGTGCGGCGTTTTCGGTGTGTGGGCGCCAGGTGAAGAAGTATCTAAGCTGACCTATTTTGGCCTTTTCGCCTTGCAGCACCGTGGCCAGGAAGCCGCCGGTATTGCCGTTGGGGATGGCGACCAGGTGGTGGTGTTCAAAGACCTCGGGCTGGTCAGCCAAGTGTTTGATGAACCCACCCTGGAATCCCTGCGCGGTGACGTGGGCATTGGCCACACGCGTTACTCCACTGCTGGCGGTGTGACCTGGGAGAATTCGCAGCCGATGTTTCGGGTGGCTCCCGATGGCACCGACGTGGCCCTGTGCCACAACGGCAATCTGGTGAATTTCCTGGAGCTGCTGGATGAGGCCGCCGAAAAGGATCTCGTGCGCAAAGAAGACGCGCCCTCGGATTCCGACGTGATGACAGCGCTGCTCTCTCACGCAATTCACGATGGGCAAACACTTTTCGACGCCGCGCGTGACCTCCTCCCACGCATCCGAGGCGCATTCTGCCTCACCTTCACTGACGGCCATACGCTTTACGCCGCCCGCGATCCCTGGGGCATCCGCCCGCTGGTGCTGGGCAGGCTCGACGGGGGATGGACGGTGGCTTCGGAAACTTGCGCCCTCGACATCGTCGGTGCTTCCTTTGTCCGCGAAATTGAGCCGGGCGAAATGGTGGCGATCGATGGCTCTGGGGTTCGCTCGGTCCGCTTCGCCGAGGTGGAGCGCAAAACCTGCGTGTTCGAGTACGTCTATCTTGCCCGCCCCGACTCCACAATTCACGGGCGAAACGTGAACGCAACCCGCTTGGAAATCGGGCGCCGTTTGGCCAGAGAATTCCCCGCCGAGGCGGATCTGGTGATCCCCGTGCCGGAGTCCGGCAACCCAGCGGCGGTGGGCTATGCCCAAGAGTCGGGTATTCCCTTCGGCCAGGGCCTGGTGAAAAATGCCTACGTTGGGCGCACCTTCATCCAACCTTCCCAAACACTGCGTCAACTCGGCATTCGCTTGAAGCTCAATCCGCTGCGAGAGGTGATTCAAGGCAAGCGCCTGGTGGTGGTGGATGATTCGATCGTGCGCGGCAATACGCAGCGAGCCTTGATTCGGATGTTGCGCGAGGCCGGCGCCAAAGAGGTGCATGTGCGCATTGCATCGCCGCCGGTGAAGTGGCCCTGCTTCTACGGGATTGACTTCGCAAGCCCCGGCGAGCTCATCGCCAACGCCGTCACCGGCGACAATGATGCAGAGCTCGCGGCACAGGTTAGCACCGCTATCGGTTCGGATTCCCTCGGATATGTCTCCACCGAAGCCATGATCGAGGCAACCTCGCAGCCCGCCAGCGAATTGTGCGCAGCTTGCTTCGACGGGCACTATCCCATTGGCATGCCTGCGGGAAATAAGAACGCCGAGTTGGTTTCCGCCATGAAGCGCGGGAGCTGCGGTGGCCCGGAACACGACTAGCATCGAATACGACCTCCCCATCTACTAGGAAGATCATCACTATGACCGAAGAAGTGTCCTACGCCGCTGCTGGCGTCGATATCGAAGCTGGCGATCGCGCAGTCGAACTCTTCGCGCCCCATGCAAAGCGTGCCACGCGCCCCGAGGTGCGAGGTGGCCTCGGCGGCTTTGCCGGGCTGTTCGCCCTGGGTAAATACCGGGAGCCGCTTCTTGCCGCAGGTTCCGATGGGGTGGGCACAAAATTGGCTATTGCCCAGGCAATGGACAAGCACGACACCATCGGCATCGACTTGGTAGCCATGTGCGTTGATGATCTCGTGGTCTGCGGCGCGGAGCCGCTTTTCCTCCAGGATTACATTGCCATTGGCAAGGTGGTGCCCGAACACGTCGCGGGAATTGTCAAGGGCATTGCCGAAGGCTGCGTTCAAGCCGGGTGCGCGCTGCTCGGCGGCGAAACCGCAGAGCACCCCGGCGTGATGGAGCCCGGTGAATACGACGTCTCTGCCACCGCCGTCGGCGTCGTGGAGGCCGACGAGCTACTGGGTCCGGATCGCGTGCGCAAGGGCGACGTGGTGATCGCCATGGCATCTTCCGGTCTGCACTCGAACGGCTACTCCCTGGCCCGCCACGTCTTGCTGGATAAGGCGGGCCTCCAACTGGATGTGAAGATGGAGGAACTGGATCGTACCCTCGGTGAGGAGCTGCTCGAGCCAACGCGCATCTACACCAAAGATTGCCTGGCGCTGGCGGGCGAATGCGAAGTGCACACCTTCTGCCACGTCACCGGCGGTGGACTCGCGGGGAATCTGGCTCGCGTGATCCCGGAGGGGCTCAGTGCCGAGCTTTCCCGAGCAACCTGGACACCAGGGCCCATTTTCAAAACGATCCAATCGGTGGGGCAAGTGCCTCAAGAGGAGATGGAAAAAACCTTCAACATGGGCGTGGGCATGGTGGCCGTAGTGGCGGCAAAGGATCGCGACCGCGCTCTGGCGATGCTCACCGCTCGCCACATTGAGGCCTGGGAACTCGGCCAGGTAGTAGCAGCAGAATCTCATGCCGAACCGGTAGTGCTTAGTGGCACCCACCCCGGCTACTAAGCCAACTGCGCGAACAGCAAAAAGGGGAAATGGAGTTTTTCCACTTCCCCTTTTTTAGCGTTGCATGTAAAGCTGTGTTCGCAAGAACGGAATCAGACGGCTAGTCGCGCCAATCGTAATCCGAATAGTCGTCTTCACGGTCATCGTCGTGAGACTTGCCGGCAAGTTCACGCTGAAGCCGCTCCAAGTCCATTTCTGGCGTGTTGTACTTGAGCTGGCGTGCAACCTTGGTCTGCTTAGCCTTCGCGCGTCCGCGACCCATGGCATGACCCCCTTGGAGTAACTTCGATCGGCCCACGGAATTCACCGGGGCCGCTCGCTATCTTGTGCTATTTCGTATATTCCTACCAGACACAATAGCCCGAAAGGTGGTCATTTGTCGCCCTAGGGGGTATGACCTCGCTTTTTGCTTGGGCGTTTGTGCTTATCGACGCCCCTGTAAACGCTCAATCGCCTCACGCCCAGCGGGGGTACCGCCGTCCACGGGAACCGAGTCGTGATCCACCGCCACGGCTACCTCGCCGGCGCGCAGATCCTTTTTGTTCACAGCCGAACGCTTCAACACGGCCAACGCCACGGGTCCGTACTCATAGTCGTGCACCACCGTGCCGATTCTGCCGAGTGCGCGCGATGAAGCACCAGCGGTAATCGGTTCGCCTGTCAGCGGCAGGGTGGGAGCTGAACCATCGAGGTGGACGAGCACCACCACGCGCGGAGATCGTCCCAAGTTTTCTACCCGCGCCACCGTCTCTTGACCCCGATAGCAGCCTTTGTGCAGATGCACTGCCTGAGCAAGCAACACCGGGGACTCATGCGGGATGGACTTCTCATCGAGATCCAAGGAGCGCTCAGGCATGAGGGAACGAACGCGCTGCGCCTGGTACGCCATGAGGCCCGTGGCAGTGGCGCCGTCGCGAATGAGAGACGTGGCGACGTCGAAAAGCTCTGTCTTGGCTACCAAAAGATCAAGACGCGGCAAACCAAATCCCTCAACCATCCTGTGCGGGTGCTCCCAATCCCGTGCCGGAAGCGTGCCAATTAAGGTGAGAATCCCGATCTCAGGCGTGCTGATTTCCACCTTGGACCAAAACACCATCTTTTGCAGGTAATCCAGCAGCGTAGGCGCATCGGCTGGTTCGCAGTCTAGATAGAAGATGTCATTCCAAAACAGCACATCCATCTGGTGCACAATCCTGCCTTGTGCGTCCAAATTCAGCGCCTGCGCCGCGAAGCCGTGCTCGGCCTGGTCAAGTTTTTGGCTCAGCAGATTGTTCAAAAACGCCGGAGCATCCTCGCCGCTGACGGCAATGACAGTGCGGTGCGAACGGTCGATCAACGCCAAGGAAGGTTCAAAGACGCGCTGCTCGCTCAGCGGATCGCCATAATGCCACGCCACGCCCGGGTGGGCGGCTTGAGCCGTGGGATCGTCTTCGGGTGAAAGTGCCGTGGCACCGGGGAGTTGTAGGAGCGGGGAAACGGCATGAAGGGAGTCAGTATTTTTCATCGTAGTGGCCATTTTTACACCACCCTTTGGGCATAATGAAGGTATGGCCGCCTCAACGCGCACGCCCGCGCCGCAACCGATCATCATCGCTGTTGAACCCTTCGGGGGTTCCATCCGGAATCACAGTCCCCTTTTGCCACTGGTGTACTGGGATGATGCCGCGGTCACTCGGGGGGACGGGGTGTTTGAAACATTGCTGATTCGCAATGGAAAGGCATGTCAGCTTGAGCAACACCTCGAACGCTTCCAGCGTTCAGCGGCGCGATTAGATCTACCGGTGCCCAAAGCCGAAGATTGGCGCAAGGCCACTTCCATGGCGGTGGAACAGTGGGCGGAGAAAACCGAGGCAGACGCCAAATGCGTTTGGACCTACACTCGCGGGCGCCCCACTGCCAATCCCAACGAACCGCACCCGAGCGCCTGGCTCACCATCAACCCCCTCGATGCCGAAATGCTGCGTCAGCGCGAGGAGGGGATCAAGGTGCTTACCGCTCCGCGTGGCTATTCAGTAGAGACGATTGATGAAGATCTGCCTTGGCTGCAGGTGGGCGCCAAAACGCTCAATTATGCAGCCAATATGTCGGCCCTGCGATGGGCGAAACGCCGGGGCTTCGATGACGTGATCTTCACCGAGGGGGACCGCGTACTTGAGGGCGCCACTTCGACGGTGCTCGCTGTTCGGGGTAATAAGCTTCGCACACCAGCGGGCTCCGGCATTTTGGCGGGCACCACGCAGGCGGCGCTGTTTGCCAAAGCGGAGCAAGAAGGCTGGAATTGCCGCGCGAAAGAAATGGATTTGGAGTACCTCTGCGAAAAGGCCGACAGCGTCTGGTTGCTCAGCTCCGTGAGGATGGCAGCGCGGGTGCGTCGCATTAACGAAAAAAAATTGCCCAAGCCAGACAACGAAGCCACCATTCAGCAGCTCGTTGCGTCCAGCTTGGGGTAGAAGGCTTAGCCAATCACGCGCGACAGCTCGGCGGACATACGGGGGCGAAGCTCCTCGCCCACCATGCGCTCGTCGACCCAGCCCAAGTTATTGTTCGGCATGAGGCCGTAGAGACGCTTGCCGGGCCCGAGCGTGGTCGGGCCAGTGGCGGTGACCATGGTGGACGCGGATTCAATCTGCCAGGCGCGCTCATTCACCGGGTGGCCGTAGTAAATCTCAGAAACGCCAGTGGAGTGGGTGCACACCACTTCGATTTCGTCCTGCTCATTAATGCGCCAGTAACCTGACTCGCGCACATCGAGACCGTTGGGCTTTCCTTCCTCATCCAACTTCCACATCCTGGAGCTATAGGTGAGGTAATTCTCGCCATCGTGGGCAAAAGTAATCTGCTGTCCAAAGTTGTACTGGCCGTCTTCTGCAGTATCGGCCTGGCCGGTGCCGCGCCACACGCCCACGAGGGGGAGTAGGGCAAGCAAACCGTCGTGCAGACTGGGGCCTTCGCGAAGATTGGCGGTGTCATCGGGGATTGGTAGATCGCCCAAACCCGGAATATTGCGGTGGGAGGTATCTTTCCACTGCTCTGCGGCGCGATTGACCACGTCACTTCCGGAAAGCGAGACCTCTGGTTGTTGGGGTGTTTGATCTTGAGAATCGCTCATAAGCCACCACCTTAGTGCCAATGATGGTGAGCTTGAAGCCGCCCCGGCACCGCGGTTGTTTGTTAGGAGAAGTGACCTATGCGCACTAAGCTATGGGTGGTGCGCACACTATTGATTGCAAATCCTAACTCCACAACACAGTCACCACGACTCTTCTCCCGCCTGATTCCTACATTGCGCGAGGTAGAAGGCCTAGAAATGAAGGCCGTGTTCACCCACTACGCGGGCCATGCCAAGGAAATTTGTGCCGGACTGAGTACCGATGACTACGACGTGGTCATTGCCGTCGGTGGCGACGGAACAGTGAACGAAGCAATCAATGGGCTGCTCGGTGCCGTCGATCAGGCGAAAGATCCCAACGCTGTTCCTGCTCTTGCCGTCATTCCAACGGGTTCAGCCAACGTGTTTGTCCGTGCGCTCGGCTTTTCCGCCGAACCGATCCGCGCCACCGAGGGGCTCGCACGATCCCTATCAACTGGGCGCATCCGTACCGTCGAGCTCGGAACCTGGAACAATGAATGGTTCGCCGTCAACGCTGGCTTCGGTATCGACGCCGACGTGATCGCTGGCGTTGATCGCGTGCGAAGCAAAGGGGCGTCCGCCACACCATTTCGTTACCTGCAGGTGGCGGTGAAAGCGTGGCGTCGCATCCACCGAAATCCGCCGCAGATCGACATCAGCGGCACCACCAAGGATGGAAGGCATTTTGAGGAACACCGCCTTCCGCTTCTTATTGCATCCAATACCAACCCCTGGACATTCCTCGGCCCTCTGCCGGTGGTGACCAATCCCGACAATTCCTTTGACCAGGGGCTCGGGCTCTTTGGCCTCCGGGATATCTCGGGATTTGGCGGCATGGCTGCGATGGCGCACCTGTTGGGCTTTGGGCATAACAAAGTGATGGACGCCTACGTGGAGCCCAGGACCGCCACCGTGGACGACGTTGCCGAGGTGCATATCCGGTGCCACGAAAAGCGCCGCTTCCAAGTAGACGGCGAATACGTCGACCAGATGGAATCAGTGACTTTGGGGGCCGTGCCGGATGCCCTCCGCGTCTTCGCGCCAGATGCCGAGTCTGGTGACACCACCGCCTCAAGGCTGCGCCGCCTGCTGAGCTTCCTTGACCCGAGGGATTAGGCTCGTGACGGCGGGGCTCAGCCCCGAGCTCTCGTCGGCGGCTCTAGCCCACGTCGGTGGGGGAGAAGTCCTTCAAGCTTAAGGTGACGTCTCGTTGTTGTGCTTGGAAGTACAAAGTGCCGCCGGAAACGTAGACGAATCCCGCTTGATCGCGCATGGGTAAAAGGCGAGTGTCGATGCGCCACTCGAAGGCGCGGAAAATCTCCTCCTCGCTGAGGGATCCGTCTCCGGGGTCCACAACGCTGGTGGGCGTTAGCCGGAAATCGGAGCCTTCGATGCGCAGATCGCACATCACCGTGATGGGCTTTGCCTGGCCGTCGGGAGCGCCCCGCAACTGCGCCTCGCTCGCTGGCCCGCCATTGGGTGAGATGTCGTAGGGATTTGAAATATCTAGGTCAGCGATGCCAAGCTGCTTGCCTACGCTCACGCCGTCCAGCCCGATAGTTTGCGTGAGTAGCAACGCGCGCCGCCCATCGATGTTGCCCGAGAACACCTGCGCAGGATCCACCTGAACATCTACTGCATCGGTGCTGGTGCTAATCAGGCCAAACTGCGACGTTTCAACGTCGGAAACAGATACCGTAGCGGACTTGATCTTCCCGCTGATCAGCGCAGAAGTATAAGGAACGCCCCCGAAATACACGCTCGGGCTTAACTCCAACCCGGCTGAATCCCGAACTTGCGCCGCCAAATGTCGTTCCGCGCGCGCCGCAATAGCGGAATCTGCCACCCAAGCCACGAAGAGTAGGGCAAGCACTGCCAGGATTATGCGACGTAGCGCTGTTGAACGACCCACGTGTCTCATTCTCGCATACCGCCTCTGAAGGCCTTGTCAATGCTCGTCCGGCGCGCATCGGGGCAGCCCGGGTACGTTCAATAAGTATGGAACTACGCGAATTGTCCCTGCCAGAGCATCCCGAGTTGCACGAGGCCGTCCACGACATGCTGGAGCGCGCCCACCACGAGGACGGCGTTGAACCCCTCTCCGAGCAGTATCTCCGGGGAATTTTGGAGGCTTCACTAGGCCACCGGCATATCCTCGCACTTGAGCAGGGGCAGCCAGTGGGCATCCTCGCCATGCAGGAGCAGGCAGAATTGTGTGTGCATCCAGCTTGTCGACGCCACGGGATCGGATCATCACTGTTGCGCGCCGGGAGGGACGCTGGGATCAAAGACTTCTGGGCGCACGGGAACCTCGTGCCCGCGCAGCACCTCGCCGCAAGTGAACACCTGGACGCAAGCAGGGAATTGCTGGTGATGAGCGTTGAAGGTGAAGCGCTTGAGCGTGCCGCTTGCACCTCCGTGCCCGATGGATTTCGGACCACCAACCTAGAGCAAAGCGAGCTTGTCGAGCCATTACAGGAGTGGCTGCGTGTGAATAATGAGGCGTTTAGCTGGCACCCAGAGCAGGGGGGATGGGATATGCAGCAGCTCGATCAAGCGCGCCAGGCGCAGTGGTACCGCGCCGATGACGTGCTGTTTTTGGAAAAGCAGGGAGCACTTGCGGGATTTCACTGGGTAAAACGCCACGGTGATCTTTCTAAAGGCGCGATTGGTGAAGTCTACGTTGTCGGTCTTGCAGATGCCTTCCGGGGACAAGGGCTGGGAGGTCCGCTGCTGAATCTAGGATTACAGCGTTTGTACGAACAAGGTGCTCGCAAAGTGATCCTGTATGTAGAAGCGGATAATAAGCCGGCAGTCGCTGTGTATGAGCGACTTGGTTTTGAGGTGCAAGAACGCCACGTCGTCTACAGTGCCGAGCGTGCTGAAAACTTCTAGGATTGCGGCGGATTTTGGGGTAGTGCATTGGCAAACAGAAAGTGAACAATTCTGTTTTAGAGGGGCACCTTCGCGCGCAGGGGGCTGAACGGCGCTATTAGGTTACTCACTTTAAGGTGAACTTTCGGGAAACTCTCCTGCTTGTCCATTGCATTTCTGCACTTCAGGGGGTTGTTCACTTTAAAGCTTTGCGAGTTTACCTGTTGTTTACCTGCGGGGTCTTTTTCCTTCATATTGCTCTTCTAAGTTGTCTGTTGTGAGCGTGAGCAGCTCTAGCAGTCTGCTCATTCGAGGCCTCGAAGCTCCATGCAAATAAGACCGTAGTGTGACAATAGAGATAACCGGAGAGGTTACCCCGTGACTCGTTCGATCAAGCGCACCGCCCTTGCTGGCCTGATGGCTGGCTCCTTGGTGCTCTCCGCATGCTCCGAGACTGACAGCTCATCTTCAAACTCCAACGCATCCGACGCAACCGCCATCGAGGGCCTGAGCGGCGCTACCGGCGAGCTTGTTGCAGAGGGCGCTTCCTCGCAGCAAAACGCGATGAATTACTTCGCCACTCAGTATCAGTCTGCGGTGTCCGGCGCTTCACTGGCGTACAACGCCACTGGGTCGGGCTCGGGCGTGAAGAACTTCATCGCTGGCCAGGTCGCTTTCGGTGGTTCTGACTCCCCACTGAAGACCGATCAGATTGATCCCGCCAAGCAACGCTGCGGAGGCAACGAGGCCTGGCACCTGCCAATGGTCGTTGGGCCCGTAGCGATCGCCTATCACCTTGAGGGCGTTGAGGACCTGAATCTCTCAACTGCCACTGTTGCCAAGATTTTCAAGGGTGACATCAAGAAGTGGAACGATCCCCAGATTGCCAAGGAGAATGAAGGCAAAGACCTCCCTGATAAGGACATCAAGGTGGTCTACCGCTCTGATGAGTCCGGCACTTCCGATAACTTCCAGAAGTTCCTGAAGGCGTCCACCGGCGAATGGGACACCGAAGGCAAATCCTTCCCCTCCGCCGTTGGCGCGGGCGCTTCCGGTTCCAATGGCGTTGCCAGCGAAGTGGCCAACATCGACGGCGGTATTACCTACGTCGAATCCGGTTTTGCAAAGCAGCAGAATCTCGGCATTGCAAACCTGGACTTCGGTGCAGGTCCGGTCAAGCTCGACGCGGACACCGTTGGCGTGGCGCTTGACAACCTCGCCTTCAAGACTGAAGGCAACAACATGGTGGTGGACACCGAAAAGCTCTTCTCCATGAAGGATCAGGGCGCATACCCGCTGGTGCTGACCACCTACGAACTCGTCTGCTCCAAGGGATACGACGAGAAAACCCGTGATCAGGTCAAGGACTTCCTAACTGTGGTACTGAACTCCCAGGACGCACAGCTTGAAGAGCTTGGCTACATACCAGTGAAGGGTTCCCTCCACGATCGCTTGCAGAAGGCCGTCGAAGCCATCTCCTAGCAATCGGGAGCGCCTCCCAAGTTGCGGGAGGCGGCGAAATCCAAAACGCACAACAATACGCATACAAAGGATGAAAACTATGGCAGCCACCATCGCTCAGAAGCTCGATCTCCCCACCGCTGAGCAGCTCATCGTCGCCGCCGATGTTGCTTTCGACAACATGGAACGCATGAACGAAGGAAAGAAGTCCTCCGTCGGCTCCACCGTCGCACGTATGAGCAACAAGGTAGTTGCCAAGCTTTCTCCTTCCACCGAGCTTTCCTTGGCGAACACGCGCACCGCATAAGCGCTACCGCATCATCACAATCTCACCCAGGGGTCGGGGATTCCTCCAGGAAAGCCCGTACCTCTAGGTTTCTTATGTCTCAAACAGGTTTCTGTTTGCGCTGTGGAGATTGGCGGTGAAAAGGAAAACCTCATCGATTCCGCAAAAGGAATACAGCCTCCCATGGACAGCACACTCCAGCCCGCCGTCATTACACGCGACATTCCCACCACCACCGCGACGCCACCGGCGAAGGAACCTGAAACGACAAAACCCAGCCGTGGCGCGCGACGCTTGGGCGACGTGGTGTTCAAGGGCATTGCAACCTCCTCGGCAACAACGATCACGCTCGTGATCGGCGCCATCGGCCTGTTCCTCCTCTGGCGCGCAGTGCCAGCCCTGCAAAACAATGTGGCGAATTTCTTCACCTACGCAGGCGACTGGAATCTCGCCGACACCGCTGCCATGCAATTCGGCATCCCCAACCTGCTGGCGGCCACGGTGCTGATCTCAGCAATCGCCCTGATCCTTGCCATGCCAGTAGCGCTCGGCATTGCCATCTTTCTTTCCAATTACGCCCCTGCGCGTTTGGTGAAACCACTGGGTTTCCTGGTGGACATGCTGGCTGCGGTGCCCTCGATTGTGTTCGGCCTCTGGGGCTGGCAAGTGCTAGGGCCGTCACTCTCGGGCTTCTACAACTGGCTCCACGAAGTTGCAGGCGGCATTCCACTGTTTGCCACCTACGCAAACTCCCCATCTTTTGATACTGGCCGCAACATGCTCACCGGCGGCATCGTCCTCGCGGTCATGATTCTGCCCGTGATCGCTGCGACTGCCCGTGAAATCTTCGTCCAAACCCCAGTAGGGCAACGCGAGGCGGCACTGGCTTTGGGGGCCACTCGTTGGGAGGTCGTCCGTATGACTGTCCTGCCCTTCGGTATGCCCGGTTTCATTTCCGGATCGATGCTGGGGCTGGGACGCGCACTCGGCGAAACCATGGCGCTGTACCTGGTGGTCTCCCCATCGAGCCAATTCCGCTTCTCCCTTTTCGACGGTGGCACCACCTTCGCCACGGCCATCGCCAATGCGGCACCTGAATTCAACGATGACCTGCGCGCCGGCGCATACATCGCTGCTGGCCTCATGCTGTTTGCCTTGACGTTCGTGGTGAACTCCATCGCCCGCGGGATTATTACCAAGCGCAAGTAAGGAACACGCAGCCATGACGATGACCATTGACGCAAAGAATTTAAAGAAGCAGTCAACCTTTAGCCACATCTCTAAACGTCGTAAAGCAAGCAACTCGGTGGCCACGGTAGCGATCACCGCCTCCATGGCATTCGCACTCATTCCCCTCGGATGGGTGCTGTACACGGTGATCTCACGCGGCATCGGGGCGATTGCGAACGTCACCTGGTGGACCACTTCCCAAAAGGGCGTGCTCTATTCAATCGAAGGCGGCGGTGCGCTGCACGCCATCATTGGCACGTTCACACAAACGGCAATCTGCTCGCTCATTTCTATTCCCATCGGCGTCGCCACGGCCATTTACCTGGTGGAATACGCCGGTACGTCGAGGCTTGGCAAAGTTACGACGTTCATGGTGGATATCCTCACCGGTGTCCCCTCCATAGTGGCGGCGCTGTTCGTGTACTCGCTGTGGATTGTTATGTTCGGGTTCGACCGCTCCGGTATCGCGGTATCCCTGGCCCTGGTGATTTTGATGATCCCCGTCATCATCCGCAACACCGAAGAAATGCTCCGGGTGGTTCCCGCCGATCTTCGCGAGGCTTCCTACGCGCTTGGCGTGCCGAAATGGAAGACGATTGTGAAAATCGTGCTGCCAACCGCGTTGTCTGGCATCGTCACGGGCGTCATGCTCGCCATTGCACGTGTGATGGGTGAATCGGCTCCCGTGCTGATCCTCGTGGGATCCACCCAGTCCATCAACTGGGACGCAATGAACGGCCCGCAATCATCACTGCCGCTGATGATGCTCGACATGTTCAAAGCCGGCACCGCACCTGCCGTCCTGGACAAGCTCTGGGGCGCCGCACTCACCCTGGTACTCATCATTGCCGTGTTGAACATTGGTGCCCGGCTGATCTCTGCCAAGTTTGCTGCAAAGCACTAAGCGAATCCGAACTCCACACTCACCCACAAAGGCTAGGCGCACACACATGTCAAAGCTTTCCATCCGTGACCTCAACATCTACTACGGCGATTTCCACGCAGTACAAGACGTCAACCTGGACGTGGAGCCCCGCTCCGTCACCGCCTTTATCGGTCCTTCCGGTTGCGGCAAATCTACTGTGCTTCGCACCCTCAACCGCATGCACGAAGTCACCCCAGGCGCCAGCGTCAAAGGTACGGTGCTTCTCGACGGCAAAGACATCTACGCAAAGGACGTTGATCCCGTCAGCGTCCGCAACACCATCGGCATGGTATTCCAAAAAGCTAACCCTTTCCCCACAATGTCAATCGAAGAAAACGTGGTGGCCGGGCTCAAACTCGCGGGCGTGAAAGACAAAAAGAAGCTGCGCGAGGTAGCCGAGCGCTCTTTGCGTGGCGCCAACCTGTGGGAAGAAGTA
The DNA here is from genome assembly GCF_003813985.1 of Corynebacterium gerontici. Classification (NCBI taxonomy): domain Bacteria; kingdom Bacillati; phylum Actinomycetota; class Actinomycetes; order Mycobacteriales; family Corynebacteriaceae; genus Corynebacterium; species Corynebacterium gerontici. The sequence continues at coordinate 433,626 of NZ_CP033897.1, forward strand.
AAGGATCGCCTGGATAAGCCCGGTGGGGGACTTTCCGGTGGCCAACAGCAGCGCCTGTGCATCGCGCGCGCCATCGCCGTCGAACCGGAAGTCCTCCTCATGGACGAGCCCTGTTCCGCACTGGACCCGATTTCTACGCTGGCGGTGGAAGACCTCATTCACGAACTGAAAGAGGAATACACCATCGTGATCGTCACCCACAACATGCAGCAGGCGTCCCGTGTGTCCGACCAGACAGCCTTCTTCTCCCTCGAAGCCACGGGCAAACCAGGCCGCTTGGTGGAAGTAGCGGACACCAAGAAAATCTTCTCCAACCCGGAAAAGCAGGAAACCGAGGACTACATCTCCGGCCGCTTCGGATAAAACACGATTAAGCTCGGGAATATGAATCGCAGTGAAGATCCCCGAGTAGACGCAGACACTCAGCTCGCGGTCCATGAATTAGGCGGCGAGCCTTTGTGTGCTTACAGCAACCAGGCAGTTCGTTCAATCGTGAATGATCCCGCAACGTTTAGTTCCGCTGTAAGCAGACATCTGCAAATCCCCAATGGGCTCGACGGTGAGGAACACGCAAGATTCCGAACCCTCATCGATGCTTACCTTGCCCCAGAGGTAGTCGCACCTTTGGAATCGAGGTTCCAAAAAGTGGCAGCAGACGTTTTGGAAGCTCTGCCACCCTCGGAAGCAATCGATGCGGTAATGGAAATTGGGGCACCCTTCGCCGTCAAGGCAATGATCGCGTGGCTTGGCTGGCCGGTCAGTATGGCACCACAGTTGGTGCAGTGGGTGAAGGACAATCAAAAGGCCACCCGTTCTCAGGATCCGAAGCAGACCGCAGAAATTGCGCGGCGCTATGACGAAATGATCCGAGCAGTGATCACGCCACTGATGGAGCACCCAGACCAGACAGTGACCTCCCAACTCGTGCACGATCGCAGCGCTGGCCGGGAGCTCGAACCTCCGGAAATTGTTTCGATCTTGCGTAATTGGACGGCCGGTGATTTGGGTTCAATGGCCGCGTGCATTGCGGTGGTGCTCGAAGGCCTGAGCGATCAACCGCATTTGCAGGAACATTTGGCAAAGGGCGCAAGCCAGCGTGAGTGGGACGCCATCATCAACGAATTTCTCCGCATTGACGATCCCTTCGTGAGTAATCGTCGAGTAGCCACTCGTGACGTTGAAGTAGCTGGCGTTCGAATCCGCAAAGGCCAGCAATTGCGGGTGCATTGGACTGCGGCAAACCGCGATCCCCAGGCTTTTGAGGTGGATGAGTTTCGGCCAGAAGAACACGCCAGCAACAATGTGGTGTGGGGCGAGGGACCACATGCTTGCCCTGGTCGCGCGTTGTCGTTGTTAGAAATTCGCGTGTGCGTCCAAGAGCTGTTGAGCCGCTATCGCGTTCGTCGCACACACGGGCGGGACGAGCGTGAGCGTTATCCTGTTGGCGGTTGGCGTCGCCTGGAAGTGGAGTTGCTGCCCCTCGGCGCGAGCGTTGTTTAGTCGATCGCTTTGGGCCACTGGTAATTGCTGAATTGGCGCTCGAGTTCGTTGAAGCGGCGCTCGATTTCGGCGCGTTCTTCCCCCTCACGCCGTTTCGCGCGATAGTCGCGGGGGGTAAGCCCGGTGGCGAGGTACACGATGTGGCTTGCCACCGCCACGGCATGATCAGCAAAGCGCTCAAAGTAGCGAACAATCAGTGTGCAATCCACGGCGGCTCGGGTGCCGTAGTCCCATGGCCTTGTGGTGAGCATGCCCATCAAGTGATCGTGGAGATCATCCACGGCGTCATCATCGGCGGAAAGGACCAGCGCAACGTCGGCGTCTGGGTCTTGGAGGATGGTCTGGATTTTTTCGGCCATCTCGATGCATAGGCGGGACATTTCGCGGAAGTACCCCATGATGGGCTCTTCGATGACGGGATCCGGATAGCGCTTTCGCGCCGTCGACGCAATGTGTTTTGCCAGGGATACCATGCGATCGAGGTCTTCGATGATGTAGATCGAGCTCAGAATTTGGCGCAAGTCGCGAGCAACCGGGCCTTCCAATGCAAGAAGCTGAAACGCCCGAGCGGTGGAGCGTTGCTTTATGGCGGTCAGTTCGTCGCCAAGCGAAAGTGCGTGTTCCGAAGCCTGCAGTGAGTTGTTGCAAAGCCCTTTGCTGGCGTCCCGCAACACTTGGATGACCAGATCGCACATTTCGGTGAGATCGTGGGAGAAGGCGTCCAGGTGTTCACGGTAGGCGGTGCGCATGGCGATATTCTAAACCGTTTTGTGTTGATGCGCGCGCTGAGAAATCGATTGTGGAAACGAGCTCAACTTCGTCACAAAAACGGCCCGCCTCTTGAACAGTGTTCAGTAGAATGAGCTGTTATGGAAGAAACCCTCTTTGACGTGGTAATTATCGGCGCTGGCATTGCGGGAATCGCGGTAGCGCACCACCTCAATCAGATCGACAATCTCAACTGGGCGGTGCTCGAAGAAAAGCAAGATTTCAGTGGTACTTGGGATACCTTTCGCTACCCGGGGGTTCGTAGTGATTCTGATATCGATTCCTATTGTTTCAGCTTCCTGCCCTGGAGGGGCACCCGTCCTTTGGGTACCGGCGAGGAGATTCGCAACTACCTATGCCAGGCCGCCCAGCTCAGCGGCATGTCTGCCCGCACACGCTTTGGACATCGGGTGGAATCTATCGAATTTCTGGATGGCCTATGGCGTGTGAAGGGTACGAGCCAGTCTGGCGACTTCATCATCCGAGCGCGCTGGATTCACCTCGGCTGTGGCTATTATGACCACCACCAGTCGCACCAACCGCTCTTAGCCGGCGAGGCAAACTTTTCGGGCACTATCGTGGATCCCCAACGTTGGCCCCAAGATCCTGAACACCCAGCCAACAAACTCAACGGTCGCGAGGTAGCCATTGTGGGATCGGGAGCGACAGCCGTGACGCTGGCGCCCGCGCTGAGTGAGCTAGGAGCGAAAGTTCACCTCGTGCAAAGAACGGCGAATCACCTTGCGGCTATGGGGGATAAGGACGTTCTTGCTCCGTTAAGGAGGGTAGTGCCCGAAACCTGGGTGGATCGCCTCGACCGTTGCAGGGCTATCCAAACCCAAAGGCTCACCCTCTGGCTTTCGCGTATCAGGCCCAGCCTGGTGGAATCGACCCTTCGCAAACATCGAGAAGCCCTGCTGAGCAGGCCGGAGGACCGCCAAGCCTTCGAAGCCCAGTACCCTCTGTGGACCCAGCGAGTGTGCAGGGTGCCCGACGGTGATCTTTTTCAGCTCATTGAGCGGGGAAAGGTGCAGGTGCACACTGGAACCATTGCGTCTCTGCATAGCAATGACATCACCCTTGATTCCGGGGAAAAAATTCCTTGCGAAGTGCTCATCAAAGCGACCGGTTTGAACCTGCTTGCATTCGGCGGTATTCAGATCGAAGTAGACTCCAAACACATCGACCCAGGTCAACACATTGCTTGGCGTGGCATGATGCTGGATGAGGTGCCAAATCTGAGCTTCACTCTCGGTTATGTCAACGATTCCTATACCTTGCGCGCCGAACTGGTTGGCGAGTTTCTCGCCAGAATTTTGCAACACCTGCGGGCGGAAGGCTTCACAGAGGCAACCCCGACACGCCCGGCGCAATTCGAGCCCCAGCGCATCATTGACCTGGATTCCGGCTACGTCCGCCGGGGCATCCATGCCTTCCCGGTTGTCAGCGACACCGCGCCTTGGACGCTACGCAACAACTACGCGCAAGAGCGCAAGGACTTCCATGACACCGACGTGCGCGATGGCATGCATTTTCGCGGCCCCACGACACCGCAAGTTCGAATGCTGAGGGTGCGCGGCCAGCGCGTGAAAATCCAAGGCACAGGTCCAACTATTTTCGCCGTCCACGGCATCGGCCGCGAGTTGGAGGATTTCGATGCGCTTTCGCAGCTTGTCAGCGATGATTTTCAGGTGATTTCCGTGGACATCCCCGGATTCGGGCAGTCGCCGCGTTTGCAGGAATCCACCGTTGGATCCATCGCCAGCGCAATGTGGGAGCTTTTCGACGCCCTCCGTGGCGAAATGGACGCCGACTTCAAGCCGATCCTCGTGGGACATTCTTTGGGTGGCCTCATCGTGCAGGCGATGCTCTGCCAGCGTCCGCACGAGGTGGCGGGACTTCTGCTTTTGGCTCCAAGTGGTTTCAGCGAAAAGATCACCCCCATTGTGCGCCTGGCGGCTCGCAAAAGAATCGGCCCAGCCTTCTTGGGGTTGAAAGCAAAGCCAGTCCTGGCGGCAATGGAACGCGCAGCGTATGCAGATTCCGGGCGTGTTACTGCCTCGGCGTTGGAGAAAGCGCAACGTCGCGCACAGCATCCGGATCGTGCAGGAGTATTCGCAGAAATCTCGGCAGCCCTGGTGGGATGCCCTCCTGCGCAGCGGGTCGAATTGTCGCACCGGGCGGGTGAGATCGCGCAGGAACAGTCCGTGCCCATCCGCATCCTGTGGGGCGATCAAGACAAGGTCATTTCACCCGGCAATGCTGCATGTGCAAAGGACTTTTTCCACACCTCGGTTGAGGTGCTGGAGGGATGTGGGCACATGGTGCCGATGGAGCGGACCGAAGCCTGTGCCCGGGCAATTCGCGCGCTGCACCGCGGGCGGGCCTAGCCGCCTGAGTGCATGATGTCGGCGCCTTCGGGGACAGTTTCGTCCTCGGGGTCGTCGAGCCAGCCTTCGGGAAGTACGACCTTTGATGGTGATCCCTTGCGCCCGCGTGCGCCGTCTGCATCCTCGGCGCGTGCCTGTGAATCCTTCCAAGGGTCGAGAACTCTTTGGAGATCCTCCAGCGTGTTGATGCCCGAAAGCTGGGCACGTACTTCGCCGCCAACGGGGAAGCCTCGGAGATACCAACCCATGTGCTTGCGCATGTCGCGACAACCTTTGCGCTCACCTTCATGGGCGACGAGCAGCTCGGCGTGCCGCGTGATGATCCCGGTGACTTCTCCCAGCGTGGGCTCTTCGGGGATCGGCTCGCCACGCAGTGCCGCTGAGAGTTCCGCAAAGAGCCAAGGACGCCCCAAGCAGCCGCGCCCCACCACAACACCATCGCAACCAGTCTGATCCATCATCGCTTTGGCGTCGGTTGCCTTAAAAATGTCGCCGTTGCCCAACACAGGGATGCCGGAGTCCATCATGTGTTCTTTCAAGCGAGCGATGTGGCTCCAGTCGGCCTCGCCAGAGTAACGCTGTGCCGCGGTGCGGGCGTGCAGAGCGACGGCAGCGGCGCCCTCTTCGGCGGCGATTCGCCCGGCGTCGAGGTGCGTGTGGTGCTCGTCGTCGATCCCCACGCGGAACTTCACGGTCACGGGAATATCGGTGCCTTCACACGCTTTTACCGCCGCGGCAACGATATTGCCGAAAAGGCGTCGCTTGTAGGGGAGCGCGGATCCTCCGCCGCGCCGGGTGACCTTGGGTACGGGGCAGCCGAAGTTCATGTCGATGTGATCGGCCAGATCTTCATCGACGATTTTCTTCGCAGCTTTATAGGTGTACTCGGGGTCCGTGGTGTATAGCTGCATGCTCCTGGGTTGTTCGTCTGGGGCGAAGGTTGTCATGTGCAGCGTTTTTTCATTGCCTTCAACCAGGGCGCGTGCGGTGATCATCTCGCAGACGTAGAGCCCCGAGACGGTGCCAGTTTTTTCTCTTTCTTGCTCGCGGCAGAGCGATCGAAATGCCACGTTGGTTACCCCCGCCATCGGAGCGAGGACAACGGGGGATTGCATAGTAAGGGAACCAATTTGCAGCGTCACCTTGCCCATTGAACTCAAAGGTGGCGTTCAGCTCAAACTGCACCGTTTTGGGGGCGCATATTCAACAGAATGGCGCACACCGGTTGCCGTTTTGCGTTATTGTGGGCTTCGTAACTAACCACGGTGAGTTGCTTGCTGATTCACAGCCTCAGTTCCCGCGGTGAATGAACCTTGCTTTGCCTCGGCTTGATTTCATCCAGGCAAAGCACGTAGAGGAGGAACTAGATGTCCCGTATTGGAAATGCACAGCTCAAAAACAAGGTGATGACTGCCGAAGAGGCAGCCGAGCTGATCAATCACGGCGATAAGATCGGTATTTCGGGCTTCACCGGCGCTGGCTACCCCAAGGCACTGCCCACGGCGATCGCTAATCGCGCCAAGGAAGCACACGATCGTGGTGAAGAGTTCATGATCGACTTGTTCACCGGTGCTTCCACCGCTCCGGACTGCGATGGTGTTCTGGCGGAGGCCGACGCGATTCGCTTCCGTACCCCTTATCAGTCCGACCCGATCCTGCGTAGCAAGATCAACGACGGCACCACCTACTACATGGACTACCACCTTTCGGAGTCCGGCCTGTACGTCGAGCAGGGCTTCTTCGGGCAGATGAATGTGGCAATTGTGGAAGCTGTGCGCATCACCGAAGAAGGCCACATTGTTCCTTCCTCGTCCATCGGTAACAACGTTGAGTACCTAGACAACGCCGAGAAGATCATCATTGAGGTCAACTCCTGGCAGTCCGAAGAACTTGAGGGCATGGCGGATATCTACCGCATCAACCGTCTGCCGAACCGCCAGCCCATCCCGATCACCGCTCCCGAGCAGCGCATCGGGTCCACTTACATCGACATCGACCTGGACAAGGTTGTAGCAGTGGTCGAGACCGACGCCCCGGACCGCAACGCCCCCTTCAAGCCCGTCGATGAGACCTCTAAGAAGATCGCCGGCCACTTCCTCGACTTCCTTGAGGGCGAAGTTGCTGCTGGCCGCCTCACCTACGACGGCTACATCATGCAGTCCGGCGTGGGTAACGTGCCGAACGCTGTGATGGCGGGTCTGCTTGACTCCAAGTTCGAGAACATCAAGGCCTACACCGAGGTGATTCAGGACGGCATGGTCGACCTGATCGACGCCGGCAAGATGACCGTCGCTTCCGCTACCTCCTTCTCGCTTTCTCCTGAGTATGCAGAGAAGATGAACAACGAGGCGTCCCGCTACGCCAAGCAGATCATTCTGCGCCCGCAGCAGATCTCGAACCACCCCGAGGTCGTGCGTCGCCTGGGCTTGATCTGCACCAACGGCCTGATCGAGGCCGACATCTACGGCAACGTGAACTCCACCAACGTCATCGGTTCCCGCATGATGAACGGCGTGGGCGGCTCTGCGGACTTCACCCGCAACGGCCTGGTTTCTTCCTTCATCACGCCCTCCGACGCCAAGGGTGGCGACATCTCCGCCATCGTGCCCATGGTCTCCCACGTCGACCACACTGAGCAGGACGTCAAGGTCATCATCACCGAGTACGGTTACGCCGACCTGCGTGGCCTGGCACCTCGCCAGAAGGTGCAGAAGATGATCGCTCTGGCTCACCCGGATTACCGTCCGCTGCTGGAGGAGTACTACGAGCGCGCTCTGAAGATCGCTGAGGAGAAGAAGATCATGCAGACGCCTCACGACCTGGCGAACGCCCTGTCCTTCCACCAGCGTTTCCAGGAGACTGGCTCCATGAAGCTCGGCTAAGACGCTTCGCTAGCTTTTCGACGAAAGGTCCCACGCATCGCACGTTCAACGCGGTTCGTGGGGCGTTTTCGTGGCCGTTTTGAAACGCACAAAATTGGTGATGTAGACTGCTGGAAGTGGCTAAGCATTTGGTCACGGGCCTTTAGCTCAGTTGGTAGAGCTACGGACTTTTAATCCGCAGGTCCCGGGTTCGAGCCCCGGAGGGCCCACTACTGAAATAGCACCCCAATATAGGGGTGCTATTTTTCCGTCTATACACAATGTGACCTGCGCTCTATGTGCGGTGGTCCTTCGATCCCTCAGGAAGGAAGAGTCATTTTGATCGACGCCTAAATTCAACTGATCCAGCACATCCAGAACCTGGGCAACATGCTGCCTGCAGGCCCGTACGGCGATGCTTTTCGTGACGGGTTCTGGCCCGCGTTCTGGGACGGTCTCGACGGCTAGAATCCTGCCCCTGCGCAGGCGTTTTGTGTTCTGGCAGAGTTCAAGTATAGTTCTTTCCAGTCACAAAGCGCGCAGCGCTGGTGTACTCGCTCCCATCGTCTAGGGGCCTAGGACACCGCCCTTTCACGGCGGCGACACGGGTTCGAATCCCGTTGGGAGTACAGCCATCACCCCACAAAATGAATTGCGGGGCAGTGTGGCATGTTTAGGCCCTGTGGCGCAGTTGGTTAGCGCGCCGCCCTGTCACGGCGGAGGTCGCGGGTTCAAGTCCCGTCAGGGTCGCAAAACATCGCAGCAGCATCCTGATTTGAGGGTGCTGCTTTTGCGTTGCGTGGGCGTCGAAAAGCTTAGGCGCGAAGTTCTTCCAAGGCTTCAGGAGATTCCGGAAGGATCTGACCTCCATCAACGATGATGCTCTGCCCGGTAACGTAGCGCGCCGGGGGAGATGCCAAGAACGCGACCGCCCCACCAATGTCCTCCGGAGTTCCCAGGGTGCCCATCGGGACGCTGCGAGCCATTTGAGTCAGATACTCCTCTCCCATGGCCTTGAGTCCCGGAGTGAGGATGTTGCCGGGCAGCACCGCGTTAATGCGAATCCCCTTCGGAGCGAGCTCGATGGCGGCGGAGCGCACAAACCCCATCTGCGCGGCTTTCGTGGCGCCGTAATGTGCCCAGCGAGGGTAGCCGGTGATATTGCCTGTGATTGAGGAAGTCACAACGATGGCTGCGTTCTCTGTGTGCTCAAGGTGTGGCATGGCAGCGCGCACGACGTGAAGCATGCCCTTGACGTTGATGTTGAAGATTGCGTCGAAGTCTTCGTCGCTCATTTCCTCAATACTTGACTGCGGATACACGCCTGCGTTGCATGCCACGATATCGAGGCCGCTCAACTTCTGCGCCGCCTGCTCGACAACCTTTCGGCATTCGTCAAGTTTGCGCACGTCGAGCTGCAAAGCTTTGAATCCCGATTGCTCTGCTGACTCACATTCTTCCTCGGTGACGCCGGTGACGATCACTTGGGCACCCTGCTCCCGCAAGACTTTTGCAATGCCCGCACCAATGCCGATAGTGCCACCAATGACGATCGCTTTTCTTTGCTCCAGCAACATGATTCCTCCTTGTACAAAGCTTGTATGCCTACTTTCAACGCTAGTGAAATATGTCTTGACGTGCAGATTTGTGCGTTATTCTTCTGCCTGTGTAAAGTAAAGCCTCGTTGCAGATTGTGCAGGTGAACGCCGGTACTTGCAGCAAATAAGGCCCTGTGGCGCAGTTGGTTAGCGCGCCGCCCTGTCACGGCGGAGGTCGCGGGTTCAAGTCCCGTCAGGGTCGCTCGGTTACTTCGGTAGCCAGTGGCGCGGTAGCTCAGTTGGTAGAGCGTCCGCCTGAAAAGTGGAAGGTCACCAGTTCGATCCTGGTCCGTGCCACACTTTGCCCCAGCCTTATGGTTGGGGCATTTTTCTTTCTGCTTCTAATCGTTTCCGGCATACTGGGAGCTATCGCTGTCCCAGAAACGAAGGAGCAATACCTTGTCCGAAACACACACCGAAGTTCGCCATGAAGTTGTGCAGAGCCGCTACGCCATTTTCCTCGGTGAAGACCTTGCAGGCTTTGCTGAGTACGTAGAAAACGACGGCGTGCGGGACTTCAACCACACCGTCGTGCTTGAGGATTTCCAGGGCAAGGGGCTTTCTAAGCCACTGATCCGCGAGGCTCTGGAAGATACTCGCGAGCACGGTCTCAAGGTCCGGCCCACGTGTTCCGCGGTGGAGCACTTCATTGCTAAGAACCCAGAATTTGAGGATCTGCGGGCCTAGTCGCAGCAAAGCCGCCACGAAGGGCGGCTTCTCTACTTACTTGCTTTTCGACGTCCCCCGTGCGCGTCCTAAATGTAGTAGTCAGGATCGACGAGTTTGATGCATTCGCCGTCCTTGCGCGGACGCGCCTTCGCCGGGATGCCCACGGCGATGTGTTTGGCTGGCACGTCCTTTGTCACTACCGCGTTCGCACCGATGGCTGATCCTTCGCCGATGGTGATGGGGCCCAGCACCTTTGCACCAGCACCAATGGTGACGTTGTCTTCGATGGTGGGGTGACGCTTCGTTTGCGTAAGTACCTGCCCGCCAAGGGTCACCCCATGGTACAGCATGACGCCTTCGCCAATCTCGGCGGTTTCGCCGATGACGATGCCCATGCCGTGGTCGATGAAGAATCGCCTGCCGATGGTTGCACCTGGGTGAATCTCAATGCCGGTGAAAAACCGGGTGGCCTGGGCAAGGATTCGGGCGGGGCCTTTAACGTCGCGTAGCCAGAGCCAGTGCGCCACGCGGTGGGCCCAGATGGCCTGGAGTCCCGAGTACACGATCGCGTTTTCAACTTCGCCACGCGCCGCAGGATCGTGTTCGCGTGCGTTTTTTAAATCCTCGCGAATCGTGTTCAGGATGTGTTTCATGGTGAATAAACCTATCAGTAGTGAGGCTGGGGGAGCAGTGGAAAGCCCCGAAAGGCCATGACCTTCCGGGGCTGAACTGCAGAATTTTTAGTCACGGATGTCTTCGAAGAGCACCGTGGAGACGTAGCGCTCGCCGTAGTCGCACACCACGGTCACGATCGTCTTGTCCTTGTTTTCCTCGCGCGAAGCGAGCTCCAAAGCAGCCTTCACGTTGGCGCCGGTGGAAATGCCTCCCAAGATGCCCTCCTCGGCGGCGAGTTTGCGGGAGGTTGCTACGGCGTCCTCGTTGGAGACGGTAAGCACACCATCGTAGACCTTCTGGTTGAGCACCTCTGGGATGAAGTTGGCGCCCAGACCCTGGATTTTGTGCGGACCCGCCTTGCCGGTGGTCAGCAGCGCGGAAGCCTCCGGCTCTACCGCGTAGATCTGGATATCGTCCTTGCGGTCACGCAAAACCTCACCGACACCGGTGACGGTGCCGCCGGTGCCAACGCCGGCGACAAAGATATCGATCTCGCCGTCGGTATCACGCCAAATTTCCTCTGCGGTGGTCTTGCGGTGGATCTCCGGGTTTGCTGCGTTAGCGAATTGGCGTGCAAGAATCGCGTTCTCGCGCTCCTCCACAATCTCGTTGGCCTTGTCCACTGCGCCCTGCATACCAGCAGCGCCTGGGGTGAGCACGATTTCTGCGCCGTAGGCACGAAGCATCACGCGGCGCTCCAAGGACATGGTCTCGGGCATGGTCAGAACTACGTTGTAGCCGCGTGCGGCGCCAACCAGCGCAAGGGCGATGCCTGTATTGCCGGAAGTGGCCTCCACGATCGTGCCGCCGGGCTTGAGCTCGCCTGAGGCCTCGGCTGCGTCTACGATCGCCTTGCCGATGCGATCTTTCACTGAATTTGCGGGGTTGAAGGATTCAATCTTGACCAAAACATTGCCCGGCAGATCCTTGCTCAGGCGGTTGAGGCGAACCAAGGGGGTATTGCCGATGGTCTCCAAGATGTCGTTGTAGATCTGTGCCATGAAGAATGCTCCTTTTGTTTTGAGTTGCGTTCAAGAGTTTAGCGCCCCTGCAAGCAAAATGCTAGACCGATTCGTCTACCGTAGCATACTGGTCGGTCTAGTGATCGTCTCTAGCGATACTGGTGAAAATTGTCACAAGAAGCGCCGCTGTTCATGCCCGGCAGTCGGAGAGAATCGGGCGCAGCCACCCAGGATTCTCTGTGTTTTTCGTTAGCCCTAACCGGGCGATGGAGTTTGCTCTCTGCAAATTTTGCAAGGGGGGGGATTGTTGCACCGACGCACACTTCACTTCGAGGCATGATTGCCTGAAACCGATTTTAACTGGGGAAATGCGCAGATCGAGCGCATCCTCCAAGGTTCAAGGTGGGGCTATTCTCCCGTCATTCCGACGTCCAGCTCTCGAGTGCAATGCCCCTGTGTCACCCCCGCCGATGCCCGAAACCGGAAGTATAGGCAGCGGATTCGGGCAATTGGCGTTGCTTTGAATACCCCCGTTCTCGCGCTATACTTTGCACTGTTCTAAGCAGACACCTCGGATGGCGAGCCCTCTTGGCCGCGGTCGTGGCCAGCGCCCCGGGGAATTGACAGGAGGACTCACGGTGGAATCACAACGCATCCGTGACGATGAAGACGCCATTCGTTCTGCACTTTCGTCCCTCAAAAATGCCACAGGTATCCCAGTGACCATGTACGCCACAGTGGTCGGCGAGAATCGCCTGCAAATTAGCCAGTGGATCGGCTTGCGCACGCCAGCGCTGCAAAATCTTTGCATCGACAGCGGCGTGGGCGTCGGCGGCCGGGTACTAAAAACGCGCCGACCGGTAGGCGTGAGTGACTACACCCGCGCCAACGTGATTTCGCACGAGATGGACTCCGTGATCCAGGATGAAGGTCTGCACTCAATCGTGGCGGTTCCGGTTATCGTGCATCGCGAAGTGCGTGGCATCCTCTACGTTGGCGTCCATTCTCCAGTGCGCCTTGGGGACAAAGTTATCGAAGAAGTAGCGATGACTGCTCGAGTACTAGAGCAGGATCTCGCCATTAACGCGGCAGCCCGCAGGCCCGAAGGTGTCCGGACCGGTTCGATGAAACAGAACCGAGCCCTCAACGGCGCTGAGTGGGAGCAAGTTCGTTCCACCCATTCCAAGCTGCGAATGCTGGCGAACAGAATCGAGCAAGAAGACATCCGCCAAGAGCTCGAAGAACTCTGCGATCAGATGGTTGCCCCAGTGCAGGTGAAGCAAACCACCAAGTTGTCTGCCAGGGAACTCGATGTGCTCTCATGCGTGGCGCTTGGGCACACGAACGTTGAGGCCGCCGAGGAAATGGGGATCGGCGCCGAAACCGTAAAGAGTTACCTACGCAGCGTGATGCGCAAGCTCGGAGCCCACACCCGCTACGAGGCTGTGAATGCTGCGAGGCGGATCGGCGCGTTGCCCTGATCGTGGGGTTCAACCCGCTTCCAGGTTTGCTAGATCCAGCTAGGGGCGCTCGCCGCCCGGCACCCACTTCACGTCTTGTGAATCATTGGCTACCCGGCAGAGGATAAACAAGAGATCTGACAGCCGGTTGAGGTACTGCGCAGGAAGTTTGCTTGTGCACTCGGGGAAAGCCTGCACTGCTTCCCATGCTTTTCGCTCCGCACGACGAGCAATAGTGCGAGAGGTATGCAGCAGAGCCGCCGCCTTGGTGCCGCCAGGCAGGATAAAGGAGTCCAGTTTCGCCAGTCCCTCGTTGAATCGATCGCAATCTTCCTCAAGGCGGTCGATATAGGTCTGTTCGATTCGAAGTGGGGGATATTTGGGGTTTTCCTCCACAGGGGTAGCGAGGTCGGCTCCTGCGTCGAAAAGCTCATTCTGCACCCTAGAAAGAGTGGCGGAAATGTCCCCGCCGAGCTCCCCAAAGGCCAGGACGACGCCGATGGAAGCATTTAGTTCGTCGCAGTCCGCATAAGCCGCAAGGCGGGGATCGGACTTTGAAACCCGCTCGAAATTAGCCAAGGCGGTAGAACCATCGTCGCCGGTACGCGTATAGATCTTGGTCAGGTGAACAGCCATAAACCCTAAACTACGCGTTTTCCCCATGCCTTTCAGTAGGGTTATGGGCGTGAATGACAGATTTTTAGTAACCGGTGGAGCACGACTCGTTGGTTCGGTCCGCGTGGCCGGCGCGAAGAATAGCGTTTTGAAGCTGATGTCCGCGGCGCTGCTTGCCGAAGGCACCACGACGTTGAGCAACTGTCCCGAGATTCTTGACGTTCCCTATATGAAGCGGGTGCTCGAGGGCTTGGGATGCTTCGTCACCATTGAAGGCTCAAACGTCAGCATCACTACGCCTGCGGAAATTGCAAGCGATGCCGACTTCGACGCGGTGCGCCAATTCCGTGCCTCTGTCTGTGTGCTCGGTCCGCTAACCGCACGCTGTGGCAGGGCGAAAGTGGCGCTTCCTGGAGGCGACGCCATCGGATCGCGCCCGTTAGATATGCACCAGTCAGGCCTAGAGAAGCTCGGCGCGACGACGCATATCCAGCACGGCTGTGTGGTGGCGGAAGCCGATGAGCTTCGTGGCGCACACATTCGCCTCGATTTCCCCTCGGTGGGAGCGACGGAAAATATTCTCACCGCTTCCGTGCTTGCGCAGGGAACTACCGTGCTGGATAACGCAGCCCGCGAGCCCGAAATTCTTGATCTCTGCGTGATGCTCAAAGAGATGGGAGCAGACATTAGCGGTGAAGGCACTTCCACCATCACGATCAATGGTGTGGGGAAGCTTCACCCGGCTGATCACGAGGTTATCGGCGATCGCATTGTCGCGGGAACATGGGCCTATGCAGCGGCCATGACGCAAGGTGACATCACGGTTGGTGGAATTGCGCCGAAGTACCTGCATCTTCCCCTGGAAAAGCTGAAAGTCGCCGGCGCGGAAGTTGAGACGTATGAGCATGGCTTCCGGGTCCGCATGGACCATCGTCCTCAGGCGGTGGATTTTCAGACCCTGCCTTATCCGGGATTCCCAACCGATCTGCAACCCATGGCCATTGGTATTTCAACCATCGCCGAAGGCAGCTCGGTGATTACCGAAAATATCTTCGAGGCTCGTTTCCGCTTCGTTGATGAACTCATGCGATTAGGTGCCGACGCCACAGTGGATGGTCATTATGTAGTGATCCGTGGTGTTGAGCAGCTTTCCTCAACGCCGGTGTGGAGCTCTGACATTCGAGCGGGCGCAGGCTTGGTTCTTGCTGGCCTCTGTGCTGACGGTGTCACCGAAGTTCACGATGTTTTCCACATCGATCGCGGCTACCCCAACTTTGTGGAACAACTCCGCAGTCTCGGCGCGACCATTGAACGCGTAACAAGCTAGCTTTTCGACGTGTTGTGTGGTGGTTGTTTTGGTGTTGTGAGCTGGGGGTTTGTGTTGTTGGTGGGGGGTGTGTAACTTTATGTGGGTCGCCGCGACCGACAGCGCCCCCACAGTGGTTGTGGAGATGGCGGTCAGGAAAACGAGCGGTTGGCGAAATTTTTTTGATGTGATGCTGTCGCCTTGGTTGGTGGTGGTGTTGTGTTGTGTGAGAACTCAATAGTGTGCCAATACTTTTATTTTTGTTGTTGTGCTGCTTGTTGCGCATCGTTGGTGGTGTGTGGTGCCGGTTGTGTGCTGGTGTCATGGTGCTGCTTGTTGGTGGTGCGTGATGGTAGTGCTGGGGTGGTTGGTGTGTGTGGTTGGTTGTCTCGTCAAGACCCGCTGCGCGTTTGATGCACTGATTGCCCTGTATGTTTTTTTTGAATGATGATGTTGTGTCATCGTTTGTTTGGTTAGGTTTGGGCTTTTCACGAGCCTTTGGAACGAGTGTTTTGTGCTTGTTTTTTTTGTGGAGAGTTTGATCCTGGCTCAGGACGAACGCTGGCGGCGTGCTTAACACATGCAAGTCGAACGGAAAGGCCTTGCTTGCAAGGTACTCGAGTGGCGAACGGGTGAGTAACACGTGGGTGACCTGCCCTGCACTTTGGGATAAGCCTGGGAAACTGGGTCTAATACCAGATAGGACCATGATGTAGTGATTGTGGTGGAAAGTTTTTTCGGTGTGGGATGGGCCCGCGGCCTATCAGCTTGTTGGTGGGGTAATGGCCTACCAAGGCGGCGACAGTAAGCCTGAGAGGGTGGACGGCCACATTGGGACTGAGATACGGCCCAGACTCCTACGGGAGGCAGCAGTGGGGAATATTGCACAATGGGCGCAAGCCTGATGCAGCGACGCCGCGTGGGGGATGACGGCCTTCGGGTTGTAAACCTCTTTCGCAAGGGACGAAGCGTTTTGTGACGGTACCTTGAGAAGAAGCACCGGCTAACTACGTGCCAGCAGCCGCGGTAATACGTAGGGTGCGAGCGTTGTCCGGAATTACTGGGCGTAAAGAGCTCGTAGGTGGTTTGTCGCGTCGTCTGTGAAATTCCGGGGCTTAACTCCGGGCGTGCAGGCGATACGGGCATAACTTGAGTGCTGTAGGGGAGACTGGAATTCCTGGTGTAGCGGTGGAATGCGCAGATATCAGGAGGAACACCGATGGCGAAGGCAGGTCTCTGGGCAGTAACTGACGCTGAGGAGCGAAAGCATGGGGAGCGAACAGGATTAGATACCCTGGTAGTCCATGCCGTAAACGGTGGGCGCTAGGTGTAGGGGTCTTCCACGACTTCTGTGCCGTAGCTAACGCATTAAGCGCCCCGCCTGGGGAGTACGGCCGCAAGGCTAAAACTCAAAGGAATTGACGGGGGCCCGCACAAGCGGCGGAGCATGTGGATTAATTCGATGCAACGCGAAGAACCTTACCTGGGCTTGACATACACCAGATCGCTGCAGAGATGTAGTTTCCCTTGTGGTTGGTGTACAGGTGGTGCATGGTTGTCGTCAGCTCGTGTCGTGAGATGTTGGGTTAAGTCCCGCAACGAGCGCAACCCTTGTCTTATGTTGCCAGCACGTGATGGTGGGGACTCATGAGAGACTGCCGGGGTGAACTCGGAGGAAGGTGGGGATGACGTCAAATCATCATGCCCCTTATGTCCAGGGCTTCACACATGCTACAATGGTCGGTACAACGCGCAGCGAACCTGTGAGGGTGAGCGAATCGCTGAAAGCCGGCCTCAGTTCGGATTGGGGTCTGCAACTCGACCCCATGAAGTCGGAGTCGCTAGTAATCGCAGATCAGCAACGCTGCGGTGAATACGTTCCCGGGCCTTGTACACACCGCCCGTCACGTCATGAAAGTTGGTAACACCCGAAGCCCATGGCCCAACCACCGTGTGTGGGGGGAGTGGTCGAAGGTGGGATCGGCGATTGGGACGAAGTCGTAACAAGGTAGCCGTACCGGAAGGTGCGGCTGGATCACCTCCTTTCTAAGGAGCAGTATTTTATTTTTTCTCTTTTTTGTTGAATGTGGTGCTCACAGGTTGATGCCCCGCGCGCCAGTAGTTGGTGTGTGGTGGTGTGGGTGCTACCCCGGGTGGAGATCACACATGGGCATGATCACCGCGTGTGCGCCGGATGTGCACGGATGTGGTGGTGATGGATCAGCGTGTGCGCAATGGGCAAGCAGTATGAGTAGAGCAACAAAAAGTTTTGTCGTCCCGCCGGTGTGGTTGGGGTGTGTGGGTATTGGTGCGCTGTTGGGTGTCTGGGGCAACACGATTGTCCTTGTTGGATCATGGCACACTGTGCTGGCTGCCTGTGTGGTGGTTGGTTGGTGTGTGGTGGTGTTGTGTGAGAACTGTATAGTGGACGCGAGTAATTCTTTATTCTGTGAATTAAGTATTGTTTGTTGTGCTATGACCATCACTGTGTGTGGTGGTTGTGGTGTGTGAAGGTTTGTTTGTTTGTGTGTGACCGCGCTTGCTGTGGCAGGTGTGGTTGATTCGTTGTGTCCGGTGCATGACTGGCTGCCGTTGTGGTGGTTGGTGTGTGTTGGAAGGGCACACGGTGGATGCCTTGGCATTTCGAGCCGATGAAGGACGTGGAAGGCCGCGATAGGCCTCGGGGAGTTGTCAATCAAGCGTTGATCCGAGGGTGTCCGAATGGGGAAACCTGGCCACTGTGATTGGTGGTGACCCTAGTGTGAATGCATAGCGCTAGTGGGGGTAGACGTAGGGAAGTGAAACATCTCAGTACCTACAGGAAGAGAAAACAATTGTGATTCTGCTAGTAGTGGCGAACGAACGTGGATGAGGCTAAACCGTATGCGTGTGATACCTGTGCCAGGGTTGCGTGTGTGGTGTTGTGGGGCGTGGCTGTTCGTGGTGGCATGACACGAGAGCATGATTGATGCTGTAAGCGGAAGTGGTGTGGAATCGCCTGCCGGAGAAGGTGAGAGTCCTGTACGTGAATGCAGTGTTGGTGGTGTTGGGCCATGTGTTATACCCCGAGTAGCAGCGGGCTCGTGGAATCTGCTGTGAATCTGCCGGGACCACCCGGTAAGCCTAAATACTCCGAAATGACCGATAGCGGATGTAGTACCGTGAGGGAATGGTGAAAAGTACCCCGGGAGGGGAGTGAAAGAGTACCTGAAACCGTGTGCTTACAAACCGTCAGAGCCGTGCTTGCGTGCCCTGTTGTGGGGTGTGTGGGTGGTGATGGCGTGCCTTTTGAAGAATGAGCCTGCGAGTCAGCGGCATGTCGCGAGGTTAACCATGAGTGTGGGTAGCCGTAGCGAAAGCGAATCCTAACTAGGGTGAGTGTTAGTGGCATGTCCTGGACCCGAAGCGGAGTGATCTACCCATGGCCAGTGTGAAGCAGCTGTAAGAGGTTGTGGAGGCGCGAACCCACTTAGGTTGAAAACTGAGGGGATGAGCTGTGGGTAGGGGTGAAAGGCCAATCAAACTCCGTGATAGCTGGTTCTCCCCGAAATGCATTTAGGTGCAGCGTTGTATGGTGCTTCCTGGAGGTAGAGCGACTGGTTGGTTGAGCGGGACTACCATCTTAGCAATGTCAGCCAAACTCCGAATGCCAGTGAATGCTAGTACAGCAGTGAGACTGCGGGGGATAAGCTCCGTTGGTCGAAAGGGAAACAGCCCAGATCGCCGGTTAAGGCCCCTAAGGGTGTACTAAGTGGAAAAGGATGTGGGATCGCGAAGACAGCCAGGAGGTTGGCTTAGAAGCAGCCATCCTTGAAAGAGTGCGTAATAGCTCACTGGTCGAGTGGTTCTGCGCCGACAATGTAGTGGGGCTCAAGTACACCGCCGAAACCGCGGCAACACACCTGTTGTGGTGTGTTGGGTAGGGGAGCGTCGTGCACTGCGTGGAAGCATCCGAGTGATCGTGGTGTGGAGTGTGCGCGAGTGAGAATGCAGGCATGAGTAACGAATGAGCAGTGAAAACCTGCTCCGCCGAATGACGAAGGGTTCCTGGGTCAAGCTAATCTTCCCAGGGTGAGTCGGGACCTAAGGCGAGGCCGACAGGCGTAGTCGATGGACAACCAGTTGATATTCTGGTACCTCACAACAGCCGTCCATGACGAAGCAGTGGTACTAACCACCCACCCCAACCCGCAACAACCACTTGTGGTTGTGTGGTGTTGGGTGTGCGTGGGACCTTCATTGGTAGTAGTCAAGCGATGGGGTGACACAGGTTGGTAGCCACGCCACGAGGTTGGTTTTCGTGGTGTAAGCGTGCAGCCCGTCTACTAGGCAAATCCGGTAGGCATCATGGGTCAGGCGTGATACGAATCCCACTATGAGTGGGGAAGGTGGTGATCCTGGACTGTCGAGAAAAGCCTCTAGCGAGGATGTTGTGAGCCCGTACCCCAAACCGACACAGGTCGTCAAGTAGAGTATACTCAGGCGAACGGGTGAACTGTGGTTAAGGAACTCGGCAAAATGCCCCCGTAACTTCGGGAGAAGGGGGGCCACCGAAGATCACCAGCCCATGCGGTTGGTTGGTGTTTGGTGGTCGCAGAGAATAGAGGGAAGCGACTGTTTATTAAAAACACAGGTCCGTGCGAAAACGTGGAAGTTGATGTATACGGACTGACGCCTGCCCGGTGCTGGAAGGTTAAGAGGACCTGTTAGAACCCCTGTGGGGTTCGAAGCGGAAAAGCCCCAGTAAACGGCGGTGGTAACTATAACCATCCTAAGGTAGCGAAATTCCTTGTCGGGTAAGTTCCGACCTGCACGAATGGCGTAACGACTTCCCTGCTGTCTCAACCACAGGCCCGGTGAAATTGCAGTACGAGTAAAGATGCTCGTTACGCGCGGCAGGACGAAAAGACCCCGGGACCTTCACTATAGCTTGGTATTGATATTCGGTTCGGTTTGTGTAGCATAGGTGGGAGACGTTATCAGCACACCACGCCAGTGGGAGTGTCAGTCACAGGTGAAATACCACTCTGATCGAATTGGGTATCTATCAACCTCGGCCCATGATCTGGGTCAGGGACAGTGCCTGGTGGGTAGTTTAACTGGGGCGGTTGCCTCCTAAACAGTAACGGAGGCGCCCAAAGGTTCCCTCAGCCTGGTTGGCAATCAGGTGGTGAGTGTAAGTGCACAAGGGAGCTTGACTGTGAGAGTGACAACTCAAGCAGGGACGAAAGTCGGGACTAGTGATCCGGCACCGACGAGTGGAAGTGGTGTCGCTCAACGGATAAAAGGTACCCCGGGGATAACAGGCTGATCTTCCCAAGAGTCCATATCGACGGGATGGTTTGGCACCTCGATGTCGGCTCGTCGCATCCTGGGGCTGGAGTAGGTCCCAAGGGTTGGGCTGTTCGCCCATTAAAGCGGCACGCGAGCTGGGTTTAGAACGTCGTGAGACAGTTCGGTCTCTATCCGCCGCGCGCGTAGAAACTTGCAGAAGGCTGTCCCTAGTACGAGAGGACCGGGACGGACGTACCTCTAGTGCGCCAGTTGTCACGCCAGTGGCACGGCTGGTTGGCTACGTACGGAAGGGATAACCGCTGAAAGCATCTAAGCGGGAAGCCTGTTTTAAGATGAGGTTTCAATATCAGGTGCCCGGTAGACCACCGGGTTGATAGGCCAGAACTGGACATACCGCAAGGTCATGCAGGTGACTGGTACTAATCCACCGAACAACACACCAAACACAACCCGCAAAACAACCAAACCCCAAAAAACAACACACCCCGCGAACAACACACAATCACCCGCGTCCACTATGCAGTCACTGACACAACACCGCCTGTGCATGCACACCCAACACACACAAGAACGTGTCGGTGGTTATAGCATCGGGGCAACGCCCGGACCCATTCCGAACCCGGAAGCTAAGCCCGACAGCGCTGATGGTACTGCACCCGGGAGGGTGTGGGAGAGTAAGACACCGCCGACCAACAACTTCAATACGCTTAAAGCCCCCGAGAACCCCTCGGGGGCGTTTGCCATATCCATGGCAATTTTGACCTGTGCCTTGGTCGAGCTTCGTAGATTCATGAATAATGACTCTTATGAATGCTGAAGCAAACGTTGTAGCTCGAGCCATTGGATTGCAAAAAGTCTACGGTGTTGGCGACACCGCTGTCGCCGCACTCAGAGGCATTGACGTTGCCTTCGCCCGAAATGAGTTCACCGCCATCATGGGGCCTTCCGGTTCGGGCAAGTCCACGCTCATGCACTGCATGGCCGGCCTTGACGCTGCTTCGGCAGGTACGGTGCTCCTCGGTAATACGGATTTGTCCAAACTAGGGGATAAAGCGATGACCAACCTGCGCCGCGATCGCCTCGGTTTTATCTTTCAATCCTTCAACCTTGTGCCCACCCTTTCAGCGGAAGAGAACATCACGTTGCCGCTGGACATCGCGGGTAAGAAGGTTGATCAGCGATGGTTCGAAGAAGTCACCACCCGACTTGGGCTCAACGAACGCCTGAAGCATCGTCCTTCAGAACTCTCCGGAGGCCAACAGCAGCGCGTGGCCTGCGCTCGTGCCTTGGTGGCACGTCCCGAAATCATTTTCGGCGATGAGCCCACCGGCAACCTTGACTCAAACTCCTCGGCGCAGATGCTCTCAATCCTGAGAACCGCAGTAGATGAGATGGACCAGACCGTCGTGATTGTGACGCACGATCCCAAGGCCGCGTCTTATGCTGACCGTGTGATTTTCCTCGCCGATGGGCGCATCGTGCACGAGCTGCGTTCGCCGTCTACGGATGAGGTGTACTCCACCATGGCTCGCCTTGAGGAGCTGATCTAATTGGCACAGCAATCTGCTATGTGGCGGGTGGGCTGGCGTTCCGTCATGGCGCACAAGGTTCGATTCGGCCTCACAGTTATGGCCGTCGTTCTTGGCACCGCGTTTGTTGCTGGATCCCTGATGTTCACCAGCGCGCTGAGCGCCACCTTCGACCAAGCCCTCAACAAGGCCTTCTACAACATTGACGCGGTGGCTAAGGCCGGTTCGCAGCCCATCACCCAGGAGGACCTCGCTAGGGTTCGCGAGCTTCCGGAAGTCACCACTGCCTATGTGCACGACACCACCTCGGTGGTGATTGCCAAGGAGGGGGAGCGTTCTGCCTTGCAGACGGGTGCGATGCAGACGTCCGTTGGAGTGTGGTACGAGGATTCGTCGAAAAGCGATGAGGCAGTCGTTGATACTGTGACGCTGTATTCGGGTGCCGCGCCTCAAGGCGACGCGGAGGTGGCGCTCCCTGAATCTCAGATGGCAATGCTGGGCGTGAATGTGGGCGATCGCATCATCGCGGTGAGCTCCAGCGGCCAGTTCACCTACACCATTTCGGGCACCTACACGGACTCTGGGATTGGTGAACCTGGCGTCGAACTACTAATGGCAGAACCTGCGTACTTGGAGCGCTACGAGCCCGGTGGCATCTCTACGATGTTGGTGCGCAGCGATCCTCTGGACGATCAAGCCATGGTTGACCTGCTGAAACAGCAATTCCCGGGCATGGATGTGCGCACGGGCACGCAATTCGCTGACGACGTCACCGGCAGTTTCAAGGAATCCATGGCCTTCGTGACCTATTTCCTGGTTGCATTTGGTCTGATTGCGCTGGTGGTGGGCACGTTCATCATCGCCAACACCTTCTCGATGTTGGTGGCGCAGCGCACCAAGGAATTCGCTCTGCTGCGCGCGCTTGGCATCTCCAAGGGGCAGTTGCGGCGCTCGGTAACCTTCGAGGCGATCATCGTGGGCGTCGTCGGCTCGCTCCTCGGCGTCCTCGGCGGTATTGGGCTGGTCGCGGGTATCCGCGCGATCATGAGTGCAGCCGGCCTGGAGCTTTCCGGGATGGGGCTGGGTGTCACGCCGCGTTCGGTGGTGGTTCCTCTGATTCTTGGTGTGGTGGTCACTGTCATTTCCGCGTGGGCGCCCGCCCGTAAGGCATCGTCGGTTCACCCCGTTGAGGCAATGCGGCAGGGAAGCGGCGCGGTGGATCGTCTAAAGGTCCGCACGGGCGTTGGCGTTGTCTTGCTGCTGCTCGGCATTGTTTTTTCGGTGTCGGGAGTGCTTTTCGACGACCAACCGACCAAAACGCGAGCGTCGCTGGTGGGCATCGGTGCGCTGGCATCGGTGCTGGGTGTCTTCTTTGCATCTGCTGCAGCTTCCATTCCATTGGTGGGACTGATCGGCAAGGCGTTGGGCGCGCCCTTTGGTTCAGTGGGTAGGCTGGCGCAAACGAATGCTCGGCGCACACCCAAGCGAACTGCAACCACGGCCTTCGCGCTCACCCTCGGGGTGGCGTTGGTGACGCTGATCGGCATGTTCTCTGCAACCTTGGATAACAGCATCCGCGACATTTCTGAGAACGAGCTCAAGGTGGATTACATCCTCATGGGGCCAGGCACCGGCGAGCTGCCACTGCCTCAAGACGTGATTGATCGGGTCAAGGGCGTCGAAGGTGTTGGGAATGTCAGTGAAACTTCTTATGCCATCGCTTCCCTCGGACAGCCTCCAAGCAGCGTGGCGGGACAAAACCCGGGATCGTTCCTCTCCACGATGAGCGGCAATGCCGCCGACGTGTACAACGTCGATGGGGTGGACGGATCCCTGGATCTGAGCGAACCCAATCGCCTCGTGGTGCGCAAAGATATAGCGCAGGAACGCAACTGGCAGCTCGGCCAAAAGATTCCTCTGTTCAACGCCAACGGAGCACCGATCGCCGAGGTTGAAGTCAGCGGCATGTTCGATGCGGCGAAGGCGATGAACCCCATCACGGTGTCGCAAGCGACCTTCGATGGAAAATTCGCCACGACCTCCGTGGTGGCGCTCTTCGTCAACGGCGATGGCTCCAAGAGCCCCGAAGAACTGCGGCAATCCTTGGAGCAGGCGGTTGAAGGCTCGCTCTATGTGCGAGTGCAAACCCCCGAGGAATTTGCCGATGCGCAGGCATCGCTGGTGAAGAACATGATGAATATCCTCTATGGCCTGCTTGGCCTGGCAGTGATCATCGCGATCATCGGCATCATCAATACCTTGGCACTCAACGTGATTGAGCGTAGGCAAGAAATTGGCATGTTGCGCGCGGTTGGCATGCACCGCAAGCAGGTGCGCGGCATGATCACGTTGGAATCGGTGCAAATCGCGCTCTATGGTGCGGTGATCGGTATTCTTCTGGGCCTCGGTATCGGTACCGCATTTTTGAAGGTGTTGGCCTCGCAGGGGCTCGACTCCTTGGCATTGCCAACAGCGGAGATCATCTGGGTGCTCATCGGCGCGGCAATCGTCGGTGTCCTCGCCGCAGTGTGGCCCGCACAGCGTGCCGCAAGTACTCCACCGTTGGAGGCGATGGTGGACTAGAGCGCTAGGGCATTAGGGCGCTGCCAAGCAGCATGGCAAGCACGCCGCACGCCAGGGTGGAGATTCCATACACCCAGGCGCGGGCGTGCTTTTCTGCTCGCCACAACTCGCCGAGTTCACGCGCCAACGTAGACCATGTGGATAGCGCCCCTGCTAAACCGGTGGTGCAAAACAGCAACCACACGGCGTCAAGCTCCAGGTGGCTCAGCACCCCAAGCACGGCGCACGCGAGAGTGTTCGCCACCAGGGTGCCGCGATACGCCCCGAGCTGCGCCAAACGCCAACGCGCAACCCCACCCAGCGCGCCGCCGGCGGCCACGGCGATCACAGAAGCGAGAGCGTCGAAGGTCATAGCCTTCGTCTCCTCACAGTGTCGCCCAGTATCCAGGCGCCCACGCAGCCGAACACGGTCATGGCCGTGTAGAGCAGTGAGATCCACGGGGAAGCGTTCAGAAGGACGGCGGTGAACGTCGAAAAGCTTGTGAAACCGCCCAAGAACCCGGTGCCCAACCATGCAGGGGGACTGAGCACACCCATGAGCGCGCTGCCGATGACGTTGATGCACAACAGCATCCATGCGCCTTCGAAAAGGAGGCTGAGTTCGTAGCGAGTGAGCGCTCCCAAGGCGGCTCCCAGGGCGATGGGAAGGGCAGGGTGGTTGAGCGCTCGCATGAGGAAAAGTGTAGTGGCTATGTGTCCAAACTTATGTCCGTTTTGGGGGTAAACGGAATGCAGACTCGGGCAAAAGCGGGAATGATGGGAAAGTGATCATCCCCAAGGGCTCGAAGATGTGTGAGTTCGCACTCATTCTTCGGCCCCATGTACGAAGGAGCGCACATGGCACACCCACGCGCCGGCCAAGTGGCCCAGCCAGAAGACCTCATCGACATCGCCGAGCTTGTCACCGCGTACTACACGCGCACACCAGATGCCGAGAACCCGGACCAGCAAGTTGCCTTTGGCACCTCTGGGCACCGCGGATCCTCACTCGATACCGCCTTCAATGAGCACCACATCCTGGCAACCACCCAAGCCATTGTGGAATATCGCCGCGCCAACAACATCGGTGGGCCGGTTTATATCGGGCGCGATCCGCACGCGCTGAGTGAGCCTGCCATGATTTCCGCGCTCGAGGTGCTGCTGGCGCACGACATTGACGTGCTGGTGGACGACCGCGGGCGCTACACCCCAACGCCCGCGGTATCGCATGCGATCCTCGCACATAACGCCAAGCTGGAAGGTGGCGTGACCGGCACCGACCCCAAGCGTGCCGACGGTATCGTCATCACCCCTTCCCACAACCCGCCTCGCGATGGCGGCTTCAAGTACAACCCACCGAATGGCGGCCCCGCCGATACCGATGCCACCGATTGGATTGCCAAGCGCGCCAACGAGTTGCTGCGTGACGGCTTGCGGGACGTCAAGCGCACCTCCGTCTCCGGCGTGCTGGACGGGCGTACCCACAAGCACAACTACCTGGACAACTACATTGCGGACCTGCCCAATGTGGTGAACCTGGATGCGATCAAGAGTTCCGGGCTTTCCATTGGCGCCGATCCGATGGGCGGTGCCTCGGTTGACTACTGGGGCGCGATTGGGGAGAAGTTCGGCCTCGATCTGGCAGTGGTGAATCCGCTTGTCGACGCCACCTGGCGCTTCATGACCCTCGACACCGACGGCAAGATCCGCATGGACTGCTCCTCGGCGAACTCCATGGCCTCGCTGGTGCACAACCGCGAACGCTACGACATCGCCACCGGCAACGACGCCGACGCGGACCGCCACGGCATCGTCACTCCCGACGCGGGGCTGATGAACCCCAACCACTACCTCGCTGTGGCCATCGAATACCTCTTTGCCAACAGGCCGGGCTGGGGTGAGCACACCGCCGTGGGCAAGACACTGGTGTCCTCCTCCATGATCGACCGCGTGGTGGACAATCTTGGTCGCAAGCTTGTGGAAGTGCCCGTGGGCTTCAAGTGGTTTGTGCCCGGACTGATCGACGGCTCCGTTGGCTTCGGCGGCGAGGAATCCGCAGGTGCTTCCTTCCTTCGTCACAACGGCACGGTGTGGTCAACGGATAAGGACGGGATCATTTTGGATCTGCTCGCCTCCGAAATCACCGCCGTGACGGGTAAAACGCCTTCGCAGCGTTACGCTGAACTCGCCGCCGAATACGGTGCGCCCGCGTATGCTCGCACTGACGCTGAGGCAAACCGTGAGCAAAAAGCCGTGCTGAAGGCGCTTTCCCCAGAACAGGTGCAGGCCACCGAGCTCGCTGGCGAGAAAATTACCGCCAAACTCACCGAGGCTCCCGGCAATGGTGCGCCCATCGGCGGCTTGAAGGTGTGCACCGAGAGCGCCTGGTTTGCGGCTCGCCCCTCTGGCACTGAGGACAAGTACAAGATCTACGCCGAGTCTTTCCGCGGCGAGGAGCATCTCAAGCAGGTGCAAGACGCGGCTCAAGCCTTGGTGTCTGAAGTGCTTGGGCAGTAGTACGCGGGCCCATCGCCGCCACGCTGTGCCCACCTGGCAGTTTTCTAAGAAAGCGCCGGGTGGGCTTTTATGCGGCTGTGCCAGGGGCTAAAGTCTTGGTGGTGTACCAATCAACAAACCAGTCTCTAGGTGAAGACCGTGCTGCTCAAGGCGGGGCGCAGACTTCTATGCGCAAAGACAAAGTGTTAGACGCGCTGAGCTTGATTTCGCGTTTTGCACTCGCGTTCGTCTGGATCTCCGCAGGCATCAGCAAGATCAGCGATCGCCTGGACACGATGCAGTCGATCGAAGGGTACGACATTTTTAGCCCCACCTGGGTTGACTGGATCGCCACGGTCATCGGGCCGCTGGAGTTGATTGGCGGCGTGATGTTACTGGCGGGCATCTTCCTGCGTCAAGCAGGCAAAATCTCTGCCGTGGTGCTGGTGCTTTTCATCATCGGCATCGCACAAGCGTGGGCCAGGGGCCTGAATATTGATTGCGGTTGCTTTGGTGCCGCCGCGCCGAGTGAAGCGCACATGGATTATCTGCTCACCATCTTGCGCGATGTTGTCTTCATCGCGATGTCCATGATGTGCGTGTATTGGCCTTATCGACGCTTCGCGTTGCACGTTTAATACTTCGCCTTCAACTCCAAGGCGGGGTAGAATCCGCCCTGTTGAATGCTCACAGCGACTCTGACACTTTGCTCGCTGTGTCAAACCTTTTTGGAAAAGAGACGAAAGCTTTGAATAACAAAAAGAGCAAGATCCAGAACCCGAATGAGCAGTCCAAGAGCTTCATTTGGGCACTCGTGGTCCTCGTTGTTGTCGTGGTGGCCGTGGTTGGTTTCATCGTGATGCAGGGTAAGGAGAAGAAGGATAACGCCTTTGCCGATCACCCTGTCAATGACGTTGCCTTCAGCGCAGCGGTGGAAGACAACTCCATCACGTTGAAGTCTGATAAGGCTGGCAAGGATGCCAAGGTGGTTGACATCTACGAGGACTACTCCTGCCCCCACTGCGGCGATCTGGCTAAAGAAACAGATGAGAAGACGCGTGAGTTGCTGGATCAAGGCAAAGTGATTGTCAAGATCCACGACCTCAACTTCCTCGACGATAAGGACGGCACCGACAACGAGCCTGCAAAGGACGGCAATTCCACGCTCGCCGGCGCATCGGCTCTAGCGATTGCTAAGGATGGCGACGCCAAGACCTACTGGGCATACCGCGATCTGCTCTACACCGAGCAGGCCAATATCTACAACAAGTGGAAGGCTGAAGACTTCGCCAACGCCGCCAAGCAGCTCGGCGCATCCGATGATGCAGTGGCGAAGATCAAGGACTACGCCTACCAGGACGAGCTGGTGCAGCACGCTGAGGCGAATGCTCAGGAACTCGAGGACAAACTGGGCAAGGTTTCCTCCCCGCAGGTCTTCATTGACGGCAAGCACGTTGAGGGCAACCCCGCTGAATGGGTGAACCAGATCTAAATAATCACCTTTTTAGGCCCGGTATTCCCTGGCTAAAAGTGAGCCCCCACCAGCAGTTTTGTGCAATGGTGGGGGGCTTGCGTATGATATCGGGAGTGCACAAGCACGGGGCTATGGCGCAGCTGGTAGCGCACCACACTGGCAGTGTGGGGGTCACGGGTTCGAATCCCGTTAGCTCCACAGACTACAACCCCTACTCCTACCAAGGAGTAGGGGTTTTTGCGTGCGATGGCACTGGGTGGATTCTAGTGCACGTCGATGAACTTGCGTTCCACCCACTTGCGAAGCGCAAACACAACGAGTGCCAGCGTTGCGGTGATGCCGAACATCACCAGGAAATAGGTTCGTTCTGCCTGCGCATTGGTGGGGTCATAGAACTGGGCGAAAGATCCCGAGAGCGCGGTGCCCAAGCTCATGCTGATGATCCACAGCGCAAACATGCGCGTGGGGAACGCCTTGGGTGCGAGCTGTGTGGCCATCGAGTTGCCCACGGGGGAGAGCATGAGTTCAGCAAGCGTGAAGATGAACAGGATGCCCACGATCACCAGGAATGGTGTTGAGTTTGCCCCACTGCCAGCAAAGGGAAGGAAGATGAGCACGGCGATGGCGATGAGCGCCAAAGACATTGAGAATTTGGTGGCGTAACTCGGTTGCCGTCTGCCCAGTTTGGTCCAGATCGCGGCAAAGACAGCAGAGAAGCAGATGATGAACAGTGGGTTGATGGATTTGATAACGCCCGGTGGCAGTTCGTGCCCGAAGATAGTTCGGTTGAGCCGTTCATCCGAGTACACCGCAAGGACCGTGGACTGCTGATTGAAGATGGACCAAAATGCTACGGCTGCAAAGAACATGGGCACAAAACCGAGCAGGCGTGAGCGCTCCTCGGCGCTGACCAAGGGGGAGCGATACATCTGCACCCACAGCACCGCGGCGATGGCGGCGGGGACGAGCACCACCACATTGGCCAGGCGAGCAAGCGGCAGAACTCCAAAGATGAAGAGTGACGCAAAAGCTGCGAGGACCAGCAGGGTTCCTGCCAGAATTGGCAACAGCTTGGCGCGCGAAATTGGATTGGGTACTTCAAGGCCAGCTTCGCCGATGGTCGATGCGCGCGTTAGTAGGAACTGCAGCGAACCGATGGCCATGAATGCGGCTGCGGCGGCGAAGCCCCAGTGGAAGCCTTTCCAACCCCACAGCGCATTAGTGATGATGGGCGCAATCAACGCGCCGATATTAATACCCATGTAGTAAATGGAAAATCCACCGTCGCGTTTGCCGTCGCCACGCTGATACAGCTCGCTGAGCACCACTTGAGAAGTGGTCTTGACAGAGCCTGCGCCCAAGGCGATGCAGGAAAGGCCAAGAATCACGCCGCTAAGCCCGTGGAACGCGGCCAGGCTGATGTGGCCGATCATCACGATCAGTGCAGAGAACAACAGTGTGCGCTGTGGCGACAGTACGCGATCCGCCACCCAGGCACCTGCCACGCTGGTGAGGTACACCATGCCGCCGTAGGCGCCGACGATAGAGACGGAGGTTTGTTTGTCCAGCCCCAAACCGCCCTCGGCTGTGGAGTGGTAGAGGTAATACACCAGCAGCGCGAGTAACCCGTAGTAGCTGAAGCGCTCCCACATTTCGATCCCCGCGAGGTTCAACAACCCGCGGGGATGCCCGAGAAAAGTTCGATGCTGTGCTCGCGTCGATTGAACGGAATTAGACAAAGCAGTTCACTCCAAGAGGAATAAGTAGTTCGTTGTTTGTCTATTTCAGCACAGTGTGCGGCACGCGAGCGATTCACCGGGGGAGTTTTATTCACCCCTGTGATTGACGCCGGCCCCTGGGCTCACGTTGGGATTGGGCAGTGGGGGCGTCGAAAAGCTTGGCTTGCGTCATTCGGTCCATGCTTCACCGAAACGTCCGGCGCTGAGCTTGATGGTGAGCAGCGCGCCTTTGCCTTGATGCACGCTGTCATTGCACCCTGCGGCATCCTCTTGACATTCGAGGCGGTATGCGGTGTCTGGCAAAATCACACCTGCATTGCCGTAGCGCGAGCGCACCTCCACAGTCTGAGGCTTTTGCAAGGGTTTGAGGTCCTGCAAATCCAAGTTCATGCTGCCGAAATCGGTGGTGTACTCAGCCTGCAACTCCTTCGGATCCTCTACCTTGGTGTAGTTACTTTCCATCAACGGTGAACTGAAAAGCACCGCACCACCGATGGCGCCGACGGCCAGCACGCTCGCGGCAGTCACCCAGGGCCAGCGTCGGCGATGCGCGGGAATCGAAGCCTGGCTGCGCAGTTCCGCATCGAGTTCCGCGGGCTGCTCAGGAGTGCGTAGAAAGAGAAGCCACCACACAATTCCTGTGACCACGACGGCGGTGATCGCGAAGAATGGAATGATCACCAACGCCGAGAGCCAGCCAAGCGCCAGGAAGAAAAGCCCGGCCCAAGCGCCGAGGCGAAGCTGTGTCCGCTGCCTGCCCGACTTCGGGTACTGCATCAGTGCTTGCGCGGGGGAGACATCAAGAGGATAGCGAGGCATTAACCACCACAAGGTGATGTACAGCAGTGGCCCGATCCCCGTGAACGCGGACACAAAGAAGATGACCCGCAGCAGGAGAGGGTCGATCTGGAAGCGGAAGCCCAGCCCCTCGCACACACCGGCGATTTTTGCCCTCGATTGTTCCATGGCGCGCGGCAGACGAGCGGGCCTGGTTTCGAGCATTTGAGAAAAAGTATTGGTACTCATGCTGATCATTGTTGTGGTCAGATGCTTCTCTGCGCATCGGGGTCTACCCTGATCTTTCAACAATCAGGGTATTCCCTGATGTCCCTGATTCTGGAGGAGTGCAACAATATCAGCATGTTCGCCTACCCAGCTTTTCGACGCTCCCGCTCCCGCATGCTCGGCGGTGTAGCTGGAGGGCTCGCGGAACATCTTGGGATGCCCCCACTGGCCGCGAGGGCATTATTCGCAGTGCTCTGCTTTGCTGGTGGTGTTGGCTTGGCACTGTATCTTGCATTATGGATTCTCTCGCCACTGCGCAGCGTTGCCGAGCATGAACAGCGGCAGGAGGCGAACGTCCCCGCCTGGCACTGGCTACTGGTAGCACTTGCGATTCTGGGGTGCACGTTCGGCGCCGGGATTGGAATCGGCCTCGAACTCACCATTTCGCTGGCGGTGATCTTGGTTGGTGGCGTGGTGGTATGGGCAGCGTTGACCACCAACCACTCGCAACGTAGAAAGTTGCTGAGCGCAGCGGGTGTCGCGCTGGTGCTGCTCGGTGTGCTCAGCAGCACCCAGCTTTGGCAAGGTCCTTATTTACTCGCTGCCGTCACATCGGTGCTGTTTACGCTGCTCGGGGCGGGGGTACTCGCGCTGCCTGTGGCCCGGGGATTTTTAGACAAGTTGGCATCAGAGCGAGAAGCCAAGGCGGTCGAGGAACAGCGCGTGCGCATTGCCCAACAGCTTCACGACTCGGTACTTCAAACCCTTGCATTGATTCAAAAGCGTTCCACCGAGGCCGAAATTCAACGACTTGCCAGGCGCCAGGAACGAGAGCTGCGGCAATGGCTCTTTGCTCCCCGCGAAGACGCCTCCATTTTTGCCGCAATTGAGCAAGCATGTGCCAATGTCGAAGACGACTTCGGCATCAGCATCACCCCTGTCGTAGTAGGTGAGGACGCCCAAATGACCTCTAACGCCGCTGAAGCTGTCGCCGCCGCACGCGAAGCCATGGTGAACGCCGCCAAACACTCCGGCGAACAGCGTTGTGATGTCTACGCAGAGCTGAGCTTCGGAGAGCTTCACATTTTTGTGCGCGATCGGGGAGCGGGATTTGATCTCAACACTATTGACCCGAGCAGACAAGGCATCAAAGGGTCCATTCAGTCTCGAGTCCACAATGTCGGCGGACAGGTCACCATTCGTTCGGATGAAGGTACTGAAGTGGCGATCCGAGTGCCCATGTATGAGGCGAATCAGGAAGTTGCACAATGAACAACACAACAGTCTTTTTGGTAGATGACCACCAGGTGTTCCGCGCCGGCGTGCGGGCAGAAATCGGCTCCGCGTTTTCGATCGTGGGCGAAGCTGGCACCGTGGATGAAGCGATCGAGGGAATCCTTCGCAGTGGCGCTGATGTGGTGCTGCTTGACGTGCACATGCCGGAAGGCGGGGGAGTGAAGGTGCTCCGGGAGGTATTTGCACAGGAACGCGATGATGTACCGAAATTTTTGGCGCTCAGCGTCTCCGACGCCGCAGAAGATGTGATTGAGGTGATCCGCGCCGGTGCCAGGGGTTACGTCACCAAGACCATCAGCGGTGAAGAACTGATTCAGGCAATCAAGCGGGTGCGCGAAGGCGATGCGGTATTTTCGCCACGCCTAGCTGGTTTTGTGCTGGATGCTTTCGCCCAGCCTGATCCCTTAGGCAAAGGAGTCGTCGATGCGCCGGAGCGTGATGCCGCGGTTGAACGCGGTGATGCGTCAGCGGATGCGGCCGGGGACCCCGTTGCAGATGCTCTCACTCGAAGAGAATTGGAGGTGCTCCGCTTGCTCGCCCGTGGCTATACCTACAAAGAAATTGCAGGTGAACTCTTCATCTCTGTGAAAACGGTAGAAACACATGCTTCGAACATTCTGAGAAAAACTCAACAGTCGAATCGTCATGCGCTCACACGTTGGGCCCAAGCGCGCAAACTGGATTAACGAGGTTCCAAAGCAGCTAGCCTGGCTTGCGCAAAAGGCAAAGCCCGCCCTAGATCCGGGGGCGGGCTGGGTTACCTTCGGGGTTTTTAGTGCTTGCCCGTGGCTAGCGGACGTTCGCGGTGCCGCGAAGAGTTTCTTGAGCCTCGGGTGAAGTACCGGAGACAACATGGGCCTGGTGTACTTCGTGGTAGTACGCGGTGTCGTCGTAAAGCTCATCGCGCAGCGGGTTGAGGTGACGGCGACGGATGGTGCGGATCTGCCACACGGCGACGGCGACATTGGCGAGCAGGGCGATGAAGGAGACGATGAAGAGGGCTTCTGGGCGGTGTGATGCTTCGACGGCGAAGCGAGAGTCCGTGACGAATCCGGGCACAGCCATGGTGAACATCATCCACAGTGCAAGGGTGTTTGCGCGGTGTTGCAGCCAGGCTCCCTTGCAGATGAAGAATGCTGGGATGGTGCAGGAGATGAGCAGCGCGGCACCGGCGTAGAAGGAGTGGTCGCCAACGCAGTTGTACACGTAGGCAAAGTTCCACAGGTCATAGGCGATGATCCAGAACCACATCATGTCCGGCCAGATCATGTCTTGGCTGGGCTTGCGCGAGATCATGATGCCCGCCCAGCCGCAGATCGTGAGCAGATTCAGCAGGCCTGCAATGCCGTTCATCCAGTTCCAGGATCCCGACACCATGTACACACCATCGACAACGCCATCGGCATGCATAGCGCCCACCTGGAAATCGCGGATGCAGGCTTCAAGAATGTTCATGGCCAAGATAGCGGCAGGGAAGACCAGTGCCCAGCGCATATCGCGAATTTTCTTGTGGTAGCGCAGCAGCATGAAGCCGAGGACACCAGCGAGAGCCGAATAGACCTTCACCCAGTGGAACCATGTACCGGTGGAGGAGCCCGCTCCCGCCGTATGGGGCCAGACAAAGACGGTGAGGATGATGGGCAGGGCAATGTAGAAGGCCCAGGCTGCGGCGCGGTAGCGTCGGGTGAGCTCGTTGAGGCCAATGAGGGCGCCAAGCACCACAAACCATGCGGCCCAGGCGTACCAGGGGATCGAATCGAAGAGGAACATGTCCTTCTCCTTCGCTCTTGGGAAGCTTTTCGACGCTCAACGTCTCACATTCCAAGCGTTTGCCGTCGTTGCAGCTCCACGTCGTGTCGACGCTGTTCAGCGCCGTTGTTCTTATACTTCCGAGCCTATTGTTGCCCGCTGGTGTTGTCTCTAGACAGCTTGAGCAAAGTGTCTAGTATTGCGCGCTGCGCTGCGGAGTCTGGCTACAGTAAAGACATGGGCGCGCACGAAGCAACGGACGCACAGTTGGCGATAGCTCGCGCGCTCAAGCTGCTGCTGAAGGAAAAACCCTTGCGGAGAGTCACCGTGGCGCAACTGTGCCGAGTAGCGGTGATTAATCGCCAGACGTTTTACTACCACTTCAACGACATCGTGGACGCCGCGGCATGGGTGTTCGCCCGCGAAGTGGCAGATCATATTTTGCAGCACGCCAGCTATGAACAGTGGGCTGATGGGCTCGAACAGCTCATGGTTTATATGCACGACAATGCTGAGCAAGCCCGGGCCGTCATTGATTCTTTGCCTTGGTCGCGAACCGAACGCTTTTTTCACGCCACGCTGCGGCAGATGATGACAGCAGTGGTCGATGAATTACTCACCCTTTCA
The DNA here is from genome assembly GCF_003813985.1 of Corynebacterium gerontici. Classification (NCBI taxonomy): domain Bacteria; kingdom Bacillati; phylum Actinomycetota; class Actinomycetes; order Mycobacteriales; family Corynebacteriaceae; genus Corynebacterium; species Corynebacterium gerontici. The sequence goes on from NZ_CP033897.1 coordinate 468,202, forward strand.
CCAGAGCTGCAGGTGCAGCCCGCTGATCGCGACTTCGTTATCCAGCACTACACCGTTGCCGTTTGGGGCCATATCGCACACTGGCTTGCAGGCGGAATGCAACAAGATCCACATGGACTAGTGCGACGCATCCACTTTGCTATGCAGGGCCACGTGCATGAGTCTTTGGAGCGCTTCCACACGCACCCCGGCGGTCTGGGGCTGCCTCGCTGAACTGGGGTTTGGTGTAGGCATCGTTTTACGAAAAACCGAGCGCTAATCCTAAGAGGATTCTCAAATCTGGTGTTTTCTTTACGTGCAGCGCTTCTCTCTATTCAGCGTCTTTCGCCGTTTGCAGCTGGCTGCTCCGCTGTCACTGCCGCGTCGGGGTGGTTATCCTGGCGAAACTCGGCGGCTTTCTTGCGCAACCGGGCGTCAATGTGATTGTTGCCTTCCGCGCCTTTGGAGCACCGTGGCGGTGCCAGGATGAGGGCTTCGGAATGCAGTCCGGCTTGCAGCTCGCGCACGCGGGTGATTTCAGCATCCAATTTGAGCCCCAGCAGCAAGATGGTGTTGGAAATGAGTAGGCCAAAGAACCCGCCGATCAGGCCTCCCAGTGCCCCGTACATGCCGATGTGAAGGAAGTTATTCACATATACCCGCACCCCGAGACCAACGAGGCTCACTGCGATGAGCGCGAAGGTGGATCCAACCGTGAGCCAGCGCATTTTCCCGTATTGCACATTCGGTGCGATGGTGTAGAGCAGGGCAATGAGGGCGATGGAGAGCCCAAAGATCACCGGCCAGCGCACGTATTTCCATACTGGCAGGAAGGTTCCTAGGAAGAAGTCGCTGAGCCTGTTCAGGTGGAGGGGTTGCGCGATGCTGTTCAAAATCGGTGTGAGGAATTCTGCCTGGAGGAAAAATGCAATCAAAATGAGTGCGAGTCCCGCCACGATGGCGATGGTCAGTCCCCACATAATCGTCCACGTGCGCAAGATTCCGCGGCCTTCGTGGCGTCCGTAGAGTGCATTGGCGCTGCGGGAAAAGGCGCGCACATATGCCGAGGATGAAAAGAGCGCAATGGCCACCGAGATGACCAAGGTAATCACTGATTGTTGTGTGTTGCCCAGCAAAATGTCGATGACCTTACGGGCTTCTTCGGCATAATTTTCGGGAATGTTCTGGTTGATGAAGTCCTCGCTGAGCTCGCGCACTTTATTGCTGTTTTGCGCCAGCAGGAGCGTGGCGATGGAATAGAACGCCAGCAGGGTGGGGATGCCGGTGAATAGGGTGTAGAAGCTCAACAGCGCGCCGCGATCCATCAAGCTGCGGTTGAAAATTTCCACGAAGAGCCTGCGGCCGATGAGCCTCCACGAGCGCAGCGGGATCCAGCGATGTGGGCGCGTGACTTCGCGGTGGTAACGCTCGGCGTCGAGGGTGCTCACACTTGCGCTGCCGTCGAGTGGCACGACAAAGGGGGTGGGATTAGAGGAAGATTTTGACATCGAGGGGGTGTGCAATCCTTCAAGGCGAACTGTGTTAGGGCTTTTGCTTTTCGGCGAATGCCAGTGCACGAGTGCCGTCAACGTGGGGAAATACCAGGTACATCCACCCGAAAATGACTAAACCGCATCCGATGCTGCCGATGATCGGCAGCGGCGCCAAGATGGGGGCGAGCATGAGCGCTAACCACACCATGAAAAGCGGCAGGATCTGAGTAAATTTTGGGGTGTAGTGCAGGTTGCGGGCCTCGAGGAAGGCGCGAATCTCTCGTCGATAGGGGTGCGAGAAGATCAGCATGATGCCGACGCCCACGAAGATCACCATGGCAATGACTTGCACGCCGCGTGGCAGACCTGTGGTGAGCATGGCGACGCCTGTGCCAATAAGCGCGGAGCTGCCAAATCGCACCACGGGTGGCGTGGGGATTGGGGTGGTATGTGAGCGCATATTGGTGTAGCTGTTCATGGCTTCAAACGCTAGCACTTGGGGTAGAAGTTTCGGTGTGCCCCAGCATCTTGAGTGCGTTTGACGCACATTTGTTCGGCTGTTTAGCATGGACGCATGGTGCAAACGGGCGTTCGAAAAATGGTGGGCTCTGTGGGGTTGAATAACCTCTCTGAGCTGAGCCGCCATGAACGCATCGCGCTGTTGCGCAGCAAAGTAGAGGCGATGACCAACGCTGCTCCTGCGCGCACACAGTCCCTGCAGCCGGAGCAGGAGGCGCTAGCGTCACCGCAGGTTTTCGCGGTACCAGGCCCACTTGCGCAGGTGTTGCCCGACGGTGGCTTGGCGGCGCGCTGCGTCACCCACTGTAGCGCTACCCCCTCTTTGATTGTGGAAATGATCGCGCACCTGAGCTCCCAAGAACATTTCGTGGCGGTGGTGGGCTGGCCGGAGCTGAACTTAGCGGGAGTAGCGGATGCCGGCGGCGATTATTCCCGCATCGTCGTCGTGCCAGATCCGGGCGAGGACCCTTTATCCACTGTGGCGGTGCTGCTGGAAGGCATCCACGTGGTGATCTTCCGCGGGCCATCCATCACTTTGTCGCCCGTGCGTGCGCGTCCTTTATTGGCGCGCCTGCGTTCCGGTGTGGGCGCACTGGTGTTGGTGGACACCCAGGTGGTTTCACCGCGCGCGAGTGTTCATGCCGAGGTGCGTGGTTTCCGCGGCATTGGTGAGGGCCAGGGGCGTATCCAGGCAGTGGATTTGGAATTGCGTGGGGAGGCAAAAGCCTTTCGTGCCCGCGCCACGATGAGCATTGGTAAGCCTCGAGCTCTCCACGCGGTGCCGCAATGAGAACGCTGGCCTTGTGGTTTCCGGATTGGCCGGTGCAGGCCGCCATCATGCAAGGTTTGGCACAGCCTCGCACGCCCGTCATGCTGGCCGCGCATCATCGAATCACGGTGTGTAATGGTGCTGCGCGTGCCCAGGGGGTGCGCCGTGGCATGCGCGCGCGTGAGGCGCAAGCGATCTCAAGCGCCACGCTGCTTGACGCAGAGGAAACTCGCGATGCGGCGGTGTTCTCAGGCATTGCCGATGCGCTTGACCAGGTGGCGTCCAGCATCGAAATTCTCCGTCCCGGCCTTGCCTTGGTCAACGCCGAGACTGCCGGGCGCTATCACGGTGGTGAGGCGATTGCCGCAGAGAAGCTTATCGACGCCTCAGCGCAAGAAGGCATGGACAGCTTCATTGGCATAGCCGATGAGATTCCCACCGCGGTGATTGCCGCGCGCACACAAGCTATTGTTCCGGCGGGCGGCTCCCGGGAATTCCTCGCCGCCCAGCCCACCATGAGCCTGCTGGAGCCTGCGCTTGGGTGTGAGGAGGAAGTAGTGCGCACGCTCTTTCAATTGGGTCTGCGCACACTGGGCGATGTTGCAGATTTAGGTGTGCGGGTGATGATCACCCGCTTTGGTGCGGCGGGGCAGCGCTGCTTCGACATCGCCGCGGCCAGGGATGAGCGGGGTGTCGCGGCACGTGAGGAACGCAGCGACCTGCAGGTGAGCCTCATACCGGAGGAGCCCGCCACTCGAGTGCATGAGGCGGCGTTTTTGGGCCGTGCACTCGCCGCGCAATTGCACGATCGGCTCCAAGCGCAAGGCTTAGTGTGTCATCGCCTCAGCATCCGCGCTTACTTTGGGGAGGTGCTGTGCCAAAGGACGTGGCGTTCCAAAGAGGCACTGAGTGAACAAGCGGTGGCGGAGCGGATTCGCTGGCAGCTCGATGGTTGGTTGAGCAAACACCACGGTGATGGTGTGGGCATTACTGAGTTGGTGCTGGATCCCGTGGAATGCTCACGCCCGGATCACTATGCGCTATGGGGTGCAGGCACTGATCAGGCGGCGCGACGAGCTATCACGCGGGTGCAGTCCACCTTGGGCACCGACGCTGTACTACAACCTCATAGCGCCGGTGGCAGGGGAGCGGCGGATCGCGTGCACATGGTGCCCTTCGGGGAGGCTCATGTGGTGCAAAGGGCATTCCGGGGTGCATTGCCTGCCCCATTGCCTGCTGCCTTGGCGCATCCCTCAGCGCGGGCGCATCTTGTAGACGCAAACGGGAAGCCTGTGAGCCTGGTAGAGGCAGAGCTCAGTGCCCCACCTGCTGGTTTTCAGTGGGGGAGTAAAAGGTTTCGCGTTACCGGCTGGGCAGGGCCGTGGCCAGTGGATGATCAGTGGTGGAAGGGAGAAGGTACCTGCGCGAGATTACAGATCGTTGCAGAAGGCCCACACGCGTGGTTGCTGGTGTGGGCCGGGCAGTGGAGGGTAGAGGCGAGTTACACCTGATCTAGAATGTCCACCACGATGCGCGTGGGGTTCTGCAGCACCTGCACGGAGTAGGGGTGGCGGGCATCGAGTCCGGCGACGAACATTTGGGTGCCCTCGAAAATGCCGTGCTCGCCGATGTTGGTGATATTGCCAGCGCCATCAATGTGGCTAAGGTCTGGCTCCTCAATGGCGGTTTCAAAAGGATAAGCAACGCCGTGGATATTCAGCACCAACGCCACTTTGCCGTCGTAGTCCAAAGGCCGACCGGAGCCCATCTGGGCTGGAGTTTCGGTGTAATCCATAAACCAGCCGGGGTCGGTGGAACCTTCGATGTCAAAGACGATGCGATCAAATCCATCGTGATGACCAACGCGCACGCCAGTCACTACGGCACCAACCTCGCCGGGGCGCTGGTCTTTGGCGGCCGTGGAGGCGTCGCCAAGCGGGGTAATGCCTGCCTCTTCTTTTTCTGCCTCTTGCACCATCTTCTGGCGATCGGCAGATTGCGAGGGTGCAACGGTGGCGGTAGAGGTGACCTTCTTTGTAGTGGTGGAAGTGTCAGAGCTCAACGGCGCTAACTTTGGATCGTCGCCATTGCAGGCGGCGAGGCCAATGGTCAGGCCGAGGACAGCAATAAGCGACGTCGTTTTTTTCATAGTTCCAAGCTAGCCGAAAGTGACCAGAGTGTCAGGAGTTTCTGGTGAATCGTTATGCAATCGAAACTGCACAAAATGAGGCTTACCTAAGCGGTGTTTAGGCTGAGGCGCTATGCTTGCCCATTATGACCACCTGGTGCTCAGACCTACAGCACGAACCACTTCCCGGCACAGCGCGAACCGGCGAGATGTTCGTGCTCATGGAACATCACGGGCCGTGGAGCCGCGACATCCTCGATGGCGGAACGCTGGCGCACACAGAATGTTTCCGAGGCGTGCCCGGCCTAACTCTTATCCGTAAACCCGGCCGCGAGGGGCGCAAGCCCAAACGAATCCGCAACGTGTACCTGGTCTTTGCCAACCTTGGCATCGTCGAACATCTCGAAGTATCAGAGGCAACGGTGCCGAACTTGGATTTCTCCGGGCCCGGCCGCAATGCCGAACACGGGGCTCGCATCCTTGATGAACCCGTGCTACTGACCTGCACACACGCCAAGCGCGATCAGTGTTGTGCGGTGAAAGGTCGCCCGCTCGTTGCCGCGCTTGAGCAGCGTTTCCCCGAAGCGCACATTTGGGAATGTTCCCATGCCAAAGGCCATCGCTTTGCTCCAGCCATGCTGCTTTATCCCTGGGGCTTCTCTTTCGGTCGCCTCAATGAGCAGGCTGCGGCTTCCATGTTTGAGCACGCACGCGATGGGCTGTTCTTTTATCCCGGTAACCGCGGACGCACCACGCTAAACGCTCAGGAACAAGTGGCAGAACTCGCGGTGGTGGCAAAGCTGCAGAACGCCGGGGAGGAGGTGCCCATGGAGGCGCTGCGCACCGAAGGCACCACAGTAACGCACCGCGATGGGCGGTGCTGGGAAGTCGCGCTTGAACGCGTGCAAGTCGATGGCGTGATCTCTTCCTGCGGCGGTGCCCCGAAACAGGGCAAGGCTTGGGTGGCCAGGGGCGTTCAAAAGCTAGAAAAATAAAACGCCCAAGGAAAACCTTGGGCGTAGATGCTAGCGGCGCATAATTTTCTTGGACAACCAGTTGCCAAAGAGCTGGGCCACTTGGACGATGATGATGATCGCAAAGGTGGCAACGTACGTCACCTGCCAGTCATAGGCGCGATAACCATAGACGATTGCGAAGTCACCCAAACCGCCGCCGCCGATGTAACCGGCCATTGCGGACATATCCACGATGGCGATAAAGATGAAGGTGTAACCCAGCACCAGTGGGCCGAGCGCCTCGGGAATGATGACCGTGGTGATGATCTGCCAAGGGTTCGCCCCCATGGAACGCGCGGCCTCGATCACACCGGGATCAATGGAGACCAGGTTCTGCTCCACGATGCGGGCCACACCGAAGGTGGCGGCGATGGACATGATGAACATCGCGGCCTCGCGGCCAATCGTTGTACCCACCACCGCGAGGGTCAAAGGACCGAACGCGGTAATCATGATGATGAAGGGGATGGGGCGAACGAAGTTCACCAGCAGGTTCAGGAAGGTGTACAGCGCCTTGTTCTGCAAAATGCCACCAGCGCGCGAGGTGTAGAGCAACACGCCCAGGCACAGGCCCAGCAGGCCACCCACGACCAAGGTGACCGACACCATGATGAGGGTATCCACGATGGCGGTGCCGAAGGTGGGGCCAAGGCGGTCCCAGTCGGCGGCGAGCACTGCGGTATTCGCGTGATCGCTGATCGCAGTGGTTGTAGCCCCGAGGGCTTGCAAAGAAAACGTCATCGGGTGATCTCCTCAATGTTCGTGGTGGACTTGAGGCTCTGATAGAACTGCTCCACCACCTTGTCGGGGCCGACCAGGCGGACGGTGACCTTGCCAAAGGAATGCTTTTGCAAGGTGGTGATGCCGCCGTGCACGATGTGGATCACCGCGCCGTTGTCCTTCGCGGAAGCGGCTGCGCTGAAGAAGCCGGATTCTTCCGAAAGGGTAATGGTGAACAGGCGGCCTTCGTGGAAGAGCAGATCCTCAGACTCAAACTCGTCCGGGGTGTTGCGCAGCGAGGTTGCGACGAAGCGCTGGGCAACGCCGGTCTGGGGGTTCGAGAACACCTCGTAAACGGAGCCATATTCCACCACGCGGCCCTTTTCCATCACCGCAACCTTGTCGGCGATGGAACGCACCACGTCCATCTCGTGGGTAATCACCACGATGGTAATGCCCAGTTCGCGATTGACGCGGCGTAACAGGGCAAGCACTTCCTCGGTGGTTTCCGGGTCGAGGGCGGAGGTGGCTTCGTCGGCAAGCAGGAGCGCGGGGTCTGTGGCGAGCGCGCGGGCGATGCCGACGCGCTGCTTTTGGCCACCGGAAAGCTGCTCGGGATATGCCTTGCCACGATCGCCCAGGCCCACGAAGCTCAACAGCTCCTGCACGCGCTCCTTGCGCTCTGCGGCGGGCACGCCTGCGAGCTTGAGCGGATATTCCACATTGCCCGCCACCGTTTTAGAGGAAAGCAGGTTGAACTGCTGGAAAATCATGCCGATGTTGCGGCGAACCTTGCGCAGTTCTTTTTCTGACATCCCCACGATATTGGTGCCGTCCAGGCGAAGCGCGCCGGAGGTGGGGGTGTCGAGTCCGTTGATCATGCGCACCAGGGTGGACTTGCCAGCGCCCGAGTAGCCGATCACGCCGATGATCTCCCCAGGCTCAACGGTGAGGGTAACACCGTCGAGCGCGGTAATGGAGCTGCCGAAGACTTTGCTGACGTCTTCGAACTCAACCTTGGTGCCTGACATTACTTGTCTTGCTCCTCAAGGCGGGCGAGGATCTTGTTCAGGTCATCAGCGGAGCGATCAACCTCAACAGAGGTGCCCTTGGAGTCTTCCTCCACGGCCTTTTGCACCTCGGGGGTGTGCCAGAGTTCCACGAGCTTCTTCAGGTTCTGGTTGTCCACGTTGTCTTCGGTGGTCACCAGCACGTTGATGAAAGGCTCGGTGGATGGGTCGGAAGGATCGTCCTGCAGCACGGCGGTCTTGGGGTCGATGCCTGCGCGGTCGAGGAAAGTGTTGTTGATAATCGCGGGCTTGCCCTCGAAGTAAGCGGTGGAGGTCTGTGCTGCATCCACAGGGGTGAGCTTCACCTTGGATTTATCAGTGTCCACGTCAGCCGGGGTCGGCTTTGCTACATCGCCCTTCTTGAGCTTGACCAGATCCTTGCTCTTGAGCACGTTGATGGCGCGAGCCTGGTTGGTGGGGTCGTTGGGGATTGCGATTTCCTGGCCGTCAATACCGTCGATGGAGTCGTGATCCTTCCAGAACAACGCCAGCGGCACGACTTCGGTGGAGCCAACGGCGCGCAGGTTGGAGTTGGACTTCACGTTGTAGGTGGCCAAGAAGTCCAGGTGCTGGAAAAGGTTCGCGTCAATCTGGTGCTGGGTGAGCGCCTGGTTGGGGGTGTTGTAGTCGGAGAAGTTCTCGATCTTCAGATCGATGCCGTTTTCCTTCGCCTTATCCTCCCACACGCTCCAGGCCTTCTTGGCGGAGTCGGTGGTACCAACGGTGACGGTGTTGCCGTCGGCCTTGGTGTCGTCGTTGCCGCAGGCGACGAGACCTGTGGCGGCGAGTGCCGATGCGAGCACGGCTGCGAGTTGCTTTTTCACGGATATTCCTCTGATCGTTTTTCTAGACAGAGCTTTCTACTGCTCTCAGGTGGTTCCCAAATGTAGCAGTGGGAACGTCGCATGTACAGCTCAGTCTATTTCAAGCTTTTCGACGTCCCCTGCTGCGCGTTTGGCGGCGCCCTTAGTTCTTCTGCTTGGCGTCTTCTTCCAGCTTGTTCAGGATCTCCTTGAGGTCCTCCTGGCTGCGCTGAATCGGGTACGCGGTGCCCTTGGTGTCTTCCTTGCGAGCCTCTTGTACCTCGGGGGAGTGCCAGATTTCCACGAGCTTCTTCAACTGCGGATCATCGGCGCGATCCTCGGTGGTGACCAACACATTGATGTAGGGCTCGGCGGCAGGTGATGCGGGATCGTCCTTGAAGATTGCCGTCTTGGCATCGATGCCTGCGCGATCGAGGAAGTTGTTGTTAATGATTGCGGGCTTGCCGTCGCCATAGGCAGCCGGGGTCTGCGCGGCATCCACGGCGGTGATCTTTACCTTCGACGCGCCCGTATCCACATCGGCAGGGGTGGGGCTCAGTAGATCGTCCTTCTTGAGCTTGACCAGGCCGGCTGCGGAGAGCACGTTGAGTGCCCTCGCCTGGTTGGTGGGGTCGTTGGGGATGGCAACGTCTTGCCCCTCGATGCCGTCGAGGGAGTCGTGCCCCTTCCAGAACAGTGCCAGTGGCACGACCTCGCTGGAGCCAACCGGGGTGAGGTGTTCGCCCGTGTTCGCGTTGTATTCGGCTAGGAACTTCAGATGCTGGAATTGGTTGGCGTCAATCTGGTGTTGGGAAAGGGCCTGGTTGGGGGTGGAGTAATCGGCAAAGTTCACCACTTCAAGGTTGATGCCGTTTTCTTTGGCCTTGTCCTCCCACACCTTCCAGGCCTTTTGCGAGGAATCGGTGGATCCTACCTTGATGGTGTCGGAGTCCTGCGCGTCGTTGGAGCAGGCGACGACGCCACCGCCGAGCAGGGTGGCTGCTAGGGCTGCGCTGAGGAATTTCTTCATGTTCTGTCCTTTTGTCGTTGCGGGTTTTGTCGGTGCAGTTTCTATGAACCAAGCGGTCTAGAATTGCTCTTGATTGGATAAGGTAACAGCACTTTTTCAAAATGTACAGCTTGGTCTATTTTGCCACCTTGTGCAGGCTTTTAGAACTTATGTTCGCGCGATGTGGGGACGCTGTTTTAGTATCGAACGCATGAACGACCAACCGACGCTAGGGATCTGCGGCAGCGGGCTGGACTGGGCAGACATCAACAGCGTGCTCAACGGCACCTTTGAAAAGGTGCTCGTGCCGGCATCGCACGCCAAGCGGTTGCGTGGGACGTCGAAAAGCGAAAATAGTCCGCGTGCCGGCGGGGCAGAACTGCATGCTAAGAGCTGCTTTGCCTTCCTTGAGGGGGCATCCTCGCCGGAAGAATACGTGGCCGCTGCCGAGCGTCTTGGCATGAGCGCGCTGTGTCTCATGGATCGCGACGGCTTTTATGGAGCGATGGAGTTTGCTCAAGCCGCTGAGGATTCTGGGCTGCATACGGTCTTTGGCGCTGAGCTGAGCATCGATGCGGAGCTGCCTCCACTGCCCGTGCTGTGCAAGAGCCCGGAGGGATACCGTCGTCTGAGCCTCACCATTGCCCAAGCGGCGATGCGCACCGGAGAAAAAGGGAAGGTGGATTACCCCTCCCTGCAGGTGCTAGCCCGCGAGGGGGCGGGGCAATGGTATGTGCTGCTTGGGGCTGCGTGGGAGGGGAGGGTGCAGGAGGTGGTGGATGCCTTCGGCGTGGATGTGTTGCTCATGTATGAATCGGCCATGCTTCCGGAGGACTGCGATCATTTTGAGCTGCTTGACTCTCTGGCCGCACGCTTTGGGCTCGGAGGGATCGTGACGGGTTCGCCCACCGCAGCAGAGATGCAGCATGCCCGCCTGGCCGGAGCGAAGGCGGGGTTGCGCGAGCGCGAGTCCCTGGGTGAATTCCGCCCCAAGATGCACCCGGCGGGCGGGGCGTGGCTTCGGCGCATGGAGGAAGTGGCGCGGCCCGTGCCTGGCGCGGCTGAGCTGCTTGCCCACACCGAGGCAGTGGCAGAGGAATGTGCCTTCACCTTGGACTTGGTAGCGCCCGCGCTGCCGCACTGGGAAGTGCCCGATGGTTATACGGAGATGAGTTGGCTGCGCCACCTGGTGGCTGAAGGGGTAGCGGAGCGCTTCGCGCCCCGCTATGAGGGGGATGCACAGGGCATGACGAAGGTGTGGGCGCAGATCGAACATGAATTGGCCGTAATTGAGCAGCTCGGATTCCCTGGCTACTTCCTCATCGTGCACGACATCGTGCAGTTTTGTCACCGCTCCAACATTTTGTGCCAGGGGCGCGGAAGTGCGGCGAACTCGGTGGTGTGCTTTGCGCTTGGCATCACCAATGTGGATCCCATTGTCGCCAGACTGCTGTTCGAGCGCTTTCTTTCCCCAGAGCGTGACGGGCCGCCGGACATCGACATTGATATTGAATCCACCCGCCGCGAAGAAGCGATCCAATACGTGTACGAGCGCTACGGCAGGGATAATGCAGCGCAGGTAGCCAACCTGATTACCTATCGGCGTCGCGGGGCTGTTCGCGATGCCGCCCGCGCCCTGGGCTACCCCCAAGGTGCGGCAGATGGCTGGGCTAAAGGGCACCAGGAACCGCCGCAGCAGGTGGTGGCATTGGCCGAACAGTTCCTAGACCAGCCACGCCACCTCGGCATTCATTCCGGAGGCATGGTGATTTGCGATCGTCCCATCGCCAACGTGGTACCGGTGGAGTGGGCACGGATGGAAGGGCGCTCCGTGGTGCAGTGGGATAAAGAGAGCTGCGCTGCCGCCGGGCTGGTGAAGTTCGACATGCTTGGCCTGGGCATGCTCGAAGCGCTGCACCACATGATCGACCTGGTGGAGGAGCAGCACGGCAAACGCATCAATCTGTGGGAGCTGGATCTGGCGGAGCCGGAGATTTATGCCATGCTTTCGCGCGGAGACGCCGTGGGTGTATTCCAGGTGGAATCGCGTGCGCAGATGGCAACGCTGCCCAGGCTGAAGCCGCGCGAATTCTTTGACCTAGTGGTGGAGGTAGCGCTCATTCGCCCGGGGCCGATTCAGGGTGGTTCGGTGCACCCATATATTCGCCGCCGCAATGGGCTCGAAGCGGTGGAATATGACCACCCCATTCTGCGCAACGCGCTAGAAAAGACGCTCGGCATCCCACTGTTTCAGGAACAACTGATGCAAATGGCCGTGGACGCCGCAGGGTTTAGTGGCGCAGAGGCAGACGAGCTGCGCCGCGCCATGGGCTCCAAGCGCTCCCCAAAGAAAATGGCCGCCATGAAACAGCGCTTCTACGAAGGGCTGGCCCACAATGACATCGACGGGGAAGTGGCACACAAGTTGTGGAACAAGATCGTCGCCTTCGCCGCCTACGGATTTCCCGAATCCCACTCGCAGTCGTTTGCCTCCTTGGTGTATTTTTCCGCCTGGTTCAAATACCACTACCCGGCTGAATTCTGCGTGGGGCTGCTGCGCGCCCAACCCATGGGTTTCTACTCACCACAATCCTTGCTTTCCGACGCCAAACGTCACGCAGTGACAACGCTGCCGCTGGATGTGAACTGCTCCCAAGTAGAAGCGAGCATTGAAAACGGCGCGATTAGGCTCGGGCTGAACCTGGTCAAAGGGCTAGGCGAGGACGCAGCCGCCGCCGTCGCTGCCCACGCGCCCTATCGCGACGTGGGTGATTTGGCGCGCCGGGCAGGCCTGGGACGCACCAAAATTGAGGCGCTCGCCAGGGCCGGGGCGCTGGAACGCTTTGGATCGCGCCGCCAAACACTGTGGCAGGCGGGCACCGTGGAAGACGCCAGCATGCTGCCCGGGCTTGCCGTGGAAGCGCCGGCCCTGCCGGGCATGACAGCCTTTGAGCTCATGGCCAGCGATATTGCCACTACCGGGGTGAGCGAAGTGCAGCCCATCGCCATGCTGCGCGAATGGTTGGATGCCCGCGGCGTGCTGCGCGCTTGTGACCTGCTGAAACCAGAAGACGGCACCCGTATCCACATCGCTGGGGTGATCACCCACCGCCAGCGCCCCAAAACCGCCCAAGGCGTGACCTTCCTAGGCATGGAAGACGAGACGGGACTGATGAACATTGTGGTCTCTGTTGGGCTATGGCACCGATCCATGCTGGCGCGCACCGCGAAGGCGGTGATGGTGCGCGGCATTGTGCAGAACCAAAACGGGGTGGCGAGCATTGTGGCAGACAAGTTTGAGCCCCTGCCGCTTGCCGAGGCATTGAGCCGCGGATCGAGGGATTTTCGATGAGGTGGTGGGATCGAAAATGGTGCGGAGTTCTCGAAGCAAAAGAGGTGCGTGAGGCAGCAGTTGAGGGTTCGTCAACGTGGAGCGTCGAAAAGCTAGGATGTGTCAATTTTGCTATGTATGGACAGCATGGAATTGCAACCCGTATCGCGAAAACTCATCCTAGGCAGATACATTGCCTACGGCATCGTCTTGGTGGTGCTCGCCATTGCTATTGTCGCAGGTGCGCTGCTGTGGACGCCGTGGCTCTGGCTGGCCATGGTTGCGCTGGTGATTTACGCCGGGTGGCAGGCGTGGCTGATCCCCGTGCAAGTAGGTGCAACTGGTTGGCGCGAAGACGAGCGAGAGCTGGTCATTAGCAAGGGCAGGATGTGGCACACGCTGGTAGTGATTCCATATTCGCGCATTCAGTACGTGGACATTTCGCGTGGGCCAATCGCCACCAAGCTCGGCTACGCCGAGGTGCAAGTACACACCGCTGCCGTGGTGGATTCGACCATCCCTGGAGTACCACTGGAACAGGCCGAGCATCTGCGCGCACGATTCTCTCAGAGGCTGAGCTAATGCGGGTACATCGTCTCTCGCCGATGGTGCGCATTGCGCAGTCATGCATCGCAGTGTTGGTGGTGCTGCTGGTGCGCGAAGATTTCCGTAGCTTCATACTCGATCACTTGAGCACCTGGTGGATTGCGCTGCTGGTGCTCCTAGGCTTGATCGCGGTGACGTGGGTGCTTTCTGGGATCTGGTGGCGCGCCACCAGCTTTAGTATCGGCGAAGAAATATCCTACGAGCACGGCGTATTCAGCAAAACCACCCGCAGTGCTCAACGTGAAAATATCCAGGCTGTGGATGTAGTGGAGCCATTTTTTCCAAGGCTCTTCGGCTTGGCTGAGCTGCGCATCGAAACCGCAGGCGGCGATGATTCCGTTATTGCCATTCGATACCTCAGGCCCGCCCAAGCCCACGAACTGCGCAAAGAACTCCTCAGCCACGCAAGGCATGCTGGCGAAGATGCTATTGAAGGCGCCGCCGAAGATACCGATGCTCAATTACCGGGGCATAGAGATGCGAAGACCCAAGGCCATGCCCACGATGATCAAGCCGGTGACGCCGATGTCAGCATCCCTGTATCGCGAGCACTGCTTGGTGCCGGCTTGCAACAAGCCCCGCGCTTGCTCATCCTTCTGCTTGTTTTCTGGGCACTCGACCTGGCCAGCATTGGTCTGATCGCCATTGCCTTTAGTGTGGTGCCACCGCTGTTTCGCCACCTTGATCAGGCCTGGCAGATGAGACTTCGCTTTAGTAACACCCTCAACCTCACCTACGGCTTGGCTAATCGCTCGCACAGTGACATACCCTTGCGCCGTGTGCACGCCGCGCGGATCAAGCAGTATCCGCTCTGGCGCTTCTTTGGCTGGTGGGAAGTCACACTTGCGGTATCCGGCTACACCGAAAACACCACGGTGTTGCCCGTCGGTACTCGTGAGGAGGTAGAGGAAGTGCTCCAGCGCATCTTCGGTAGGGACATGGATATCCATGCCACTTTCTCAAGCCCAAAGCAGGCTAAGTGGATCTCTCCAATCGACTGGAAGCAACAGCAAGTCGAGCTAGAACAAGAGCATGTGGTGCTGAGTTTCGGAAGGATCGCGCCTCAAAGGGTGTTGCTCAACCGTGCTGATATTCAAGCCCTGGTGTTAAGCCGCGGTCCGGTGCAGCATAAGCTCGGCGTGTGCAACCTCGAGTGTGCGGTAGTGCATGGGCCGGTGCGAGCCAAGATCAGGGATCTGCGCACTGAAGATGCCCAGACGTTACTGGACCAGTTGCGGGCAGGGCGGTAGGGCTACGGCCACGGAGGGCTTTTGCTAAGCCCGGTATCCAAAAAATGCATGAGTCAGCTGCGCCCAAGAGCCGTTCCAGCTCCTCAGCGCTGAGCTGATCACCGGAATCAGTGCGCTTATACCGACACCACGACGGGGGAGCCGTCGACGTCCATCACGTCGACGGAAGCCTGGAAGAGCTGCCCGATGCACTCTGGGGTGAGCACTTCCTGCGGCTTGCCTGCGGCCACAATCTCGCCATCACACATGGCCAGCATGTGGTGGCAGTAGCGGGCTGCCAAGTTGATATCGTGCAGCACCATTAACACCGTGGTGCCTGCTTCGGCGTTTCTTTGCGCCACTGCCTCCATCAAGGCCACCTGGTGTGCTCGATCCAGATACGTTGTTGGCTCGTCGAGCACTAACACGTCGGTATCTTGGGCTAGGGCGCGAGCAAGCCAGACGCGCTGGCGTTGCCCGCCGGAAAGTTGGCTGATTGGTCGGTGGCGTAATGCGTGGACGTCGCAAAGCTTCATGGCTTCTTCCACAGCCTCCTGATCATTTGTGCGCCAACGGTGCAACCCCTTGCCGTGGGGGTGTCTGCCTGCGACGATGACGTCTTCGACGCTAAAGCCCTCTAAGGGTTCCGGTTTTTGAGAGAGCACCGAAATCAGCCGGCCGCGCTGCTTCGGCGTGAGTGCATCCAAGGCCATATCGCCACCATCAGCGTGAACTGCCACGGAGCCTGCCAGGGGCGCCATGATGCCGGTGAGGGTGCGCACCAGCGTAGATTTGCCACAACCATTCGGCCCGATCACGCCGGTGATAGCCCCTTTGGCAATGCGCACATCGAGGTCGGAGGATATGCTGACGCCCTGATAGCCCGTGGCAAGCCCGGTTGCGCGGATAGCTGGGGTGGGATCAGATGCCAGATCGCATGCAGGAACAGCATTTATTGGCGCCTCCTTGCGTTCCTGCCTGCGTGTGTCTTGCTTGGTTGTCTGCACCCCAGAACCAAGGTGAGGCACCAGCACCTTGCGCTTTGGGTGTTGAACAAACTTACAGTCCAGGCCAAAAACATCCTGATGGATCTCGCGGCTGAGCACCTCGCGCGCAGGCCCCGATGCCACGATCGCACCGTCGCGCATCACCACGATCGTGTCGGCGATCTTAAGGGCGGCATCCACATCATGCAGCACAACCACCACCCGGATGCCGCGCTGCGCGATGGCCGTTACCAGATCGAGTACTCGCTGCTCACCGCCGATATCTAGATAGCTCGTTGGCTCATCAAAGAACACAATCGGTGTGGTTTGCGCCAGCGTCATGGCAATCCAGGCGCGCTGCTGCTGCCCGCCAGAAAGCGCCTCCATCGGCTGGTGGGCAAGTGCACCGATGCCGCATTGCTCGATGGCTTCATCGACGGCTCGAACATCCTCATTCGAGTGCGGCTGGAAAAGCCCCTGGTAGGGGTAGCGACCTTTGCCAACAATATCGCGCACACTTAACCCATTGGTGTTGGAGCCGTGCTGGCCAAGGACTGCAATCATCCTCGCCACAGCCTTGGGCGACATCCGCGATAGCCGCTTGCCATCGACCACCACGCTGCCGTGCGTGGGCCGCATCAGCCGAGCCATCGTGCGCAGCAGCGTGGATTTCCCGCAACCATTCGGCCCGATCAGCGCGGTCACGCCCTCACCAATACGCAGATCAATCCCATCGATGATCGGATCGCCCTTTTTGGAATAGCGCACGCTCAGCCCCTCGGCCTGGATCATGCGTGAGCTTTTCGACGCTCCACCGACCCCAGCCGTGCCAGCACCGTGAGGAGCCGCTGTGTGTTCTGGTTGTGGTGGCTGGGTTGAAGGCTTGTCTGCCTGCAGCGTTGTTGTGTTGTGTGGATTGTTGGGAAACATCAGCGCCTTCTTTGGAAAAGAGTGAACACAATCAAGAAATAGGGCGCGCCGATAGCGGCGATGACTACGCTCACGGGGACGGGAACGGGCATGAAATGTGCGCCAACAACATCGGCGATGATGGTTAAAAGCCCACCTACGATGCCTGTGAGCAGCAACGAAAGCGCGGTAATTTGACCTACCATCAAGCGAACAATATGTGGCACCACCAGTGCCACGAAGCCGATCAGCCCGGCCACGCTCACGGCGATGGCAGCGAGCCAGCAGCCCACGCAGATCAGCACTAAGCGGGTGCGTTCAACGTGAATACCACTGGTGGCTGCAACATCTTCACCCAATGCAATAAGGCGCAAGGCGTTGATGCGAGCAAGCGCTATCGGCAGTGCCACCACCAGGCCTAGGGCGATGAGGCTGACGTCTGACCAACTTGCCCGCGATAGTGAACCGATGAGCAAATTATCGGCCCACACCACATCTTGGATGGGGAATCGGCGCACCATATAGGCCTCTGCTGCGCCTAGGAGCGTTTGCATACCAATGCCTACGAGTACTAGGCGGGCGGGATCTAAGTTGCCGCGCTTTGCCAAGAAGTACACCGCCATGGTGGTGGCTACGGCGCCGATAAAGACCACTACGGGCAAGAAGGCAATATTGTGCGTGATTAGAATCCAGATGAATCCCGCTGCGCCTGCACCCGAGGTCACACCGATGATATCGGGGGCAACCAGATCATTTCTTGTCACGCCCTGAAAGATTGCGCCTGACATAGCAAGCGCCATGCCCACCAAAAATCCCAGCAGCAGGCGCGGCAGGCGAAGCCGAAACACCACGAACTCGGTCTTGGCATCGGCTTGTGACCATAGGGCAGTGAGCACGTCTTTGGCCGCTAGGGGCACATCGCCAATGGTCATGGCGAATACCGCCACGGCAGCGCTCAGCCCCAGGGCAATGAGGATGAGCAGTGCCGTCGAGCCATGGAAACGAAAGCTCCACCACGAGGTGCTGTGCACGCGCCACGGGCTTTTGCCCAGCGGTGCGCCCGCTTTGGCCTGCGGTTTTGGGCGTTGCTTGGTTGTTGGAGTCATGACGCCACCTTCGAGGATTGGCGAGCAATAAGTATGAAAAATGGTGCACCGATCGCCCCCATAACGATGCTGGCCTCTAATTCGGCGGGAAATAATGCGAAGCGGCCGAGGATATCGGCGGCGGTGAGCATGGATGCGCCCACAAAGGCAGACAGCACGATGCCCCATTCCACCGATCCGCGCACCAGTGGGCGAACGAGGTGGGGAACTGCAAAGCCCACAAAACCTATGGGCCCACAAATAGCCACGCTGGCACCGGCCATGGCCACCACCACGATTGAGGCGATCAGCCTAGTGCGTGCGGTGTGTACGCCGGCGGCTGCTGCGATGTCTTCTCCAAGGGCGAGCATGCCAATGCTGCGAGACATCAATATGCAGATCACCATGCCAGCTATGGCAAGGCCGATGGCCAGAGGGAAGTCTTGCAAGCGACGCCCGCCCACGCCACCGATCATGATGTAGCGAACCGTTTCACGGGTGTGATCATCGCTGTAGACCATGATGGAGGTCCAGGTCGTCATCACCGTGCCGCCGATCATGCCGGCAAGCACCAAGCGCACCGGGGAGGATTGCCCGCGAGTACCTTGGCCAATAAAGATCACCAACAAACCCGCCAATACTGCACCGGCGATGGCCATGAGGGTGAACTGTTCGGGGCTATCGGCACCGAAGAAGAACACCGCAGCAGTGATGCCGAATCCGGCGCCAGAAGATACCCCAAGCACGAAGGGGTCGGCCAAAGGATTACGGGTCACCGCCTGCATCACTGCACCGGCAACACCGAGGGTGGCTCCCACCAGCATGGCGATGATGGTGCGCGGGATGCGCATATCGCTAATCACCGTGTGGTTATAGCCATTGGCATCAGCACTGGTGAGCGCTTGAATGATCTGCCGCGGCGGCACCGATACCGAACCCAAAGACACGCTAGCTACCGCCAACACGCAGGCCAATGCGGCCACCAAGACCAGTGCGGCCACACGGCTGATGGTGAAGCGCCCGGTCTTTGCTTGCGCGGCCGCGCCGGGGGTTGGGTCTTGAGCCTGCCCAGCCGGACCAGCTTGCCCAGCTTGCCCGGCCACCTCAGCCTGTCCGGCCTGTCCAGCCTGCTTTACCGCAGCCGTGGTGCTGCCAGTTCCTGCCGCGGATGTGCCGCGGGCCGTCATGAATTCAGCGAGCCGATGTGCTTGTTCAGATCATCCAGCATGGAGTTTGCTTCCATGACGGATTCACCGTTCCACACCGCATTGACAAAGAAGGTCTGGTTATTTTTCACCGCGTTGAGCTTGTTCCACAGCGGATGGTTCTTGACCTTCTCCACGTTGGCCAAGGTGGCCTTGTCTTGATCGTCTTGCTCGGAAGGGTCGTCGTGGACTTGCACCACAACGAACATGATGTCGGCGTCGGCTTCGTTCAGGCGCTCCGGCGAAAGCGGGAAGGCCTCAATGGATTCGCCATTGGTGGCTGCCTTGGTGGCGGCAAGATCGAGGTCTTGGTTCTTGGGGCGCTTGATGCCCACCTGATCGAGAACACCACCGGCGAAGGAGCTCTTGGTGTAGATGATCAGGTTGTCGTTGCGGATGCGCAGCACGGAGACGGTTTTGTCTTTGAGGTAGTCGCCGTGCTTTTCCTTGAATTCATCTACGCGATCTTGATAATCGCTGAGCAGTTCTTCGGCCTTGTCTTCTTTGTTCATCACTCGGCCAAAGAAGCGAAGTGTGTCGTCCCAGCGGTGCTTGCGCTCGTCGCCGGATTCGATCACCACGGTAGGTGCAATGGCTGCGAGGGTTTCACGATTGTCGTCGTCTCGTGGGGTAGATGCCACGATCACGTCCGGTTGTAGGGAAATAACCTTTTCGATATTCAGCTCGCGCTCATGAAGATCCGTCGCCTCATCTTCCTTGAGCTTTTTCACCACATCCGGGTAGGGATAGAGGTCGATTTCCATATTGGCAATGCCCACCGGGGTAATGCCCAGGGCCACCAGCGAGGTAATGCCCTTGGTGGAAACAAGACGTTGCGGCTGGTTCGGAATTTCAACGTCTCGTCCCACATCGTCGGTGAAGGTGCGGGTGCCGGAGGCGTTGTTGGAGGAGGCGTCGCTGCCTGAGCCTTGGGTGCCGGTGGTGTTAGCGCCCTTGCTGTCGTCTGAGCAGGCTGCGAGTACGGCGCCGCTCATACCGATGCCGAGCATTGCCAGGAAGGTGCGTCGGCTGACTGTCTTGTTGTGTTGTAACACAAGATCCCCTTTAAGTATTGATAGCATAACCTTTGTAAGGCAAGGGCAACCTTAGTAACGGGATTCATTCCTGACAAGCTCGTGGGTAATTTTATTCATCCCCCATTGCGCCCCCTTTCGTGCCAAAGATTTCAGCGCAGTATTCGGCACGATTTTCCAAGCACTCCGAGCATCTAAAACCCCAGGTGAAAGGGTTCAGTGCTGCTTTATAGCTTTTCGACGTCCACCGCTCCCTACCCCTCTGCCCGCGCGGGAGGGGAGTGGTGCTGCGAGGTTCGCTCGGAGGGGGCCAATGAAATGGGTGAGTTTTCCCGTCTGTGCTGCAGCGATGGCAGTTTTCTTGGAGCTAGTTAGCAAACAAAATTGTTGTGTGAAACTTGAAGCGGTCGAGGTGCATTGATGATTGACCAGTTCAGGCCGGCAGTGCTCAGAGTGCTGGCGGATGGTCAAGTTTGCAGTGTGAGTCAAATTTGCGCAGAAGCAGCTCAATACTTAAAGCTGAGCGAATCGGCTATGGCTGAGATCCTTTCCAGTGAGCAACTCCGCTACCGTAACCGCACGAATTGGGCATGTTCTTCGCTGTCCAAAGCTGGCCTGGTTAGCAAGCCTGAGCGCGGTTTGTATCAAATTGCTCAAGACGGCCGTACCGTTGATGCCCGAAACCTCACTTCCTATAGCGAGAAGGATCTGCTTGAGTGGCCACGCTGGCAGGAATATCAACAGGAGATCGCAGAACGGAAAGCAAGCGAGCACCTCGATTCAGTAACTGTTCCCGTAAATGCGGATTACGACCCGATCGAGCAGACAATCGAACTCGCCCGAATTCACAACGCCTCTACCGAAACTGAATTGCGCACCAAGCTGCAAGAGGGAACACCTACATTCTTTGAAAAAGCCGTCGTTGATCTGCTTTGGGCGATGGGTTATGGCGGACCGCACGGGGAGCGTGAGCACCTGGGTAAGTCTGGAGACGGAGGCATCGACGGAGTTATCCGGCAGGACGCGCTTGGGTTGAACAAGGTGTATGTCCAAGCAAAGCGGTACGCGGACGATAACCATGTGGGACGTCCAGCAATCCAGCAGTTCTACGGCTCGCTCTCGAGCCGTGGCGCAGACCGCGGAGTTTTCATTACCACCTCCCGTTATTCCGATGAGGCGAAACGTGCGGCCGAAGACTACAAGACTGTCATCCTGATTGACGGCATCCGGCTAACCAAGTTGATGCTTGAGTACAGGGTTGGTGTGCAACCGGTACAACACTTGACCTTGTTTGAGGTGGACGAAGACTATTTCGAATCTGAGCTCGACTAGGCGGTATTAGGCATATGGAGGCGATGAAAACGTAAAATCTGCCTCTGTTCGTCTTGCTATGGAACCATATGTAAATAGCTCGGCGGGAAGAACTCAGACTACTTTCCCTCACTGAGGTATGTGAACCTAACGGTATCTGCTATTACATTGGAAACATTCGATCCGTCGGAAGCTCAGGTCTCAAACTGTGTCAAAAACCAGGTTCCCCACTCGTCGCAAAGTTTAGGATGTTCAGGAAATGCCCGATATTAATTACCTAAGTCAATTAAGGGATGTAACAAATGAAGGTCACTTTAGCTTCGCTTCCAAGAAGGCCAAACAAGCGTTGAGCTTAAGCGAAAAGGCATTCGATGACCGGGATCTTTCGCTTGCGAGAGCCGCCGCGGAGAAAGCTCAATCCGCAGAAGACGAAAGCCTCAAGGAATTACACCATTCATTGCAAGAGGTCCACCCGTCGGCTGCAACGCATCTGATTTGGGGTGAACGGCATACGGAGCTACAGGAATTTAAGCCACCTAAGGGCATGCGTTATTTTTCTTGCTCACGCGGTGCGTGGATTCTTGGGGTGTTTGGTAAAGGTGCTGCTTTGGGGCAGATCGCAGCTTTAAAGTATTTCAACAAGTACGTAAGGTGGGCTGCCGCTCGTCTGATCAAGGTTGAAGTTTTCGATGTTGTTTCGATACTAGAAGATGAAAGGTCTAGTTCTCGAGAAATTAGTCAACTCGAACTCAGCAGGTTAACAGCCATTCAGACACGGATGCTTTGGATCGCCGATGAGATCACTATATCTGCGGGGGAGTGGGTCGATGAAAACCTTCCGCACTGTGCAGATTCCCTTGGGGCAGGAATCATGAAGATTGCAAAAGAAAATCGCCGTAGTGTGCGTGAAAGACTGATTCGAGCTGCAGAGCAGAAGTCGTGGAAGATTGAAGAGCCAATTAGCAAGATTCATTTGAGGGGTCTCCCGGAGGGCCTGATCTCTGAACTAACTGCTAAGCCGATGGTTCTTAATGAGGAAAATCTGAAAAATGCCCTGCTTGGTGACGGGCCTGCTATAACTCCGTTCGTTCGGATTCAGGAAGACACCTGGGTGCTCGGCTTTTCGGAGTGGCTTCAAAATTGTGATGATTCAATCATCAGGATTGTGATGAGAAAATCCCCTAGTCATCACAGTGGCAAGGTTTTCGAAGACATCACCGCAAAGTTGCTCTCAAAGTGGGGACCTACTGGCATGGATTGGAATTCCTCAATAGAGATATTTAAATCCGGGAGAGAAGGTGGGCGCGACGAAGTCGATATTTTCGCTGTGGCTGAAGACGCAGTGTTTTTAGGCGAGTGTAAGGCCAATAGGCTTTCGGAAAATAATTCAAGTGTCGGCGCTTCGTTTGAAACTGTCGTAAAAGAAAAGGCGGCTGACCAATTGGCGACTCGAGTGAGTCACTGGGGCAGTGGTTATAGGCCGAGGTTAGGACAAACTCACTACCCCGATGCTGTCCTTGGGTTTATTGTTGCATTTTCTAGCTATGGTGGGCTGCCGTGGCAGTCGGAGAGTTTGAAGCGGAATGTACAACAGCTGAGTTTCCCAGTGTTTCCTTTGCACTCCCTGATCATGGCTGTAAGCATTCTAGGTACCGCGCAACAGCTAAAACGCTATCTCGAATACCGGAGCGAATGGTTATTCAAGGGAATGCAAAACTTAGACGAACTTGAGTATCTGATGGGATTTCTCGGCGATTCTAACTCGCAAGCTGCTAAAACCCCGGAAGGCGCAGTGCCCTTCTACAGGCAGTATGACCTAAACGCTGAAGGGCGTTTTCTCGATCCGAAGGATTATGAGAACGCTTCTGATTGGAAAAAACAATGGTGGGAAGCGATTAAAGAGCATTGTGTCGCAGTTACTCCCTAAGGTTACTGAGTAGCGAGCGATGAGTGATGCCGAGGCGCCAGCAAGCAGGACAAGCTCAAACTGGCCAGCGAGGTATTTACTCCCATGACCGTTATAGCGAAGTTCTTCATGTAAGGTGCAAGTACCCGGCCAGCCTTGCAGTTTAACGGCGTGCGGGGCGGTTTATATCTGACTGTAGGTGCTGGAATGGCTGCCCACTGTCAAGGTTGAGCATCAGGTGATCGAGAGGGGCTCGCAATCAGGACCGGGGCAACGCTGGCGTCCCATCGGCACAGATCCCCTCTGAGCACGTGATTAGATTGGTTCAATTTCATTCTAGTCTATTGAGCCGTTCGTAGATTAGCGGAAGCAGGATGCGATCGACCTCTGCCTTGAGCCCTTGCAATTTCTTGTCCGCATACATGGTGTGTAACAGGGCTGATCAAATTCGGTCTGGTACTCATCGGCCACCAATAGCAATTGGTTCTCGCCCGTAGCGAAACGCTCAGGCAGCTCCGACTCAGGGAATTCGTTGAGCTGCTCCTTTGTAAACTCTGTGCCCTCATCTTCAACAACTCAGGAAAAGGTACCGAGCACGCCGAGATCGGTGTATTTCTCAGGCCCGATGTAGTCGCGGAAGGCAAAATATCAGCACACCGCGTGGAGGAGGGAGCCAGTAATCAGAATGGCGTTCGCATTGCCGCCAATTTTGTGGGCGCTGTTGGCTCGAAAGTGCTCGATCATGATCTCGGCCTTTTGCCACAAGCTGTACGGGCGCGGGCTAAAATGCTGGAAATTGGGCCGGAAGTGAATAATTGGGCAAGGATTGCCTGCGAGTCTCGGTAGGTTTCCTATTCATCCGCGAACCTCCGGCTAAAGTGACTTTGAGTGCTTGCTCTGTATTCCAAAGCAACTGTTGGCTATGGGATGCAAGTTAGAATCCGGATTGACGCAGGCTGATACGAGAACTGATCCGCCGCCGATACGGCGATGGCAGTTAGGAAGGCGACATGGAGTTCGAGGAGTTCTATGCCATGCACTTTAGCCCCTTGTGTCCAGGGGAAAACCGATATGAAGGCATGCGTAACTTGCCGGGCGTGGTCGTTAACTCTCGGTTGGCTTATACCCAGAAGAAGACTGGTGATGATTACGCCTTCACCAAGTCCACTCAGTTATCGATGACCAGCGGCACCAGATCTTTCGATTCCCAAAAGGTGAGTCACATTCTTGATGGTGAGTTTGATTCGGTGGAAGCGATTGACCGTTTATCTGAAAAGATCAAACAAACTTCATCTGCGACGATTGAACGCGATGGGTCTGGGATTGTGGAAGATCATGTGCGAACGGATCCTGCTGTTCTAGATGGACTTCAACAACCTAGGCAAGCAAATCTTCATTACCTTAGGCGAAGGCACCCACACGAGGGCAATCAAGTTCACGAACTCATGAAATGGAAACAAAGTCACCGAGATTGGCAACAGTTATCCAGCCCTGTACGGATGAGCGTGGACCAAGACTTGAAAGGTCAACAAAACGCGAGCCTGTCATATAGCCGCTATGGAAACTTCTCAGAGACAAGGGCTGGAAAAGGGTCTCCAAGAGGCAGCTAAAATTAGTCCTTCTACCATCGACAAACTCGCTAGAGACGAGGACGTTACGACAGCCCTCCTCACCAGCATCTGCAATGCCCTTGTCCGTCGGATCGGGGTTTTTGCGAAGTGACCGACAACATCCAGACCCTGTGAGCATTATCGAGGCACAACACGTGGCAAAGAAACAGACGAAAACGAAACCCCTGGAGCAAACCCTGTGGGAGGCTGCAGATAAACTGCGCGGTAATCAGGAGCCCAGCGAATATAAGCACGTGGTGTTGGGGTTAATATTCCTGAAATACGTCTCTGACCATTTTGAACAACGACAAGCGGAACTTACCGCTGAACTCGCAGCTGAGGGTTTCAAACCCCAGCAGATGGTCACGATCTTGGAAGATCGTGACGAATATACCGGCCACAACGTGTTCTGGGTTCCCGACGGAGCTCGGTGGAAGGACCTGCAGGCGGCCGCAAAACAGCCCAATATCGGACAGGTCATTGATAGTGCCATGCACTCCATCGAAGTCGAAAACCCGACGCTTCGTGGTGTTCTTCCCCGTAACTATGGGCGTGAAGGCCTCGATAAAAAGCGCTTGGGTGAGTTGGTTGATCTGATTGGCACTATTGGCTTCGCCGATCAAGATCACGGCTCAGATGATGTACTCGGGCGAGTGTACGAATACTTCCTGGGGCAGTTCGCCGGAAAAGAAACCGGTAAGGAGGGCGGTGCCTTCTATACTCCACGCTGTGTGGTCCAAACCCTGGTTGAGATGCTTCAACCCTATAAAGGCCGTGTCTACGATCCCTGTTGTGGTAGTGGCGGCATGTTTGTGCAGAGTGCCAAGTTTGTGACCGCCCATGGTGGTAGCCGCGACCAATTGTCGATCTATGGGCAGGAGTTCACGAATACCACCTGGAAACTAGCCAAAATGAATCTGGCTCTGCGCGGTATCGACGCGGACCTGGGTTCACACTCCGCGGACTCGTTCACCGAGGACCTTCACCCGGACCTGCGGGCAGATTTTGTTATAGCGAACCCGCCGTTCAATATCTCGGATTACTGGAGTGAAGCTCTAGCCGATGATCCGCGGTGGCAGTTCGGTACCCCTGCGTCTGGCAATGCCAACTACGCTTGGATTCAACATTTCCTCTACCACTTAGCGCCCGGTGGTACGGCTGGCTTCGTTTTAGCCAACGGGTCACTGTCTTCTAAGACAAATAATGAGGGCGTAATCCGCCAGAACCTCGTGGATGCGGGCCTGGTTGATTGCATCGTGACACTACCGGACAAACTATTCTTTAACACCGGTATTCCAGCGAGTCTCTGGTTCCTCTCCAAGCGTCCCAACCGTGCAGATGAGACGCTGTTTATTGACGCCAGACCGATGGGCACGATGGTCACCCGGGCACTACGCCAACTCACTGAAGACGACATCGCGAAGATCTCTGGCGCTTACAATGCTTGGAGGAATGGCGATGAGGAATACGAAGACGTCCCCGGCTTTTGCAAAGTGGCTACTCGCGAAGAGATTGCCGCCAACGACTATGTGCTCACTCCTGGGCGTTACGTAGGTATTGCTGAGCAAGAAGATGACGGTGAACCTGCCGAAGAGAAGATCAAACGCCTTACCGCGGAGCTGTTAGCTGAGTTTGAACGTGGGCGTGAGCTGGAAGATCAGATAAAAGGTGTACTGGGCGGGATCAAATGAAACTTAAAGATATTGGTATCACGCCTCCGCTCAACTGGCAGGAAAAATTAGTCGCTGAAGTGACTGTAAAAGTTGGTAGTGGTGCAACCCCACGGGGAGGAAAATCGGTCTATGTTGAAAAGGGAGTACCTTTTGTTAGGTCTCAGAATGTTCATGACCATTCATTCAAGGAAGACAATCTTGCGTTCATAGACGAAGATGCGTCTACGCAGTTAAGGTCTGTTGAGTTGCTGGAGAAAGACATTCTTTTAAATATCACTGGTGACTCAATCCTGCGGTGTTGTCTGCTCCCAGATAAGTTTATTGGTGGGAGAGTCAATCAACATGTTTCGATAGTTAGGCCGTCTGAAGCGGTTCTTCCTATTTTTCTTCAAAAGTGGCTGACATCTCCGGTGATGAAATCAATGATGCTAGCCCAAGCTTCGGGAGGGACTCGTAAGGCTATAACTAAACGGCAGATCCTCCAGTTACCTGTTGCTCTACCACCAATTGCAGAGCAGCGTAGAATTGCTGGGCTACTAGGCGCTCTCGACGACAAGATCGAGTCAGTATCTAAAATTTCGGTCATCCTACAAGACTTAGGCGATACAGTCTTTGGTTCCTTCGCTTGTCGGGAGATTAAGTTGTCGGAAGTCGCGGAAATAACCATGGGGGCATCACCACCGGGAACCTCTTATAACGACGATGGCGACGGAATGACTTTCTATCAAGGAATTCGCGACTTTGGTTTTAGATATCCCCAAAAGCGTGTTTACACAACAAGTCCCAAGAAGAAAGCTATCTCCGGGGATGCTCTGTTGTCTGTAAGAGCTCCTGTGGGAACTTTGAACTCAGCATTTGAAGATTGTTGCATTGGTAGAGGTCTCGCCGCCGTACGAAGTAAATACCCTTCCCTTATCTACTATTCGTTGCGAGCTTCACAACCAATTTGGGATAGCTTCCAGTCCGAGGGAACTATCTTCGGATCAATAAATCGGAGTCATCTTTCTTCTATACAAGTACCGTGGGTTGAAGAAACCGCCCTCGATTCCCTCGAATACAGACTCGGCCTAATCGACAACAATATTAAGAATTTGCAGGCTGAAAAACGTACACTTGAAGGTCTACGCGATACCCTACTGCCGGAACTCATGTCTGGACGTATGCGGGTGGAAGAAGCGAAAGGGCTGGTGATGGAGGTGCTAGATGGGGGAGGTCCAGAATGAGTAGGCAGATCGCAAAGACTAGCAGTGCCCAGTTCCTCCAGTTCGCCGCTGACAGTAGTGATGGTATCCAGGTTCGCTACGAGGAGGGCACACTCTGGCTTACCCAAAAGCAGATGGCCGGGCTGTTTGACGTCGACGTGCGTACCATCAACGAGCACCTCCTAAACATCTACGACACCGATGAACTTGTGACTCAGGCAACTATCCGGATTTTCCGGATAGTTCAAACCGAGGGATCCCGCCAGGTCTCGCGGGAGGTGAAACACTACAACCTAGACGCAATCATCGCCGTCGGCTTCCGGGTGAACTCTGCCCGCGCCACCGAGTTCCGACAATGGGCGATTAACGTCTTGCGTAGCTTCACGCTCCGCGGTTATGTCATCGACCGTCAGCGAATGGAATCCGGCCAGTACATCGGCGAGGACTACTTCGAGGAGCTCTTGCAGGAAGTTCGGGAGATTCGCCTCTCAGAGCGGCGCTTCTACCAAAAAGTTACTGACATTTACGCCACCGCTATCGACTACAACCAGGGTGCCCCCACCACTAAACAATTCTTTGCAACGGTACAAAATAAGATGCACTACGCCGTCCACGGGCATACCGCTGTCGAGCTTATCAAGGAACGTGCCGACGCAACCCAGCCGCACATGGGGCTCACCACCTGGAAGAATGCCCCTGACGGAAAAATCCTTCGGAGTGACGTCACCGTCGGAAAGAATTACCTCAACCAGGAGGAACTTACTGACTTATCGGGGCTCGTCTCTGCTTATCTTGATCTAGCCGAATCACGGGCCCGGCGTGGTATTCCCACCACCATGGAACAATGGGTAGCTTTTCTTGACGATGTACTCAAACTGGATTCCCGAGAACTACTCCATAATGCCGGTAAAATCAGCCAGAAAATAGCCCAAAGCCATGCGCTTGAACAGTTCGAACAATTCCGTATCGAACAAGATCGTGCCTACGTAAGCGATTTTGACCGATTCGCTACTGAAGCACTCCAAGCCGCGCAACGGGAGGAACAATGACCAGCGCAGTTTTAAACGAGTCGACCGTTGAACAGGCCGCTAAACACTGGTTCGCTGAGCTGGGTTACCGAACCGGCTACGCCCCCACTGATTACGAAGTCGGCCGCGGCCGCGAGAGCTACAGTGAAGTGATTCTCTGGAAACAGCTCCGAACAGCCGTGGAACGCTGCAATCCAGGTATAGCTCCTGCTACTGTTGACGCCGTTTTATCGCGGGTACGGCGAGCTGAATCTCAAGATCCAGTGCGAGAAAATCAACGCTTGCACATGCTCATGACCCAGGGGGTTCCGGTTGAAGTGCAAGGCAAAGATGGGCACACCAAAACCGAGTTGTTTTGGCTGATTGACTTTGCTCGCCCAGCTGTGAATGACTGGCTCGTACTTAACCAGTACACGATCGTAGAGAATGGGCATAGGCGCCGCCCCGATTTGCTGGTGTTCCTCAATGGCTTGCCTGTTGCATTGTTTGAGCTGAAAAACCCGGCAGATGAAAACGCCACACTAAAAGCTGCTTGGAACCAGGTACAGACCTACCGTAAGCAGATCCCCTCTGTGTTCACCCCGAACGCGGTTACTGTAATTTCTGATGGGATCAGTGCGGCCATGAGTTCCTTCACCGGCGGGTTTGAACACTTTGCCCCCTGGAAAACCATGGACGGGCGCGAGGTCATTACCAACCTTCCTGCCCTGGAAGTCCTCATCAAAGGTGTGTTTGAACCGGCGCGCTTCCTAGACCTGCTGGCTAACTTTGTAGTGTTTTCCACCGAATCAGTCACAGACAAGCGCACTGGACAGCGCAGCCAGGCGCTCATTAAACGTGTGGCGAAGTATCACCAGTATTGGGCGGTCAACGCCGCTGTAGCGTCTACAGTTCAGGCAGCCTCCCCGGAGGGGGATCAGCGTGGTGGGGTTGTGTGGCATACCCAGGGCTCGGGGAAGAGCTTCGAGATGGTGTTTTATGCGGCAAAGATCATGCGTGATCCTCGCATGGAGAACCCCACCTTGGTGTTTATCACCGACCGTAATGACCTAGACGATCAACTCTTCGGTGAGGTCTTCGCCCCGGCCCACATCCTGCCTGAAAACCCGGTGCAAGCTGAGAACCGCAAACATTTGCGCCAATTGCTCTCCCGGGCCTCCGGCGGGATCGTGTTTACCACGTTGCAGAAGTTTAAGCCTGGCGACGGCGATGACTATAACGCGGTTCTAACTGATCGGCGCAATGTTGTGGTTGTCGCTGATGAGGCCCACCGTAGCCAGTACGGGTTTAGTGAAACCCTAGATTCTCACGGCCGGTTGAAAGCTGGCCTAGCTAAACATCTGCGAGACGCCCTACCGGGCGCCACTTTCTTAGGATTCACCGGTACGCCTATTGAATCCAACGATCGCTCAACACGTGCCGTCTTTGGCGACTACGTCGACATCTATGATCTGACGCGGGCCGTCGAAGATGGAGCTACCGTCAAAATTTTCTACGAATCACGTCTCGCCAAGATCGCTTTGGACGAAGAGGAGCTCGACCTTCTGGACGATGCTATTACCGAGGCAGCTTCAGAAGCAGGGGTAGAGAATCCCGAAGATGCTAAAGGTAAATGGTCCAGACTGGAAGCATTGGTGGGAAGTGATCAGCGCCTAGACGTTATTGCCCAGGACTTCGTTTCCCACTGGGAAGCGCGTCGGGAGGCGATGCGTGGCAAAGCCATGATCGTGGCAATGAGCCGGCGTATCGCAGTGGAGTTATATAACCGGATAGTGGCTTTACGCCCCGAATGGCACTCCGATGATCCCGCCGGGGGCAAGATCAAGGTTGTTATGACCGGTTCAGCTTCTGACCCGCAAGAATTCCAACCCCATATTTACAGCAAGGATCAGCGCC
The DNA here is from genome assembly GCF_003813985.1 of Corynebacterium gerontici. Taxonomy (NCBI): domain Bacteria; kingdom Bacillati; phylum Actinomycetota; class Actinomycetes; order Mycobacteriales; family Corynebacteriaceae; genus Corynebacterium; species Corynebacterium gerontici. Next base: position 498,719 of record NZ_CP033897.1, read on the forward strand.
GGGATCTGAAACTTAGGGCGAAAAATCCGGACGATGAGCTCGAGATCGTTATCGTGCGCGACATGTGGCTCACCGGTTTTGATGCGCCCTCTATGCACACCATGTATGTGGACAAGCCCATGCAAGGGGCGGGCCTGATGCAGGCTATAGCCCGGGTAAACCGGCGGTTCAAGGACAAGCCCGGCGGACTTATTGTTGACTACATCGGCCTGTTTGACTCCCTACAAAAAGCGCTAGGCACCTACTCGCCCAGCGATCGGGAGCAAGCCGGTGTGCCCATTGATGAGCTGATAGCTGTCATGCAAGAGAAACATGACATCATCTGTGGCCTGCTCCACCCCGTGGAGTACAACTCTTCATCCGCTCTTAGCTCTCCTCAGCGTCTCAGCCAATACGCACAAGTCATAGACTTCGTGCTTTCCGATGAGGAAATCACGAAGCGCTTCAATGATCAGGTGCTTGCGCTAGCAAAGGCCTATGCTCTTGTGGGGTCGCGACCCGAAGCTGAAGCGATCCGTGATGATGTGCGCCTGTTTACTGATGTTCGAGCAGCTATCCTCAAGGTTCTGAACCCTGATTCCGGAACCTCCACTCGTGGCCGTGGGGACTTGGACACAGTCCTGGGACAGCTGGTCAATGATGCACTAACAGCTGATCAGGTGATCGACGTCTATCAGGTCGCCGGTATGGATAGCCCAGAGTTGTCCTTGTTGTCCGAAGAGTTTCTTGACTCTATGGCTCACAGCCAGCAGCCCAACTTGCAGATTGGTCTGCTACGTCGCCTGCTTAACGATGAAGTTAAAACAATCAAGGCTAAGAACATCGTGCAAGGTCGCAAATTCTCTGAAATGCTTAGTGATGCAGTGACCCGCTATTCCAACCGGACACTGACTACCGCAGAAATCATCGCTGAGTTGGTCCGGCTCGCCAAAGAGATGCGCTCTAACAATGAACGTGCAGAGAAGCTCGGGCTCAGCGAAGTCGAGATTGCGTTGTACGACGCGATTATCCAAAACGACGCGGCAATTCTGGAACTAGGAGATGAGACACTTAAAACCATCGCTCATGAACTGGTGAGTACCATTCGCAAATCTGCCACCATCGACTGGAACGTCAAAGAAAGCGTTCGAGCAAAAATGCGCGCCAGCATCAAACGTCTCTTGCGCAAGTACGGATATCCGCCAGACAAGCAAGAATCAGCTGTAGAGCTCGTGATTGAGCAAGCTGAATTATTAGCGAAGTCAACGTATTAGAATAGGTGTATGAATGGCTGGGGAGCTTAAGCGCTAGACGTACGTTTATTTGCCCAAGTGCTGTGTGATGGTGGATACGTTCTCGGTTAAACCACCGCAGAATTCGAGGCCTTAAGCAGTGAATTCGTTGGATTCCCAGCCATGGAAACCTATGAACTTTTCGAAAGGCAGAGCGCTAACAAAACTGCTAGAAGAGGGACAGCCTGTCAAAACGTTGCCGCTTCTTGGCAGTTTGATGCAGGTGTGGGTCACTCAGATTTCTTCCAACCTTAACCAAGACGAACAAGGGCTAAGCCAACCCTGTCTTGCACGTCTGGAAGAACCAGAAAGCTTTTATTTCGGAAGGAAGGTCCCGGGCGCTGGATCGACTAAGTATGCAAGGCTTCACAAGCGATTACATCGATGCTCAACGCAGAAGCATGGAAGCAAATCTTGAGCCCGACCGATCGGCTGCTATTGGGCAGTCCATAGAACTACCTGAAACCTGCTACAAAACAATTCTTGGGGAGCGAGGGGTGGCAGTAGTGAAAGACCAGCGGCTCAAGAAAAAGGGGAGGGGCCGATGGGTCGCCGAGGTACCAACCCGGATAACCAAGGGCTGAGCGCCCCCTAAGCCCCCACATACCCCAACTGTCGCCACGCCTCGAACACACCCACGGCAGCGGCGTTGGAGAGGTTCATGGAGCGTCTATTGGGCAGCATGGGGATGCGCACCTGGCTGGTGATGCGTGGGTGCGCTAGGGCTTGCTCACTTAACCCCGTGGGCTCGGTGCCAAACAGCAGGGCGTCGCCTTCTTGCCACTGCACATCTGAGTGCGTGAGTTCCCCTTTGGTGGTGAAGGCGAATACGCGGGCGTCGACAAGCGAGGAAAGGCAAGCATCGAGGGAGTCGTGGATGCTGACTTCGGCAAGGTCGTGGTAGTCCAGGCCAGCGCGTTTGAGGTGTTTATCTTCAAAGTTGAATCCCAAAGGCTTGCACAGGTGCAGGTGCGCGCCGGTGTTGGCGCACAGGCGGATTGCGTTGCCGGTATTGCCGGGGATCACGGGCTGGTCAAAGATGATGTGAGCAAAGGCCATGTGCAAATCATAGGACGTGCAATAATTGGGAAACATGACGGCTCAAACACTTGACGGCAAGCTCTATCGCGACGAGATCTTCGAAGACCTCCACACCAGGGTTCAAGCCCTCAAGGAGCGTGGCATCACCCCAGGCCTGGCCACCGTGCTGGTGGGAGCAGATCCCGCTAGCCAGTCCTATGTGAAGATGAAGCACCGCGACTGCGAGCAGGTGGGCGTGAAGTCGATTCGTAAAGACCTGCCCGAAGAGACCACCCAGGAAGAACTCGAGCGCGTGATCGACGAGCTCAATGCGGATCCCGAGTGCACCGGCTACATCGTGCAACTGCCCCTGCCTAAGCACCTGGATGAAAACGCCATCTTGGAGCGCATCGATCCCTCCAAAGACGCCGATGGCTTGCACCCGGTGAACTTGGGCAAGCTCGTCCTTGGCGAGGAAGCACCGCTGCCGTGCACCCCCAATGGTGCGATCCACCTGCTGCGCCGCTTTGGCGTAGAGATCGAAGGCAAGAAAGTGGTGGTGATTGGCCGTGGCGTGACCGTTGGTCGCCCCATTGGCCTGATGCTCACTCGCCGCAGCGAAAACGCCACCGTCACCCTTTGCCACACCGGCACCAAGGACCTGGCTGCGGAAACCCTCGAGGCCGACATCATCGTCGCCGCCGCCGGCAAGGGCCACATGCTCACCAAAGACATGGTCAAGCCTGGTGCGGCCATCTTGGATGTGGGTGTATCGCGTGTTGATGGCAAGTTGCTTGGCGACGTCCACCCCGACGTCTGGGACGTAGCCGGAGCCATTTCTCCCAACCCTGGGGGAGTAGGCCCACTTACCCGCGCCTTCCTCATCCGCAACGTGGTCGAGCGCGCAGAGCTTGCCGCGGGCACCGCAACCGGCGCGGGGGAGCGCTCCTAGTTTGCGCGGCTTGAACTTCAGCCAGACGCCTGTGCAGCGGCCGAGCTTGCGCAACCCCCACGACGTCAACCTGCCGCCCTCAAAAGTCCCTGTGCTACTGCAATGGGTGGGCATCGCGCTCTTTATTGCGCTGACGGTGGCCTCCGGCGTTTTTTCCTACGGTAACCACTGGCGCCGGGCCACATTTACCCTGGGCGTTGCGCTGGCGTGGCTTTCGGTGCTGCGCCTGGTGTGCGATTCATCGGTGATGGGCGTGTTCGCGGTACGTTCACGCAAGTTCGACGTCACTTTCACCGCAGCTCTCTCCGCGCTCATGCTGTACCTGTCGGCCACGGTTGAGTCCCTAGGCTCCTAGAGCTTCTCCGTTCACCTGCAAGCGCTAGGCATCGAGCAGGCTGAGGAAGCGACGAAGAATTCTGTCCATCTGGCGGGTTTCGGTCAGGAATGCGTCATGCCCCACGGGTGAGCTCACCTTCGCCATCCCCAGCAGATTGCCGACGTTACGCGAGATATGTTCTTGCTGGTGATAGGGGTACAAAATGTCCGTGTCGATGCCGACGACAAAGATGGGAACCTGAATGTTCGCCAGCGCTTTGTTGAGCCCGCCACGATCACGGCCAATGTCATGGCGATTCAACGCCTCAGTGAGCGTGACATAGGAACCTGCATCAAAGCGCTCGGTGAGCCTGGTGCCCTGGTAATCCAAGTAGCTTTGTACAGCGAAGCGCTGATCGGGGTCACGGTAGGGCCCAAGCGGATTTTCATTCTCTTGGGCGTCTGTGCCGAAGCGCTCGTCGATCTCGAGCTCACCACGATATGTCAGGTGCGCAATGCGTCGCGCTGTCTTCAGCCCTTCGATGGGCGGTGCAAAGCGGTAGTAATCGCCGCCGCGCCACGCCGGATCCTGTTCGATGGCGGCGATCTGCGCGGTTTGAATCCCGATCTGCCAAGCACTCGCGCGCGCTGACACTGCAATCACCGCAGCCGCCCCCACGCGCTCCGGGTAGAGCGCCGCCCACTCCAAGGCCCGCGCTCCGCCCATGGAACCACCAACCACCGCGTGCACACGATCCACACCGAGGATGCTCAGCGCCTTCGCCTCAGCGTGGACGAGGTCGCGGATGGAAAGGGCGGGAAATTGCGAGCCCCATACGCCATTGGTGCGAGCGCTCGACGGCCCGGTGCTGCCCATGCAGCCGCCCAAGGCGTTGGTGCAGATGACGCAATAGCGATCAGTATCAAGCGCCTTGCCGGAGCCGACGAGTCCTTCCCACCAGGTGGCGGCGTCGGAGTCGCCGGTGAGTGCATGCTCGACGAGGATCACGTTATCGCCGCGGAATTCGCCCCAGGCTTGGTAGGCGATGCTGATAGGAAGGGTCACGCCGGCTTCGGTGGTGTACTCGCCTACGTCGATAAGCTGCAATTCTCCGGTGGTGTCCAGCATCCGCGTCCTTTCGTGTTTGCACACATGCTACTTGGCGGGCGCACGCACGCCACAGTCACGCCAGATGGATGAATAAAAATCGTTACCCAAAAAGCAAAACGCCACCGGCCAAACGGCGGGTGGCGTTGAGAGCAACGCGTTATTTAGCGCAGGGCATCAGCGATGATATGACCCATTACGTGCTCACCGTGGACGGTGGGGTGGTTCGGCATGGGGCCCATAACCGGGTCAACCATGCCAACTACGTAACGATCCTCATCGCGAGGAGCGCAGGTGCCGTGGCCGAGGGTTGCCTCGTACACGTCCACGAACTTAGCGCCACTGTAGTCGGCGGCATTCTTGATGCTGTCGCGGAATGCGCGCTGGACGTCGGTTGCGCCGGGAGTCGGGATGGGGTTTACCTGGCCGGGGAAGTTCACCAAGCAGAGCTGATCGTTGGTAGCGAACTCGGGGTAGGAAGCAAGCACGAGCTCAGCACCGGGAGCAACTGCGCGGACGCGGTCGGCAACGTGGCGGATGGTGTCCTTGTAAACGGAAGGATCAGCGGCTTCGCCAGGGACGAGCCTCATCTCGCCAGCAACGTCAACCCACTGGAAAGCATCCATACCGCCGTACATGAGCACAACCTTCTCGGTGCCCGGTCCGATGTCGCCGTAAGCGATTGCGGACTCAACGTAGGCGAGCAACTGAACTACCGGTGCGCCACCGGTGCCGTTGCAAGACCAGTCGCCGAGGGACTTGTTCAGTTCGCCTGCGGCAATCTTGGGCCAGTTCTCCATGTCGTTGGCGCAGTTGGGCAGCCAAGGCGCAACGGCAGGTGCCAAACCGCGGGGACCGCCCTTGCCTGCGTTGGCGGTGAAGGAATCACCGAAAACAACCATTTGCTTCGGGCCACTACCGTGAGGCACCGGAGAAGGGATGGGGAGGTTGGGGATCTCGGGGAGCACTGGCTGAGCGTTGGCCATGCCGGCACCCATGCCGAGGCTCAGGGTTGCGAGGGCAGCAACGGCCGCAGAGCGGATCGCCTTGGAGAATGGCTTCTTCATATTGCAAGCTTCCTATCTTGTTTTACTGACGATCAGTAAATTTACAACGAATTGGTCACGATTTGCTAGCCGATCGAAAAAGTTTCGTCACACTAATGCACAATTTTCACTCCAATGCGGCCAAAAGTCCAGTTAAGGGCCATTTGGGGGTGATGCGCCAATTTTAGAAGATCCTGAGAGTCGCGCTAAAGAATGAAGTATGCTTCTCATGCTTAGCGCTTTGTTCCGGGAATGGTGCTAGATCCGTGCGCGAAGTCCAGTGGGCATGAAAGAAGGGGGCAGGCGTGAAACCTGCCCCCTGAAGGGATGATCGTTAGACGGCGTCAAGGCCTCGCTTCAGGTCCGCCAAGATGTCATCAATGGCCTCAATGCCAACTGAGAGGCGTACGGTGGCAGGGCTAATGCCCGCCCGCTGCAGAGATTTCTCATCCGACTGCGAGTGCGTGGTGGTGGCAGGGTGAACCACCAGCGAGCGCACATCGCCCACGTTGGCCAGGTTGGAATGCAGTTGGAGGGCGTCGATAAAGCGCCATGCCTCGTCCTTGCCGCCCTTGATATCGAAGGACAGCACCGAGCCGGTGTGCTTATAACCCAGCTTCTGCTTCACCTCAAACCATGGCGAGCTCTCAAGGCCTGCGTAATTGACCTTCGCTACCTTCTCGTGGCCTTCAAGGAATTCAGCCACGGCCTTGGCATTGGTGTTGTGGCGCTCAAGGCGCAAAGAAAGCGTGTCTAGGCCCTGGGCCGTCACCCATGCATTAAAGGGAGAAGGCGCAGCGCCGGTATCGCGCAGGAGGCCAGCGCGAGCCTTAATGCCAAAGGCCACCTCGCCCAAATCCACATACTTCAAGCCGTGATAGGCGGGATCGGGGTTAACAAATTCCGGGAACACCGGCTTGCCGTCGCGCTCAACCGACCAATCGAACTTGCCGCCGTCTACCAGCACGCCACCTAAGCCGGAGCCGTTGCCGGTATAGAACTTCGTCAGCGATGCCACCACCACGTCGGCGCCGAGCTCAAGCGGGCGAACCAGCGCTGCGGTAGCCAAGGTGTTATCCACGATCAGTGGCACCTTATGGGCGTGTGCCACCTCGGCCACGGCTGGGATATCCAGCACGTCCGCCTGTGGATTGGCAAAGGTTTCACCGAAAAACGCCACCGTACGCTCATTGGCTGCATCTGCCCAGCTTTGGGGATCATCGGGGTTTTCCACATAGGTCACGTCGATGCCCAGGCGCCCGAGCGTGACACTAAATAGCGTCTCGGTGCCGCCATAGATGCGCGGCGAGCTCACAATGTGCGAACCGGAAGTGGCCAGGTTCAAAATCGCCGCAGTCTCTGCAGCCATGCCGGAGGCGAAAAGCACAGCGTTGGTGCCGCCCTCAAGCGAAGCAAGGCGCTGCTCCACGGCATCCACCGTGGGGTTGGTCAGGCGCGAGTAAATCGGGCCTGGATCCTCCAAGCTAAAGCGCTGGCGAGCGTGCTCGGCATCGTCGAAGACGAAAGAGGAGGTGAGGTAAATCGGCAGATTGCGCGCCGGGGTGTAGGTGGGCTGGCCTGCGTGGATGGCGCGGGTATCAAAGCCCCACTCGCCGGCGTTTTCGTTGCTGTACTTCATGGGTGAAATCACGTCCTTTCTGTGATTCCCCACGCTAGAACAAGGAAGGTGAATAAATAAACCGCTTGGTCTAGAAAAGCATGAAAATCGCAGGTAGAACGTGAATAAAAATATGGGTACGTGGGTTCGGATTGGGGTTCCCCTTAGGGCCCGTGGGGCTTACTGGGGGGTGTCCATGGAGAACGATGTGTCCAGGAGGCGGTGGTTTTTGAACTCAAGTGCTTTGGCACTCCGCTCCTCCTGCGGGACGCCTGCCTCGCTCAAGTTCTTCAGCCAGCGTGACGCAGTTTGCCGTTGGGCTAGCCCGGCATCATTTGCACATTTCGGCTTAGGTATGCACATCCGCAGGGAGCTCCAACCCCAACGCCAAATCCCCGCAAACGCCCAAGCAAATGCCGCCGACCCAACGCACGCGAAAGCCCCCGCGGCAACGCTGTGGTTGGGAGGCGGGGGCCGTCGAAAAGCTAGCTGCTATTTCAGCGAATCAATAACCTCGTTGAAGGTTGCAACCGGACGCATGACCTCGGAGGTCTTAGCGTCGTTGGGGTAGTAGTAGCCGCCCAGATCCACTTCCTTGCCCTGTACTTCGACGAGGGCTGCATCAATGTCCGCGGCGTTCTCATCCAAAGCCTTGGCAACAGGAGCGAAGGTCTCGGCCAGCTCTGCGTCCTCAGACTGTGCGGCCAGTTCCTCTGCCCAGAACTTGGTCAGGTAGAAGTGGGAGCCGCGGTTATCAATCTCGCCCACCTTGCGGGAAGGAGACTTACCATCGTTGAGCAGGCGCTCGGTGGCCTTGTCCAGCGCGTCCGCCAACACAGCGGCCTTCTTGGTGCCACCGTTGTTGGAGATGTGGCGCAGGGACTCAGCCAAAGCCAGGAACTCGCCCAAAGAATCCCAACGCAGGTGGTTTTCTTCCTGGAGCTGCTGCACGTGTTTCGGTGCGGAACCGCCAGCGCCGGTTTCGAAGAGGCCACCGCCAGCCATCAGCGGCACCACGGAGAGCATCTTTGCAGAAGTGCCCAGCTCAAGGATGGGGAAGAGGTCGGTGTTGTAGTCACGCAGCACGTTGCCGGTCACAGAGATGGTGTCCTCACCACGACGGATGCGCTCGATGGAGGTCTTGGTGGCCTCAACCGGGGAAGCGATGGTGATGTCCAGGCCCTCGGTGTCGTGATCGCCCAGGTACTTCTTCACCAGCTCGATGAGGTTACGGTCGTGAGCGCGCTCGGGATCCAGCCAGAAGATGGCGGGCATGCCGGAAAGACGAGAACGAGTCACGGCCAGCTTGACCCAGTCCTGGATTGGGGCGTCCTTGGTCTGGCATGCGCGCCAAATATCGCCGGCCTTGACCTCGTGGGACATCAGCACCTCACCTGCGGAGTTCACAACCTCCACGGTGCCGTCCTGCTCGATCTTGAAGGTCTTGTCGTGGGAGCCGTACTCCTCAGCCTTCTGAGCCATCAGGCCAACGTTTGGCACGGTGCCCATGGTGGTGGGATCGAAGGCGCCGTTTTCCTTGCAGTCCTCGATCACGGCCTGGTACACGCCAGCGTAGGAGGAGTCGGGAATTACTGCGAGGGTGTCCTGCTCCTGGTCGTCGGCGTTCCACATGTGGCCGGAGGTGCGGATCATGGCAGGCATGGAAGCATCCACGATCACATCGGAAGGAACGTGCAGGTTGGTGATGCCCTTGTGGGAGTTCACCATCGCCAGTGCGGGGCCTTCTTCCAGGGCCTTGTCAAAGGCGGCCTTGATCTCAGCGCCGTTGTCCAGCTTTTCCAAACCGGAGTAGATGGCAGCCAGGCCGTTTTCGCCGTTGAGGCCGGCGGCCAGCAGTTCCTCGCCGTACTGCTCGTACACGTCAGCGAAGTATGCGCGCACCACGTGGCCGAAGATGATCGGATCGGACACCTTCATCATGGTGGCCTTGAGATGGGTGGAGAACAGCACGCCTTCTTCTTTGGCTCGCTTGACCTGCTCGGTCAGGAACGCGTCGAGCGCCTTCGCGGAGAGGAAGGTGCCGTCGATGACCTCGCCCTTGAGCACCTTCAGGCTCTCTTTGAGTACGGTATCGCCGATGCGGATGGTGAGTACGTCGTCGGCGGGCATGATCACAGACTTCTCGTTGTGGCGGAAGTCGTTATCGGCCATGGTGGCTACGTTGGTCTTGGAGTCCTTGGACCACTCGCCCATGCGGTGCGGGTGCTTCTTGGCAAAGTTCTTCACCGCCTGAGGTGCACGACGATCCGAGTTGCCCTCGCGCAGCACCGGGTTCACAGCGGAGCCCTTGACTGCGTCGTAGCGGTTGCGGATGTCCTTTTCCTCATCAGTGGAAGGGGTATCTGGGTAATCGGGAAGCTTGAAGCCCTGCGCCTGCAGCTCGGCAATAGCGGCCTTCATCTGCGGCACAGATGCAGAGATATTCGGCAGCTTGATGATGTTCGCCTCGGGGGTCTTGGCAAGCTCGCCAAGCTCCGCCAGCGCGTCATCTACCTTCTGCTCATCGCTTAGGTAATCGGGGAATTGCGCCAGAATGCGGCCAGCCAGCGAAATATCGCGGGTTTCCACATTGATTCCGGCGGTTGCAGCGAACGCCTCCACCACTGGCTTCAGCGAATAGGTCGCGAGCAGCGGGGCTTCGTCGGTGCGGGTGTAAATGATCGTTGCCATGGGTCTCCTATGATTTCCAAGCGTTGAGTTACAACCACTCAGAATACAGGTTCTACCCCCGGATGTGCGCCTCGCCGGGGGTAAGCATTTTGCTTTTCGACGCCCCACGTACCCCACCACAACGTAACCGCCATTGTCTGACGTATCACGTTTGACTCTCGTGGCAATGGTTTCCCGGCAGTTCCTTACTAAGGTGGTCGCTCGTGCTAGAACGTCGAACCATACCGCGCCAAACTGAAATCTCGAACCGCAAACGCATCATCGCGATGGTGGCGCTTGCCCTCGGCGGCTTTGGCATCGGCGTCACAGAATTCGTGACAATGGGGTTGCTGAAAGAAATAGCCACTTCCTTCGACGTCACCGAAAACACCGCGGGCGCAGTGATCAGCGCCTACGCCATGGGTGTGGTGATCGGCGCGCCCGTCATCGCTGCATCCACGGGTATGCTGCCGCGCCGCCGGCTCCTGCTTATCCTCATGGCTGCCTTTACCGCAGGCAACCTTCTCACCGCATTCTCAACGAGCCTAGGCATGCTCATCGTCGCCCGCGTGCTCGCCGGAATTCCCCACGGCGCTTATTTCTCGGTATCCGGCTTGGCCGTGGCATCCATGGCGCCGAAAGGGCAGCGAGGCAGGGCGTTGGCATTCGTCGGTATGGGTCTGCCAGTTGCCAGTGTGATCGGTGTGCCAGTTGCCCAGGCTTTAGGCTTCGCGTTCGGGTGGCAGTGGGCGTACGTGCTGGTCACAGCCATTGGCGTGGCAACCTTAGTGGCGCTCTGGTTCGTTATGCCCCACATGTCGGAGATGGCACCCACGAGCCCGCTCACGGAACTTGGCGCGTTGCTGCGCGGCCAGGTGTGGCTCACGCTGGCCATCGGAGCCGTGGGCTTTGGCGGCATGTTCGCCGTCTATACCTATATATCTTGGACGATGACCAAACATGCGGGCTTGAATCCAGAATGGATGTGGCTGGTGCTCATGCTTTACGGCATTGGCATGGTCTGCGGTAACTGGATCGGCGGCAGGCTCTCCGACTGGAACGTAGACAAAGGCATCCTGTGCGCGCTCATCGCCATCGTCACGGCCCTGGTGGGCTTCTACTTCCTCAGCGCGTGGCCCATCACCGGCATCATCGCCTTCGGGCTGGTGGGCATGTCCGGCTCCACGCTCATCCCATCGCTGCAGATCCGGCTCATGGACGTGGCAGGCCGAGCCCAAACACTCGCGGCCTCCCTCAATCACTCGGCCCTCAACATCGCCAACGCCCTCGGAGCCTCCCTTGGCGGTGCCGTGATCGCCGCAGGCTACGGCTACAACACCCCGGCATTGGCGGGCGCCGGGCTGGGCTTGGCTGCGGTGCTGCTGTGGATTCCCACGCACTGGCTGCGCAAGCGCCAGCTCTCCTCCTAGCCACCGCACGCCCAAATCCGGGGGTGCTCGTTTAAGCACACCTGCGCGGCTCGCGATAATAAGGGTGTGCCTGGCTCATTCGGGCGCAATCAGTGGCAGTGAGATGCGAGGCGGAAAGGCGGCAACGCGGCGATGAGCAATAACGAATGGGGAAGTGTCCCTCCACCAACTCCTGCACCTTCAGCTCCGGCGCCGAAATCAAAGCGGCCGCTTCTGTGGGGATTGCTGGCACTCGCCGTCGTGTTGGTGGTGATCGTCGTCGCGCTCGGGTTGAGGCAATCCCCGGAGCAACCGCAGGCGGAGGCGTCGAAAAGCAAGCAAAGCACAGCGCCCAGCGCGGAATCCAGCACCCAGGAAACGCGGCAAACCACCACCGTGACGCAAACCGAGGAAGTAAGCGTTGACCCATGCAGCCCCGGGGTGATCAACGCCCAAGCGCTTTCCGAAGGCCGCTTTCAATCCAGTGAATGCCTCGACGGCTGGATGTACGGCGGCATACCCCAAACCGATGCCGTGAGCATCTATCAATGGGACGGCCAAAAGTGGCAGTGGTACAAGCCGCATGGCGAAACGTTCACGGGGTTCGACTGCTACAACCTCGACCAGATGCGGGCAGACGGCGCCCCAGAAGAGATCGTGCAGCAGGTAAGTGAGTGTAAACCGCGATCCTTGCCTAGTACTTTCATTCCCGAGCAGCCCTCCTGTGATGGCCGAAATGTGTTGATCGTTGAATCCGTGATCATTCACCCAGGCGACGATGCCGACAAGGAAATCGCTCAGGCACTTGGGCGACACATCGGGGCTAAGTTCACCAACCCCGGCCAGTGCTCATCGCTGCGCGCTGAAGCAGAAGGTGGCAAGGTGTATCCCGTCTACTACGACTTTGGCCGGGATGCCTCGGCGATGTGCCAACGAAAAGCAGAAATCGGCGGCAATGGCAGAACCCTCAACAATTCCGCTGATTTCAGCGACCCTTGTGAATAAACCGAAAGGAAGCCCCATGGCTCACTATGACCTTTATCAAGACTTAAGCCTCGAGCGCTCCAAGTCAGCCGCGGAACTAGCCAATGAGCTGCAGGTGCGCATTCAGCAGCTCGCCCCTGGTGCGAACGCTGAGCGCGACAAGCTCCAAACCGCCCAGAGGATCCTCGGCGATGCGCAGCGTCGCAGTGTCTACGATGCCCAGCTTGACGACGCCTCCGCGCCCACCATCGACATCGCTCGACTTCGAGAAATCGCCGCAATGCAAACCCAATCGCATGCTTCCCAGCAGGGTTGGTCGGAGCAGGCGCACCCGCTCAACCGCACCTATAACCTTCAGGTGAATGCGGCAAAATTCCCTGTGTCGGCACAGCGCAAGAAGGAAGACTCGCTGATGTGGACCATCGGCTGGGGTGTGATCCTGCTTGGCTGGATCATCGTCGGCTTCAATATTCTGGTGGTGCAGTTCAGCAGCGGTGCTGAGTCCCTTGAAGCTGCGTTTGACTCGGCGTACTCCGCTGGCCGCCTGGTTATGTCGATCTTCATGGCAGCAATCAACCACGCTGCCATGTACACGCTGCTCTCGATGCTCTGGGGTGTGCGCCGTTATATGGGCCGCAACATGGCCTAAGCCTCGCCCTAGCTATTAAGAAACCCCTTGCTCGCGGGTATGCGAGCAAGGGGTTTCGGGTTTTGTTGTTTAAGACTTAGGCCTTCTGCGCACTATCAAGCGGTGCCCAAGATACATGGCCGGGCCAATGAGTGGGAGAAACCAAATGATAAGCGCCAAGATCCACCAGCGTTGGTACTCGCGATAATGCTTAGCCAAGGAGATGGTGGCTACAACCAGCAGTACCATCCACACAATCCAGAGTGAAGACCAGATGGCATCATAGGCGCTGGGCAGCACGGCATAGGGAGGGGAATCCAGTGGTAACTTCTCCATAACAAGGCGTCCTTCGGTGTCGTGGTGGCTTTTGGCTCATCTTGCCACCGCCGTCAAGACTTATCTAGTGCAAAGGGCAGTGTGAGGCCTGAACGCGAGCAACGCTATCCACACTGCAAGCACCTCGGAGGCTCCGGCTAAAGTGGTGCCCCATGAGCACACTCCACATCACCACCGTGAACGTCAATGGCATCCGTGCCGCAGTAAAGCAGCGCAGCGAAACCAACCTTGGTTTTATTCCCTGGCTTGAGCAATCCGGCAGTGATGTGGTGCTGCTGCAGGAAGTGCGCGCCAGCGAAAAAGAAACGCTCAAAGCACTTGAGCCCCTCCTGGAAACCTGGCACTACGTTGGTGCGCCGGCAGCAGCCAAGGGGCGTGCAGGTGTGGGCATTTTAAGCAAGCAGCCCTTGGAGGATGTGCGCATCGGCATTGAGGGCTTTGAAGATTCGGGCCGCTATATTCAGGGCAAACTCGGTGATGTGACCGTGGCTTCGCTCTATCTGCCTTCCGGTTCAGCAGACACAGAAAAGCAGGATGAGAAGTACCGCTTCCTGGACAGCTTCCACCCCTACCTTGAGCAGGCTGCAGAAGACAACAAGCACATGGTCATTGGCGGCGACTGGAACATTTGCCATCGCCCCGATGACCTGAAAAACGACAAGGCCAATAAGAAAAAGTCCGGCTTCTTGCCCGATGAGCGTGCCTTCATGGACGCAATCTTTGGCACCTTCCCCGAAGATGCCTCGTTGGTGGAGGGGGCAGGCAACTGGGCGGGTGCCGTGGAGTATCAGGGCACTGCCCGCGAGGCGGCGGCGGATCCCAAGTGGTTCGACGTGGCGCGTCGACTAGCTCCCAACACCACCGCCTACACCTGGTGGACGTACAGGGGTAAGGCCTTCGACACCGACGCGGGGTGGCGCATCGACTACCAAGCGGCAACAAAAACCATGCTTGAGCGGGCGCAACGCTGTTGGGTGGACAAAGCAGAGGCCTATGATCTGCGCTGGTCGGACCATTCGCCGCTCAACGTCGTCTATGACATGAAATAATGATGATTTAGGTTAGATATAGTCACCCCCTACTAAGGAGCATTCTCATGCGTGCAAAAGGCATCGTTCTTCTGGTTCTTGGCGTCGTCCTCTTCGCCCTGTCATTCCTGCTGCTAGGCGCTCACAACATCGAGGCGATGTTGGGCGCACTACTGATGGGTATTGGCGCGGCCTCTGTCGTTGCATCGCTGTCGTTCCTGCTGGGCAAGAAGCCAAAGATGCAGTAGTAAACGCCAAAGAACACTCGCCCCTTCGGCGGAGCTTGAACAGCTTGGCTTGAGGGGCTTTGTGCTGCTACCTGCGCAAAAGAACCACCCAGCGGGAAGAATTAGGCACCTGCCCGCTAAGATGACTGCTTATGAGTATGCAACGCGTCTTATCTGGTATCCAGCCCACCGCAGATTCCTATCACCTGGGCAACTTCCTGGGTGCCCTCAAGCAGTGGATTAACCTGCAGGACTCCTACGATGCGTTTTATTTCATCCCCGATCTGCACGCGATCACCGTAGATCAAGATCCCGCTGAGCTGCGTCAACGAACCATTGCCGGTGCAGCGCAACTTCTTGCCCTCGGCATTGATCCCGAACGCTCCACGCTCTTTGTGCAGTCTCATGTGCCAGAGCACGCCGAGCTGGGTTGGGTGCTCACCTGCCTCACCGGATTCGGCGAGGCTAGCCGCATGACGCAATTCAAGGACAAGTCCGCAAAGCGTGGAGCTGATCGTACCTCCGCCGGGTTGTTCACCTATCCCATGCTCATGGCGGCGGACATCCTTTTGTACAAGCCACAATTGGTGCCGGTGGGCGAAGATCAGCGCCAGCACCTGGAGCTCACCCGTAACCTGGCGGAGCGCTTCAATAACCGCTTCGATGAAACCTTCATCGTGCCCGAAGGCTTCATCCCCGAAGGTGCAGCGAAGATCTATGACCTCCAAGATCCGACGTCGAAAATGAGCAAGTCCGGCGAGAACCCCAAGGGGCTCATCAACCTGCTCGACGAACCAAAGATATCCGCCAAGCGAATCCGCTCCGCTGTGACAGATGCGGACAATGAGATCCGCTACGACAAAGAAAATAAGCCCGGCGTCTCAAACCTGCTGGTGATCCAGTCGGCGTTGACCGGCCGCAGCATCGATGAGATCGTCGCAGGCTACGAGGGCGCAGGCTATGGCGCGCTCAAGGTGGATACCGCCGAAGCGCTCGAGGCATTCGTTTCTCCGCTGCGCGAAAAGTTTGATATGTATATGAGCGACCAAGCCGAGCTCGAACGCGTGTTGGCCAAGGGTGCACAGAAAGCTCGTGAAGTGGCAGGACCAACCTTGGAGCAGGTGTACAAGAACGTTGGGTTCCTGCCGCGCACCCAACTGCCCCGCACCTCATAGCGAAGGCGTGGGCGTCGAAAAGCAACCTCGCGCCCAAGAGTAAACCCCTCACAGAAAGAAACGATGGCTACCTCAACGAAGCAAAACGAGCAGCGCACCGACGAGTTCGGTATTGAGCGCGCCCATGCCGACGACCCAGGATTCATTGACAAGTACCGCGAGAAGTGGGGCTGGTTCGACCACCTCATGCGGATGCAGGAACGCTACGGCAAAAACGGCGGCAACCAGTATGCCGCGGGTATTACGTACTTTTCTGTGCTGTCGATGTTCCCCATCCTCATGCTTGGCTTCGCTATAGCCGCCATGGTGTTGGTGAGCCAGCCGGAACTGCTGGAGAAGCTGCAGAACCAAATTGCCCAAGCCCTCAGTGGCACGATGGGCGACACAGTGAATGAAATCATCGACACTGCCATTGAACAGCGCAACGTCATCTTCGGCATCGGTGGTCTGACGGCACTGTGGTCCGGCCTTTCCTGGATGAATCACCTGCGCTACGGCGCGTCCAAGATGTGGCAGTACCCCGTAGCCGGTGGCAACTTCGTGATGAACAAGCTGCGCGATCTCCTGGGGCTGATTGGTCTCATGCTCGCCCTCATCGTCGCCTTCGGCGTTACCGCGATTGGTTCCTCTGGCCTCACCACAACGGTCCTGGAGTGGTTGCACCTCGACGAAATCCCAGGCATCGGTTGGCTGACTTTCGCAGTAACCCTCCTGGTTGGCCTTATTGCCAACTACCTGGTGTTCCTGTGGCTGCTCAAGTACCTGCCCCGCGGTGAGGTGCCCATGAAGGTAGCTGCGAAGGCCGCCGTGATTGGTGCGGTTGCCTTCGAGATTTTCAAGCAGATCGGCTCGTTGTTCTTCTCCAAGGCCCTAGACAATCCAGCCGGCGCCACCTTCGGTCCGATCATCGGCGTGATGGTGTTGCTGTACTTCGTGTGGCGCATCCTGCTGTACTGCTGCGCTTGGGCCGCAACCACCGAGGAAGCGCTGGCGATAGCCAAGCTCGACGCCCCTGGCCCCGCCGTGATCCGCGTGCGCGAAGTGGTGAAGCCCGATACCGGTGCGCTCACCGTGGGCAAAGCCGCTATCTTCGGTGTGCGAGATTCGATTCGCGGCTTTTTGGGCAAGCGCTAAACGCGCCTAATCTTCCTGGCGGCCCAAACGCCAGGTAATGGCGCCCAGCGTGAACAGGGCGAGCACCCCGGCACCAGCAAAAATGGGGGCGCTGCCATAGCTTTTCGACGTAGGCTCGGCCACATTCTCACTGTCGTTGTTGGCAGAGGATGTGGCCTTCGTCGCTTCGTCGTCGTTGTCCTGCTCCAGCGACCCCACCGTGCCTTGCGCCTCGTAGCCGGCATCGATGAGTTGCTGCGCCTGCTCCCATCCACGGCCCGTATCGATAGTGGTATCAAGCAGCACCGCGGCGATGCGGGTGCCGTCCTCTTTCTTCGCGCCAACGAAGGTGTGGTGCGCATCATCGGTGTAGCCAGTCTTGCCACCGATTCCGTTTTCATCGTTGAGCAGCAAGCCATTATCGCTCCACACTTCAAAGGTGGTGCCTTCGCCGGCGGGGAAGGCAACGTGGTCGGTATTCACCATCTTGGCAAACGTAGCGTTTTGCCACGCCTGGTAGTAGGCCACTGCAATGTCTCTAGCGGAAGTGGACATACCGGGCTTATCCAAACCGGTGTAATCAGCAATGTAGGTGTCTTTCATTCCCCACTGCTGGGCAAGCTCGTTTACCTTCTTCAACGTCTTTTCGTCCCCACCCAATTGCTGCGCAATGGCGTGGGAAGCATCGTTGCCGGAAGACAAGAGCACGCCGTAGAGCAACTGCTCATTGGTGTACTTCACCCCCGGCACCAACCCCACCGCTGAGCCCTCCATGGCAGTGTCCGATTCCGTGGCGGTATAGGTGTCCTTGAGGTTGAGCTCCTTGAGCGCGACCATCGTGAGCATCACCTTGATCACGCTCGCCGGGCGATACCGGCCATGGGGATCCTTGGTGGCAATCACATCGCCATTGTCGAGGTTGAATACCATCCAAGCCGCCGCGGTGTTATCGGGCACCGAAAAGCCCTTCGCCTTCGTCACACCACAGGAGCCGTACTCGTTTTCCACGGTGGGCAGGGCAGTGGGCGAGGTTGAACCTGGCGCCACTACCTCCGAGGTGGTCTCCGCCTTTGGTGGACGGATTTTATTGGGGCAGTCATCGGTGTTGGGCG
Source organism: Corynebacterium gerontici (assembly GCF_003813985.1). Lineage (NCBI taxonomy): Bacteria > Bacillati > Actinomycetota > Actinomycetes > Mycobacteriales > Corynebacteriaceae > Corynebacterium > Corynebacterium gerontici. The sequence continues at coordinate 516,731 of NZ_CP033897.1, forward strand.
CCTCGCTGCGCGGTGTGGGATCTACCGCATGCGCTTGAGGTGGCGCCGCGATTGAAGCGAGCATCGTTGTTGCCGTGGTGGCGGTTGCGGTGGTGGTGATCGTGCCAAAGGCTAAGACTAGGGCTGCGCAGCTTCGCTTCATAGGTTCTAATGGTGCAATAACTCACCCCGCGAGGCATCGTGCCACGCGGGGTGAAAATTGAGCGTCCGTCGCCTTTGCCCTTGATGGGGGTGGCTACTTCGTCATTCGTCGGGTGAGCATCTGCTCTAGCTCCTGCCATCCCTGAGCATGTTCCTGGAATGGCGGGGTGGGCGTGTAGCCGGAGATGCGATTCTTGCCCAGCATGTAAGAGAGATAATCCTGCATGCGGGGGTTGGCGAGGAAGAAAGAGTTCAGGGAATCGTCTTGCGCCCAGTCGGCGGCGTCTGCCATGAGTTCATAGGCGCGCCCCATTTGCTCGGTGTCTACGGCGTCCACACCGGTTTCGATGTCGCGTGCGATGCCGTTGAAGGAGTAGGTGTTATCGTCATGCACCTTGACCTCAAGTTCACCTGCATTGATGCGCAGCATGAGGTCTTCCCAGGTGGAAACGTTGGCGAGGTCATGCTCATTGTGCTCGGCCAGCCATCGAAGCATTGCCTTTGAAGATGTAAAGGTGTTGATTTCACCGAAGCGGCCCAAGAATACTGGCTGCCCCGCAACATAGGTGCGCAGCGTGTACACCTGCTTGCCGTCGATGGCGATCTTGATGGGATCAATACCCGCCGCCGCCCAGGCGGTGAGATCGTAGGGGTCGGCTTCTTCTTCAATGCGTTCGCGCTTGGCTTGTTCCTCCGCCTTGGCGGCCTCACGGGCAGCAATCGCGGATTCGATGCGCGATTCTGCATCCCCGGCGTTGACGTGTTGAAGTTGCACCGATGAATCGAGGGCGTCGATCACGTCATCCCAATTGTCCAAGACCACTCGCCCGATGGTGGTCCAGAGCGGAAGATCGTTTTGGAAGTGCTCCCCGCCCCGCTCCACGTTGCTGAGCACCATGTGGTGCGCAAAGAACTTCTGCACGGGCTCGGCCCCGGCAACGTTGGCGAGACTGCGTGCCATATGCAGATTGCGGCCGACGACCCCAACATTGTGGTGCGAAGGGCGATCTGCGAGTGCTGCTGGCATCCCTACGAGGTCGTAGTGGTGGCGTTCGCTTGGGGTAATCCGGGCTGCTGCGTGTTCAGCGAATGTCGCCCACTGGGGGTGGCTGCTCAAATCGTGGCGTGGCTCTTGTTCTACGAATGCAAGCAGTTCCGCGCGGCTAGCGAACACGAAGATTCGGTCGCCTTTGCCCAAAAACGCCTGGTATTCGGTGCCGTGTTCGCGCCAGGAAGGCGCCCACAGCGTGAAGAAGTCGCCCTCAGTGAGCGATAGTTGCACAGGAACAATGCCATTCTTTGCCATGGCACATGATCCTAGCGGTTTTAGGCTTGTGGCCGATAGTAACCCTTGAACGGCATGCCCATGTTCGTGGTTCGCAGTGGAGACATCTGTACCGGGTCGCCCGCCTCAATGATCTGCCCGTTGCCCGCGTACATTGCCACGTGCCCATCCCACACTAAGAGGTCACCTTCGATCAACTGGTCTTGGCTGATTTGCTTGCCGACGTTCTGATGTTCCGCAAGCCTCGGCAACTCCACGCCAGCTTGGCGCCAGGAATAGGAGGTAAAGCCGGAGCAATCGAATCCGCCTGGCTGCGTGCCGCCCCAGACGTATGGTGTGCCGAGCTGCGATTTCGCCGCTGCGAGCGCCCGCTGTCCTCTCGCACGTTCCTCGGGGGTGGCCTCGCCTTCTCCGCTGATGATGGTGGCCGCGTAGTCGCCACTGTGTTCTGGTTCTGTGCCCGCTGCGATTGCCTGCAAGGTGGCGGTATCGCTTTCGAGCGTGTGTTGTGCCTCTTCGAGGCGCCGGTAGGCTGCCTCAACATAAATGCCCGGAAGGGAAGCGAGGTGTGTACTGGCGCGTAGCGCTACGGCTGGGTTAGGACTGAAGACCTTTGGAAGGTACACGGCAGCCTCTTGCAGAAACTGCTGTGCCAGCCCGGCGATGTCTTGGGCAATCGACTCGAATTCTGGCTTGGCTCGCTCTACGATGCGCTCTACCGTCCTGATGTCTGCCCCAAGCAACTGCGCCTGCTGGGGTAGCGTTGCTACCTGCCCCACGATTGATGCCAGCGGTTGGGCGGAACTGAAGGCAACCGGGGAAGGCAGATGGACTCCACCCATTTGCGGGGTGAGCGCTTTCAGCATCGTAATGCCTGCACTGAAAGGGATCATGGCTTGGCCTTCCCCGACAAAGTGTGGGCGAGGGAGTCGTCGGTATCAATGACGGAAGTGAGGAAGCGTTGCTGATGTTCAGCAATGTGTTGGGCGTGCTCGCCTTGTTGGTGCATGCGATGAAACAGGGAGCTGGTGGCGGCGTTCAGTGCCGCTAAGAAAGCCCCTGTGCCGGGGCATTCAGTGCCCGGCAGGGGAGGGGCGGGGTGTTGGTGCAAAGCGCTGAGTGCATCTGCTTCCATCCGATGAATGTGGGCCTGGGTCTCTGCGAGATGAAGTTCCATACTTATGTTTGACGTAATCCATGAGCCATCGGTTCCGCAGGTTTAGGATGTTGGGCATGGACATCACAATCGTCGACCATCCGCTTGCTGCCTCGCGCCTGACCATCATGCGCGATGAGCGCACCAATAATGCGGCCTTCCGCGCGGCTTTGGCAGACCTCGGCGCCATGCTGATCTATGAGGCCTCACGCGACCTCGCAGTGGAACAATTCCCCCTCAAAACCCCCGTTGCTCAGACTTCCGGCACCCGCCTGGAAGACCCGCCCATCATTGTTCCGGTGATCCGCGCTGGATTGGGCATGGTGGACCCAGCCCTTTCCATGATCCCCGACGCCCAAGTTGGCTTCATTGGCTTAGCGCGCAATGAAAAAACACACGAGCCCGTGCCGTATCTTGAGGCACTTCCTGAGGATCTCACCGGCCGTACCGTGTTCTGCGTGGATCCGATGCTGGCCACTGGAGGCTCGCTGCTGCACGCGATTCGCTTGCTCGCGGACCGTGGCGCCACCGACATCACCGCAGTGTGCATGGTTTCCGCACAGCCGGGCGTGGATGCTTTGGCCGACTCTGGCCTGCCTGTCCGTTTGGTCACCGCCACCATTGACCCCGAGCTCAACGAGGACGCCTATATCGTTCCTGGTCTTGGCGATGCCGGTGACCGCTTGTACGGGCCACGCAATATCGACCTCTAAAACGTGAGAGGCTAGATCTCCGCTTGCCCAATACATTTGGCGGTGCACGCCCAATGTGTTGGGCAAACTCGCGCGCATGGCAGCAGAGCGGAGTCAGTGGTCGAGCTACGGATACGTGTTCGGCCAACGCTTGCTGCGTCTCAGAACTATGCGCGGGCTGAGCCAAGATCGCTTGGCAGAGCTTGCGCACGTGAGCCGTAACCAGATCTCTAATCTGGAGCGAAACGATAACAACGGCAAATCGCCCGCAGATCCCAGCCTTTCCACGGTGTATCGCCTGGCGCGTGCTCTGCACGTTCCGCCAGCAGTGTTGTTGCCGAATGCTGGTGGGCAGGTGCAAGAAATCTGCCCCGAGCATGCATCACTGGCGGTGGAAGTGGTGTGGCCCAGCGCGCCCACGGACACCCTTGCGTTTGGGGTGGACCATATCTTCTTTGCCTTGCCAGGCGACGAGCCCAGCTTCGCTATCGGCCCGGGCGAAGAAGCCCAGGAGGGGTAGGGGCATGTGGGGAATGGCTGGCCGATGAGGAAATCGTCCAGCAGTGACTTGTCCCCGTGCGGATGATTGTGACGTAGGGTGCCCTTAAGGGGCCGTGAACGCCATCATGACCAACGGGTAGTCGGCTACATCGTTGCCGCGCTACTGATGTGTCTAACACTGACTCGCAAAATTTCCAATGGTGTCACTTTTAGCGGCATATGAGGGCCACAGGGGAAAGCGGCTCTCCGATGAACCCTGAGTTCAGCAGACCTACATGCTGTGTAGTTGCTCTTCCACATCCTTCAGAGCCTGATGCAACACGGACTCTTGCTCGATGCCCTGCAGCTCCACGTAAGCTTTCACTTTCGGTTCGGTGCCGGAAGCCCGAATCATCACTCGCACGGTTCCGCCTTGGTGCTCGCCGATGAGTCCGTGGTCGCTGTGGTGCATTGGGATACCTGCAATGGAGCTTGGCGGATTGGCGTTCCAGAGTTCCACCAGCGCGGCCGGATCCGTGGTGCGAACGGCCACCTGCTGGCCGATGAAGAAGCCGTATTTCCTGTGCAGCGCGCGGAGCTCGTCGATAAGCGTAAGGCCCTGGCCTTTGAGTTCTGCTGCCCAGGCGCACACGGCGAGGGCGGTGGCGATGCCGTCTTTGTCGTCTACGAGCCACGGAGCCGGTGCGATGCCAACTGCTTCCTCGTATGCGTAATCCAGCGTGGCGTCCCCTGCGGCGGCGCAAATATTTTTGAACCCGGTTGGGGTTTCCAGGTAGCGCCAGCCGCGGTCTGCGGCGATGGTGGAGAGCAGCCGTGAGCTGACCATCGTGGAGGCAACCACGGCATCATCGCGTCGGTGCAGCAAGCGGGTGGCGAGCAGTGGGCCGGTCTCGTCCCCGCGAAGCATCCGAAGCTCGCCGCGATCACGAACTCCAACGGCGCAGCGGTCAGCATCTGGATCAAGGGCAATGAGCACGTCTGCTTGCACTTCTTCCCCGTGCGCTAGGAGTTGCGCCACTGCCGCCGGTTCTTCTGGATTGGGAAAATCGACGGTGGGGAAGGTGGGATCGGGATAGTGTTGGCTCATCACCGGGTACACCTGGGCAAAGCCCGCGGCCTGCAAGGAAGATGCCAAGGTTCGCCCGCCCACCCCGTGCATCGCGCTAAAGGCAACGCGCAAATTAGCGCGATCGGAGTTAGCACGCAGCAAATCAGCCTGGCCTGGGTGAATGAAATCCACGACGTCGTCGATGTAGCGGCGAACCATGTCATTGCATGGGCGCACCGTCACTCGCGGCACTTGCTCAGGATCGATCTGGGCGATTTGCTCCTCAATAATTTGCGCGCCGTCGCGCAACTGCCGGCCATTCGCGGTGTAGACCTTGTAGCCATTGTCGCCGGAAGGATTGTGCGAGGCGGTGATCTGCACGCCACCATCGAGGCCCCACTTGCGTACTAGCCACGGCACCAATTGGGTGGGGGTCGGGGTGGGGAAGAGCGTCACCTCAAAACCGAAGCCAGCGAACACCTCGGCGGCGGTAGTGGCAAAGGCGTGGGAGCCGTAGCGCGCGTCGTATCCCACCACAATCCGCAGTGCAAGATCGTCTTGGTCGAGCACCCTGCCAATGTCTCCGATTCCGCCGGGAGGCAGTTGGTCATCGGGAAGTCGCTGGTGCTGCGTGTGCGGTTTGCGGCTTGCGTCTTCAGCGATCCAAGCGGCCACTGCCGCAGAAATGCGAGTTACCTGACGAACATTCATCTGATGGTCTGCGGGGCCTACCGGTGCTCGCATGCCAGCAGTGCCAAACGTTAAGCTCATCGGCTCGATCCAATCAAATGTTCGTTCGCGATAGGGTAGTAATCTCTAAGGGTAGTAGACAGTTGCTCAATGTTCGTTGTGTTCATTTTCGTTGTGTACTTGCGAAAGGAGCGCTGCCGGGAAATTCCTCGCGGGGCGGGGTGGAAGTCACCCTGCGGAAGTGGATGTGGAAGAGAAATTAGGAAGAGGTTGCCAGCGGATGCTTGAAACGCGCGGGGAGATCGAGTCATACGTCGTTGATTGGCTGAGAAAAAACCAGTACACCGTGCTGGACTGGCGCAGGCACCTGCACCAGCACCCTGAGCTTTCGCACATGGAGTTCGCCACCACCGAGTTCATTGCCATGCAGCTTCGCGCCAAGGGGCTGAATCCGCAGCGCTTCCCCAATACCGGGCTCATGGTGGACATCGGCCCGGACACACCTGAACGCATTGCGTTCCGTGCAGACATTGACGCGCTGCCCATCACCGAGCATGAGCATGAGGGGGCATCAAAGAACGTCGGCGTGATGCACGCTTGTGGCCACGACATTCACACTGCCATTGCCCTGGGTTTTGCTTGCGCGCTCAAGAACGCACCGTTGCAATCGGGCGTGCGCATCATTTTCCAGCCCGCCGAGGAAGTGATGGACGGCGGCGCACCCGAGGTCATTTCCTATGGCGCGCTGGAAGGCGTGAGCTCCATTTTTGCGCTGCACGCCGAACCCAAATTGAAGGTGGGCAAAATTGGAGTTCGTACCGGCGCTATCACTTCTGCCGGCGACATCATTGAGATCAAGGTGAAAGGCCCCGGCGGCCACAGCTCGCGCCCGCATCTGAGCGCGGATGTGGTCTATGGACTATCCAAGCTGGTGATTGACTTGCCCGGGCTTCTTTCGCGCCGGGTGGATCCACGCACGGGCACGGTGTTGGTGTTCGGCGCTATCAATGCGGGTTATGCGGCGAATGCCATCCCGGAATCGGGGAGCGTGACTGGCACGATCCGCACCGGCGACATTGTGGTGTGGCGCTCCATTGAAAAGCTCCTCCGTGAGCTGGTGGCTCAGGTGCTTGCACCAACCGGCTGCGATTTCGAAATTAACTACACCGTGGGCGTTCCGCCGGTGATGAACGACGATGTGGCTACGGCAGTGCTTGCCGACGCCGCACGTACCCTTGGCCCACAGGCCGTGGTGCAGGCACCGCAATCATCGGGTGGCGAAGATTTCTCCTGGTACCTCGAGCACGTGCCGGGTTCCATGGCTCGCTTGGGATGCTGGGATGGCAAGGGTGAGCCGCAGGATTTGCACCGCGCAGGTCTGATGCCGGACGAGCGCTGCATTCCGGTGGGCATTCAATTGTTTGCGGGGATCGTCGATAGGCTCTGTGACCCTGAAGCGATGAAGCACGTAAATACCTAGGCGTTACACTAGAGCCTGAAGTACGCCTGAAACGAAAACCCCTCGGAGGAATGTTGAGTACACGCATCGTCATCATCGGCGGCGGTCCCGCTGGCTATGAAGCAGCTCTGGCAGGCGCCAAGTACGGCGCAGAGATTACGTTAATCGAAGACCGCGGCCTCGGTGGCGCAGCGGTGATTAATGACTGCGTGCCCTCCAAGTCCTTCATCGCTGGCGCGAACATTAAGACTGACCTGCGTCGTGCCGACGACATGGGGCTGAACAAGGGCATCGGTGAGGCCCACCTCATGCTTGACGCCCTCAACGCTCGTGTGCAGGCGCTCGCCACCGAGCAGTCTGCGGACATTCTGGAAAACATGAAGAAGGCGGGCGTGCGCGTGCTTGAAGGCCGCGGCAGCTTTGACGATTACAACGCCAAGCAAACCCTCCACTACATCAAGGCAGAGCTTGCCGACGGCACCACCGAGACCATCGAATGTGACCTCGTGTTGGTGGCGACTGGTGCTTCGCCGCGAATCTTGCCCAACGCACAGCCTGACGGCGAGCGCATCCTCACCTGGCGCCAGGTCTACAACCTGCACGAACTGCCCGAACACCTCGTGGTGGTCGGTTCCGGTGTGACCGGCGCTGAGTTCGTGTCCGCTTTCGCTGAGCTCGGCGTGAAGGTGACTATGGTGGCCTCGCGCGACCGCATCCTGCCCCACGACGATGCCGACGCTGCTGACGTGCTGGAAACCGTGCTGGCGGAACGTGGCGTGACCCTGGAGAAGTTCGCCCGCGTGGATTCGGTGACCAACACTGGTGACGGTGTGGTGGTTCGCACCTCCGATGGCCGTGAGATCGCCGGCTCTCACGCCCTCATGACGGTAGGTTCCGTGCCGAATACCAAGGATCTTGGTTTGGAAAAGATTGGTGTGGAAACCACGCCCTCTGGCCACATCAAGGTCGATCGCGTCTCGCGCACCTCTGTCTCCGGCGTCTACGCTGGTGGCGACTGCACTGACCTCTTCCCGTTGGCGTCCGTTGCCGCGATGCAAGGCCGCGTTGCCATGTATCACGCATTGGGTGAAGGTGTATCGCCGATTCGTCTGAAGACGGTGGCGACCGCCGTGTTCACCCGCCCCGAAATCGCGGCCGTTGGCGTGACCCAGGCGCAGATCGAATCCGGCGAAGTTGCCGCCCGAACCATCGTCTTGCCGCTGAAGACCAATCCGCGCGCCAAGATGCGTTCGCTGCGCCACGGCTTTGTCAAGATCTTCTGCCGCAAGAATTCCGGCATCATTATCGGCGGCGTAATCGTTGCCCCCACCGCCTCCGAGCTCATCTTGCCCATCGCCGTTGCGGTGAGCAATCAGCTCACCGTGAACGATTTGGCTCGTACCTTCTCCGTGTACCCCTCACTTTCGGGGTCCATCACCGAGGCAGCCCGCCAGCTCGTTGCACACGATGACCTGGAGTGATACTCGGCAATAGTCGAAACGTCAAGGCGCGAGATACAAGCCAGTGGTGCTTGTGTTTTGCGCCTATGTTTCTTTCAGCCGCAGGCGGGTACACTGTGCGTGATCAGTTAGCGCCATCACAACAGTGGCGCCATTGAGATGTGAAACCCCCGAAGGACGGCAAGCGTGAGTCGCTCAACAACTCCCAACACATTTTCCAAGATCCTCGTAGCGAACCGCGGCGAGATTGCAGTGCGAGCGTTCCGCGCCGCCTTTGAAACGGGTGCATCCACGGTGGCGGTGTATCCCACGGAAGACCGCAACTCTTTCCACCGCTCCTTCGCCTCTGAAGCGGTGCTGATTGGCGAGGGCGGTTCTGCTGTCAAGGCGTACCTGGACATTGACGAGATCATTCGCGCCGCCAAGGAAACTGGTGCCGACGCCGTATACCCCGGCTACGGTTTCCTCTCCGAGAACGCGCAATTTGCCCGCGAGCTCGCCGAAAATGGCCTCACCTTCATCGGCCCGCCCCCGGAGGTTTTGGAACTCACCGGCGACAAAGCGGCCGCGGTGGCGGCAGCTCGTGAGGCTGGCCTGCCCACCCTGACGGAAACAAAGGCCACGAAGGACCCCAAGGAACTCGCTGAGCTTGCGAAGGATCAGACCTTCCCGGTCTTCGTCAAGGCTGTCGCAGGCGGCGGTGGGCGTGGTATGCGCTTCGTCGAAAAGCCTGAAATGCTGCAAAAACTCGCCGCAGAGGCATCTCGCGAGGCGGAGGCTGCTTTTGGCGACGGGCGCGTGTACGTGGAACGTGCGGTGATCAACCCTCAGCACATTGAGGTGCAGATCCTCGGCGATGCCCACGGCAACATCATTCACCTCTACGAGCGCGACTGCTCCTTGCAGCGCCGCCACCAAAAAGTCGTGGAAATTGCCCCGGCGCAACACCTGGATCCTGCATTGCGCGAACAGATTTGCGCCGACGCAGTGAAGTTCTGCCAGCACATCGGCTACCAGGGCGCAGGCACCGTGGAGTTCCTCGTCGATGAAGCAGGCAACCATGTCTTCATTGAGATGAACCCGCGCATCCAGGTGGAACACACCGTCACCGAGGAAGTGACGCAGGTGGACCTGGTGAAGTCGCAGATCCAAATTGCGGCAGGCGCCTCCCTTGAGGAACTCGGCCTGCGTCAAGAGGACATTCACACCGAGGGCGCGGCCCTGCAGTGCCGCATCACTACCGAGGATCCCTCCAACGGATTCCGCCCCGACACCGGCACAATCAATGCGTACCGTTCACCTGGTGGCGCTGGTGTGCGCCTCGATGGCGCTGCGATGCTCGGCGGTGAGATCACCCCGAACTTCGATTCCATGCTGGTAAAGATGACCTGCCGCGGTGCGGATTTTGCCACGGCTGTGGCTCGTGCCCAGCGAGCACTCGCGGAATTCGTGGTCTCTGGCGTTGCCACCAACATCGGCTTCCTGCGTGCATTGCTGCGCGAAGAAGACTTCCAGCACAAGCGCATCGCCACCGGCTTCATCGCCGATCACCCATGGCTGCTGCAGGCGCCGCCCGCCGACGATGAGCAAGGCCGCATCCTGCACTACCTCGCCGACACCACGGTGAATAAGCCCCACGGTGAGCGCCCAGTGGTGGTCAATCCGGTAGAGAAACTACCGAAGAGCCAAGACGGCACCCTGCCTCGCGGCTCTCGCGACCGCCTGCTGCAGCTTGGCCCTCAGGAATTCGCACGCACGCTACGAAGCCAAGACGCCCTCGCGGTCACCGACACCACGTTCCGTGACGCTCACCAGTCGCTGCTGGCCACGCGCGTTCGTTCTAACACCCTGGTGGACGTGGCAAAACACGTTGCGCGTTTGACCCCGGAGCTGCTCTCTGTTGAGGCATGGGGCGGTGCCACCTATGACGTTGCCATGCGATTCCTGCACGAGGATCCGTGGGCGCGCCTGGATCAGTTGCGTGAGGCGATGCCGAACATCAACATCCAAATGTTGCTGCGTGGCCGCAATACCGTTGGCTACACCCCATATCCGGATTCAGTGTGCCGCGCCTTCGTGAAGGAGGCCGCGCGCTCTGGCGTAGACATCTTCCGCATTTTTGACGCCCTCAACGACGTCTCGCAGATGCGCCCCGCCATCGACGCCGTTCTGGAAACCAACACCACGGTGGCAGAAGTGGCAATGGCGTACTCGGGTGATCTGACCGATCCGAATGAGAAGCTCTACACCCTGGATTACTACCTCAAGCTGGCCGAAGAAATCGTCGAAACGGGCGCCCACGTCCTCGCTATCAAGGACATGGCCGGGTTGCTCAAGCCTGCCGCTGCGTCCAAGCTGGTCGGGGAGCTGCGCCGTAACTTTGATTTGCCCGTTCACGTGCACACGCACGATACCGCTGGTGGGCAGCTAGCCACCTACTGGGCTGCTGCCAACGCTGGTGCTGATGCTGTGGATGGCGCGGCAGCGCCGTTGTCCGGCACCACGTCCCAGCCGTCCTTGTCCGCGATCGTTGCCGCTTTTGCCAACACGTATCGCGATACCGGATTGTCCTTGGAAAACGTTGGCGCGCTTGAGCCCTACTGGGAAGCAGTGCGCAAACTCTACGCGCCCTTCGAATCAGGCACCCCCGGCCCTACTGGGCGCGTGTACAACCACGAAATTCCAGGTGGCCAGCTTTCGAATCTGCGCGCGCAGGCCACCGCGCTGGGTTTGGCGGATCGCTTCGAGCTCATCGAGGACACCTACGCCGCGGTGAATGAGATGCTGGGGCGTCCCACCAAGGTCACCCCATCTTCGAAGGTGGTGGGCGATCTTGCCCTCTACTTGGTTGGCGCTGGCGTGGATCCAAAGGACTTCGCCGCCGATCCTCAAAAGTATGACATTCCTGATTCTGTGATCGCCTTCCTGCGCGGCGAGCTCGGTACGCCTCCCGGTGGCTGGCCTGAGGAGCTGCGCGAAAAGGCACTGGCCGGGCGCAAGGAAACACCCGATACCCTGGCAGCGCTCCCGGAGGAGACAGAAGAGGCGCTGCAGGACAAGGAGCGAGTGCGCGGCACGTTGGATCGCTTGCTCTTCCCCAAGCCTGCCCAGGAGTATGAGGAGCACCGCCACCTCTTCGGCGACACCACCACGCTCGGCGATGCCGAGTTCCTCTACGGGCTGCCTGAGGGCAAGGAGACGGTCATCCGTACCGCAGCTTCCAGCGTGCCAATGATCGTGCGCCTGGATGCGGTGGGCGAGCCCGATGAAAAGGGCATGCGCAACGTGGTGTGCAACGTCAATGGCCAGATCCGTCCGATCTACGTGCGCGACCGCAGCGTGGAGTCCGTCACGGCCTCTGCGGAAAAGGCCGATACCTCCAACCCGGGCCACGTGGCCGCACCATTCGCCGGCGTTGTGACGGTGAGCGTCAACGAGGGCGACGAAGTCAAGGCTGGCGACCCGGTGGCCATCATCGAAGCGATGAAGATGGAAGCCACCATCTCCGCCACCAAGGACGGCAAGGTTGAGCGCGTTGTGCTCGGCCAGCCCACCAAGGTTGAGGGCGGCGACTTGCTCATCGTGATTGCTTAAGAGCTTTTCGACGCCCCCGCCACCCACAACAACAGAAAGAAGCAGGACATGATTGTTACCACTACCCACAGTGTTGAAGGCCGACAGATCACCGAATATTTACGCGTGATCGCAGGTGAGACCGTTGCCGGCATCAACATGTTCAAAGACATCGGCGCCGGTCTACGCAACCTCGTGGGCGGCCGCGCTGGCTCCTATGAGGGCGAGCTGATCCAGGCGCGAGAAAATGCGCTGGCCGAATTGGTCAATCGAGCCATGGAACTCGGTGCCGATGCCGTGGTGGGCGTGGAGTTGGATTATTCCTCGCTTGGCCAGGCGAATGACATGCTGATGGTCACTGCCACCGGCACGGCGGTCCGTTTAGGCTAGGCCTGGTTTTCGAGCTCCTCTAGGCCGAGGAACCCCTTGGCCCAACGCTCAACAGTGGCGGCACCCTCATGGGCGCCGTCGGCCACTGTCTTGGGCACCAGTACCGGATCGTTCGGCAGCACACGATCCGGGTCACCCACACAAAATGCTTGGATGCTTGCGGGGGAAGCTTCAAGATTTAACACCACCAGTGCCACCATGTGCACTGAAGTTTGCTCGCACGCCGCCCAGATGTAGCGAGTGTCCGCTTCCCAAGATTTACGCGCGCTGGCGGGGGTGAGCCCAGCAAGTGCCTCTGGCAGATCAATCTGCTCGAGGGCGGGGCGGTCGTCGATGCGGTTGTCGTCGTGCAGTGGGCGGACGTAGAAGCGTCCGCCGTTGATTTCCATCGGGGTCATATCGCCCAATTTTAGGTGTGCAAATGCTCTGCGTGGATGCGAAATTGAACACTGTGCAATCGGAGTGTTTGTTCAGTGAGATGCAGCACTAAAAAAGGGATGCAAACGTTCTACTTACTGAGAAATCCGGGAGTATTCTTTTCTCGTCCCCACAGTTAATGGGAAAGAGTTCACAATACTTTCTAATCCCAGGCTGTATCTCGAGGGGAGGAACAACACCCCATGACCCCCTTCTTTTCCCTTCAGCGACCCCCACACTCGGGTTTGAGTCTGGATGAACAACGGCGCCGATGGCTAGGGCAGTTTCTCAAGTCCTTCTTTGTTGTATTCGTGGTCTATCTGTGCATGTATCTTGTACGCAACAACTTCAAGGCCGCGCAGCCCCTACTCAAAGAACAATATGGACTGAGCACACTAGAACTTGGCTACATCGGACTGGCTTTCTCAATCACCTACGGCATCGGTAAAACGCTCCTGGGCTACCTGATCGACGGTAGAAACACCAAGAAAATCATCTCCTTTTTGCTGGTGCTCGCGTCGCTTACTGTTCTTGGCCTGGGCATCACGCTGAGCGTTTTCGGATCGCATGTGGGCATATTCGTAGCGCTCTGGGGCCTCAACGGTCTATTCCAATCTGCAGGCGGCCCGGGTTCCTACTCCACGATTACCTCTTGGACCCCTCGTGAACAGCGCGGCCGCTACCTCGGATTCTGGAATGCCTCACATAACATCGGCGGAGCGCTCGCAGGCGTCATCGCACTCTGGGGTGCGAACATGTTCTTCGGCGGCAACGTTATTGGCATGTTCGTATTTCCAGCGCTCATCGGTATCGCCATCGGCGTAGCAGGCATGTTCATCGGAAAGAACGATTCCCAAGAGCTCGGTTGGAACACTTCAGAGGAAATCTTTGGTGAGCCCGTCGAGGTACGCAACGTTGCGTCGGCGGATATGAGCAAGTTCGCCATTTTCAAGAAATACATCATGCTCAACCCGTGGATCTGGCTGCTGTGCGTTGCCAATGTCTTTACCTACATCATCCGAATCGGCATCGATAACTGGGCGCCTCTCTACGTCACAGAAACCCTCAACTTCAGCACCGAAGCCGCAGTCAATACCATCTTCTTCTTCGAGATCGGCGCCTTCTTCGCCTCCATGAGCTGGGGATACATCTCCGATCTAGCTGGTGGTCGCCGTGCACTCGTCGCAGTCATCGCGATGCTGGGACTGTTCCTAGCCATCGGGTTCTATCAGTCCGCCGAATCAACTCTGCAAGTGAACTCATCACTATTCATCCTTGGCGCATTGATTTTTGGTCCGCAGCTTCTCATCGGTATTTCGCTAGTGGGCTTCGTGCCCAAGAAAGCGATCTCGGTAGCCAACGGCATGACCGGCACCTTTGGCTACCTCTTTGGTGATTCGATTGCCAAGGTTGGCCTTGCAATGGTGGCGGATCCCGAGCGTGACGGGCTCGAAATCTTCGGCCATCTCCTCCACGGATGGGGCGCAATGTTCACCGTGCTCTACGCCTCTCTGGTAATCGGCATCGCCATCATGGTGATCGTCGCACTGGGTGAGGAACGCCAGATTCGCCGGCTCCGGGCAGACGACGAACTCGCGCGCACAGCCACCCCGCACTAAGAGCAACAGGACATTTTGTTCAGGCAAAGCCCCTAGCTCAGCGTGCAAAATAGATGCGTGATTAACGCCTCAGGATCACCGCCGGGCTGGGGCATGGTCACGTATTCTTCCCATGACATATTGCCCGGCGTCTCGCCGCGTTGAGTTAGGTCGGCTACAAACCGCTCCCACGCCTGGGGCAAGCCATCATAGGAGCCTTGGTGTACGGTCTTCGCCACCCGAGCGCCGGGGAAGTGGTGCACGAGGGCCGGGTCGACATTCCGGGCATCTGCTACTGGGAACGCCGCTGCCAGATCGAACTCCGTGCCCGGCGGTTGGAAGTAGAATCCGATGGCCGCACCTGCGGGCTGAGCTCCCGCGGCGTTGATGGCGCCATACGCGGCGCTGAAGGCGCGATGGTAGTAGTCACGGATGCCTTCAAAGGTGATGCGCTCGCGGGGTCCCACGAAGGTAAAAGGGGCGTGCTCAAATATTTCAACGGGCATGGTGAACAGCGTAGCGTCGAAAAGCAAAAAAGAACCCGCCAGAAGCGGGTTCTCCATGCCAAGTGTTGGTTTAGGCGTCCTTGATTTCCAGGAGCACTTGACCCTTGGTAACGCCTTCGCCGGAAGCGACGGCCAGGTCAGCTACTACGCCGGACTTATGAGCCTTCACGGGGTTTTCCATCTTCATGGCTTCGAGCACCACCACGGTGTCGCCCTCGTTGACCTCGGCACCTTCCTCGACGTTCACCTTAATCACGGTGCCCTGCATCGGGGCGGCCACGGCATCGCCGGACACCGCAGCCTTCGAGCCACCGGAACGACGCTTCTTGGCCTTCTTCTTCGCTGCGCCGTTGCCGCCACCCAGGGCGAGGTCGCCAGGCAGTGCCACCTCGACGCGGCGGCCGTCGATTTCCACGACCACCTTCTGCGAAGGCACGGACTCTTCCTCGTCCACGTCCTCGGGATCGACATAAGGCTCGATGGGGTTCTCCCATTCTTCCTCGATCCACTTGGTGTAAACGTCGAACTTCTCGCCATCGCCCACGAAAGCGGGGTTCTCCACGATGTGTGCGTGGAAGGGGAGCACGGTAGGCATGCCTTCGATTACGTACTCAGACAGAGCGCGGCGGGAACGCTCAAGCGCTTCCTCACGGGTCTCGCCGAAGACGATGAGCTTGGCCAGCATGGAGTCGAACTGGCCGCCGATCACGGAGCCTTCCACAATGCCGGAGTCCATGCGCACGCCGGGGCCCGAGGGCTCGATGTACTTGGTGATCTTGCCGGGAGCCGGCATGAAGTTGGAGCCTGCGTCCTCGCCATTAATGCGGAACTCGAAGGCGTGGCCACGGGGCTTGGGGTCCTCCTTAAGGTGCAACTCCTTGCCCTCAGCGATACGGAACTGCTCGCGCACCAGATCCAAGCCGGTGGTGGCCTCAGTGACGGGGTGTTCCACCTGGAGGCGTGTGTTGACTTCGAGGAAGGAGATAAGACCGTCGGAGCTCACCAGGTACTCGACGGTGCCAGCACCGTAGTAACCGGCTTCCTTACAAATGCGCTTTGCTGACTCGTGCAGTTCCTTACGCTGATCGTCGGTGAGGAAGGGAGCCGGGGCCTCCTCCACGAGCTTCTGGAAGCGGCGCTGCAAAGAGCAGTCGCGGGTGCCGGCAACCACAACATTGCCGTGCATATCGGCAACCACCTGGCACTCCACGTGGCGAGCCTTGTCAAGGTAGCGTTCCACGAAACACTCGCCGCGGCCGAAAGCGGCAACGGCCTCGCGCGTGGCGGACTCGTAGAGGTCGGCCACCTCTTCCATCTTGTACGCAACCTTCATGCCACGGCCGCCGCCGCCGAAGGCTGCCTTAATGGCGATGGGGAGCCCGTGCTCCTCGGCAAAGGCCACAACCTCGTCGGCGTCCTTTACCGGATCCTTGGTGCCGGGCGCCATGGGAGCCTCGGCACGCAGCGCGATGGAACGTGCGGTGACCTTGTCGCCTAGGTCGCGGATGGACTGCGGCGAGGGGCCAATCCAGATCAGGCCGGCGTCAATGACGGCCTCGGCGAAATCGCCATTCTCAGAGAGGAAGCCGTAGCCGGGGTGAATGGCGTCCGCGCCGGACTTCTTTGCGGCGTCGAGGATCTTGTCAAACACGAGGTAGGACTCGGCGGAGGTTTGGCCACCCAGTGCGAAAGCCTCATCTGCCATTGCTACGAAGGGTGCATCGGCATCCGGCTCCGCGTAAACAGCGACGCTTGCAATGCCTGCGTCGCGAGCTGCGCGAATCACGCGGATGGCAATCTCGCCGCGGTTAGCGACGAGGACCTTTGTAATCTTTCGGTTCTCCACAGACACTCAAGCTCTCCTAGATAATTTTTCTCCAACGTGCCAAGCATGGGCTCGTCGGTGGCGGTAGTACGCATACAAGCGTAGCTTGCATGGGGGTCGCTTCGGGCATAATTGAGCCTGAAAACTTGGCACTTACCGCCATATCGGGGGTAACCATACTGCATTGCCCACCCGCAGCTCCGAGGATCAGCGTGAGGCAAGAGAATGGCCACCCTTTTGCAGGGGAAATAATACCTTAATGAGGGCTAGGAGGAAGATTCCTCTACCCCGATAGCCACTGGCATGCGAACCATATTGCCCCATTCAACCCAGCCGCCATCGTAGCTGCGGACCGTGGGGTAACCCAGAAGGTACTTCAGTACAAACCAGGAGTGGGCAGCGCGTTCGCCAACCTGGCAGTACACCACGATGTCGTCGTCTTGAGAGATGTCAGCGAAGGTGGCCTTCAGTTCTTCAATGGAGCGGAAACGACCATTGGCATGGGTTGAGTACTCCCAGGAAATGTTGCGAGCCCCGGGGATGTGGCCAAACCTGCTCACAGGAGCAGAAGGGTACTCGCGGTTGGGAAGCCCCGCGTATTCCTCGGCGCTGCGAACGTCGATAAGCTGCAGGTCGTTGCGGCGCTCGCAGATTTCTTGGACGAAGATGCGCGAGGGGGTGTCTTCCCGCTTGGCAACCTCGTAGGCGGTTGGGCCGTACTCCGGCACGGCGAAAGACGTATCGCGTTCCTCAGCCATCCAGGCATCGCGGCCACCGTCGAGAATGCGCACGTCCTCGTGCCCGAAAAGCTCGAAAATCCACAAGGTAAAAGCCGCCCACCAATTGGACTTATCGCCGTAGACCACCACCGTGTCATCGCGGGCAATACCCTTGCGACTCATGAGCTCTGAAAAGGCCTCCGCGTCGATGTAATCGCGGATTTGCGGGTCGTTGAGATCCTTTGCCCAGTCAATGCGGACGGCCCCCGGAATGTGTCCGATGTCGTAGAGCAGGGAATCTTCATCGGACTCCACAACTCGAAGCCCGGGCGTGCCAAGGCGAGCGGAAAGCCACGATGCGGAAACGAGACGCTCAGGGTGTGCGTATTGCTCAAATTGCGGGTTTGGATCTAGGGGGAGCGGCATGGGTGGCCTTTCAGACTTGAAGATGGCACGTGATGATGACAGCGCATGAACTTCGCCATGTTTGCTACTACTTGCCAAAGTGTAATGGTTTTGTCTGATCTGTGAAGCGCGAATATGAGGTTTTTCCTTATATCCAAGATGCTGCCCCTGCGGTCAGGGTCCCTCCTGTAGGAGGAGCTGGCACACCCATACGGGGCTGTAGGTGAAGCTTTTCGACGCCACGAACTGCATGTATCTCCGTTAACAGCCACTGGCTGATGTGTCATTCCTAACTATTTCGCTTTGGCGCACGGCATGTCACTTGGGCCTGAAATACCATGAGTGTTGGAGGTTGCAAAGCCCTGTGATCATTGCGACACAGGCAAAACCACGGGCAGCGTTGCCGCCTCCCGGTTACCCCCAAAAGATACGGGCGTAGTTGCACCCAGGCGAGGAGCTGACTGGATCCCAAGTCGGTCTTCACTGCGTGATGTACACCAAATTGTTGTGAGGAAAGGTTCACACGTATGCACAAGAGCATTGTTGTTTTCGAGGTTGAAGGCGGCTCCGACAAGTACTTCGACGGCCACCGCAAGGACACCATGCCGATTGTCGACGCAATCAAGGAGAAAGGCTGGCACTCCGAGGTTGTGTATTACCGCCCCGAATGGTCCGAGGCGCTGTTCGAGTACGTCTCGAAGAACTTCGACGCTTATATCTCCCGTGTGAATCCCGGCAACATCCCCGGTGGTGAGAAGGGCTACTTCGAACTGCTGACCAAGCTTTCCGAGGCCGGCCTCGTTGGCATGTCCACTCCGGAGGAAATGATGGCCTACGGTGCCAAGGACGCGCTGGTGAAGCTTAACCAGACCGACCTGGTTCCCGAAGACACTCACGCATATTACGAGGTGGAGGAATTTCACAAGACCTTCCCCTCCTCTCTTTCCTACGGTGAGCGCGTGCTGAAGCAAAACCGCGGCTCCACCGGTTCGGGCATCTGGCGTGTGCAGCTCGAGGACAAGGAACTTGCAGCGAAGGTTGAGCCAGGCACGGAGCTGCCGCTGGACACCAAGCTCAAGTGCACTGAGGCTGTAGACAACCACACCGAGGTTCGTGAGCTCGGCGAGTTCATGGACTTCTGCGACCAGTACATCGTTGGCGACAACGGCATGTTGGTGGATATGCGCTTCATGCCACGCATCGTGGAAGGCGAAATCCGTATCCTCCTCGTTGGTCCCCACCCGGTATTCGTGGTGCACAAGAAGCCCGCTGCTGGCGGCGACAACTTCTCCGCAACCCTGTTCTCCGGTGCAAAGTACACCTACGACAAGCCCGAGGCTTGGCAGGACCTTGTGGACATGTTCGCCGACGCCCGCCCGGTTATCGCTGAGAAGCTCGGTGGCGACAACATCCCGCTGATCTGGACCGCCGACTTCATGCTCGCTGACGCAGAAGACGGCTCCGACACTTATGTGCTCGGCGAGATCAACTGCTCCTGCGTCGGCTTCACGTCCGAACTGGACATGGGCATCCAGGAAATGGTGGCCAAGGAAGCAATCGAGCGTGTCGAGGCAAAGAACGCATAAAGCCCTAAGGGCGTAAACGAATCCCTTCCACCGAGATTCTCGGGGAAGGGATTTTTCTTCGTCAGCGGCCCGCTTGGCCTCGTTGCCGTTGTTGCCTCATGGGACGGATACACTGCACGATGGCAGAGAAAAGCCATAAACTCTGACAATTGTCCTCGATCTGCTAAAACATAAGAGCTAGCGAATCCCAGTCGCTCATATACAGCGAAGAAAGCGCCACACATGCCAGAACCAGTGAAATACCGCCACGACCTCGACGGTTTGCGTGGTATCGCTATCGCCTTTGTGGTGATATTTCATGTGTTCGTTGGCAAAGTTTCCGGCGGCGTAGACGTCTTTTTGCTGCTCTCTGGCTACTTCTTCCTAGGGTCGCAACTTCGCTACGCCTACAATCCGGGTGCACTGCTCAACCCTTGGTGGCCACTGTGGCGCACGATTCGTCGATTAGTGCCCGCGCTCATCGTGGTGCTGCTGAGCACCGTCATTGCTATCTCCTTGCTCACACCCGAGTTGAAACAATCCGACATCGGGGATCAATTGCTTGCCTCACTGGGCTATTTCCAAAACTGGGAATTGATTTGGCAAGGACAGAGCTACGGGGCGGCTTCGGCGTCGATTAGCCCACTGCAGCATTTGTGGTCCATGTCGGTGCAAGGACAGTTCTACATCATGGCGATCGTGTTTGCGCTGTTGATTGCATTGTTGAACCGCAAGCGCACCCACAATGTCCGCATCGTCGCCGGCATTCCGCTCGTGATCGCCACTGCTGCGTCAATGTTCTATGCCTTCACTGCCAGCGACTCACACGTGAATTACTACTCAACGTGGTCGCGTATGTGGGAACTCACCCTCGGCGCTGTGCTGCTATTGTTCTGCTCGAACTTGCGGTTGCCCACTTGGCTTCGGCATACCATCGTGATTCTCGGGCTCATTATGGTGCTGAGCACCGGCTTGCTTTTCGACGGCGCCACGCAGTTCCCAGGCCCTGCCGCCCTGTATCCGCTCGGCGGTGCCGCTTTGATCATCCTCGGCGGCAATGGCAAGGGGTGGCTCGGGTCGGCACCAATGCGTTACCTCGGTCGAATCGCCTACCCGCTCTACCTGTGGCACTGGCCCATGCTGATCGTCCTCACCGCGTACCTCAATCAGGAACGCCCCGAGGTGTGGCTTGGCATCGTGGTCATCATCGCCTCCCTGGCGCTCGCGCACATCACCCACATCTGGATTGAAGTGCCTTTCCAACAGCACGCGCGGCGACCCGCGGTAGGGGATAAGCGTATCCGCCAAGGTTTCCGCTCCATCTTCAGCACCACGGGATCCTTGCGGGGCCTGGCCGCCATCATCATCGCCACGTTATGTTCCACGGCATTCTTGATTCCGCAGGAATGGGCCAAAGAAGTGGAGGCGCTATCGAACTATCGCCTTGATCCGCGAGTATATCCTGGTGCCATGGCGTTGGAAGGTGCCCGCGTTCCGCAGGCTGAACCGAAGCCAGATCCGTATCTTCTTGCCGAAACCGTTGGGCTTGCCTGGACGAAAGGCTGTATGAGCTGGGCAAATCAAAACCCCAATGAGCTGCCCTATGACAAGAAGCCGAAGGACTGCACTTTCGGCGACAAAGACGCTGAGGTGACCGCCTATCTGGTTGGTGGCTCGCACGCCGAACAGTGGATGGCGGCACTCGATACTTTGGGTAAGGAACACCACTTCAAGGTGATCCCATTCGTGCGGCAGTCCTGCCCCGCGTTTGTGGAGGAACTCGATGGTGTGTTCAGCCAAAGTTGCCAGCAATTCAACTCGGTGGTTATGGAAAGGATCGCGGAGGATCAGCCTGATTTCGTTGTCTCCAATTCCACCCGCCCACTGCTGGAGCTCAACAGGTTCATCGACGAAGTACCCGCTAGCTACCCAACATTCTGGGAATACTTAGAGCGGTTGGATATCCCATTCGTGGGTCTGCGGGACAACCCTTGGTTCATCTTGCCCGGCGGCAAGGGTAAGAAAGTGTCTCAGTGCTATGACAAGACGGGAGACATGATTGAATGCGGCAAGCCAGAAAACGAGTTCTATGCTGCGGACAATCCCGCCGACGAGTATCTGGTGAACGACAATCAAATCAACATCGATACTTCACAGTGGTTGTGCGAGGACGGCTTCTGCCCACCAGTCATCGGCAATATCTACGTCTATCGAGATGGCAACCACCTCTCTGACGATTACGTGCGTTCAGCAGCGCCACTGCTCTGGGAGGCAATGGCGCCACTGATGAAAGAACTCAATCTCGCTTAATCTTCTCCACGGCTTTGCCCTTCGCGAGCTCGTCGACAAGCTTGTCGGCATAACGGATCCCACGCATCACGGGATCTTCGATGAGGTGCACCTTGACCCCACACACGGAGCCGGTGATCTTGTCGGCGGCTTCGTTGAGCTCGCGGGTAGAAAAAATTTCACCCAAGCTAGCATCGTTGAGGCTGGCAAGCTCGTCGCGTGGCATGGCAAAGAGCCAGGCCAGCACCTCTTGCAGTTCTGACTCTTTGCGCCCCTTGCGCTCAATCTTTTGCAGGTAGGTGGGGTAGAGCTCACCGAATGTCATGGCTAAAAGGTCGAATGCCACTATTCGGACTCCAACAAGATTGCGACACACTGAGGGTCGGCATCGCTGAGCATTTGACGGCAGCGCTCGTATTCGGCGTCATCGCCAATCATCTTCGAGGCCAACGCAAGACAGGCGATGCTTTTGAGCACGCCCTGGTTCGGCTCGTGCTCAAAGGGGATCGGCCCCCAGCCCTTCCAGCCGGCGGCCCGCAAGCGATCCAGGCTGCGGTGATAGCCCGTTCGAGCAAGAGCATAGGCATGCACGCGCTCCATGTCGGTACTCGCATGGTCAATTGCCTCAACAGCCAGCGACGCCCAGATCGCCGGTGAAGCGGGGTGTTTCAAAGCCATCGACGGATCGGTGCTAGCAGGCTGATCCTCGGGTAGATGCATCGGCGGGGGAGCGAGCATATCGTTGAACTCAGTCATGCTCCCCATTCTTACACGAGGGAGCGATTCCAAAACTCGCTGACTTCAAAGCCCAGGGAATACAGTGCTTTGCGCAGCCCTGGGAGGGAAAGACCGATGACGCTGGAGGGGTCGCCTTCGATCCTGTCAATAAACCACCCACCGATTGCTTCCAACGTGAACGCACCAGCACACTGCAGCGGCTCGCCAGTTGTTGCATAGGCGCGAATGTCTGCGTCGTTGGCCTGAGCAAACCAAACCTTTGTGGTGCTCAGGAAGGTCTGAGTCCCCGAAGGAGTGACAAGGTGATGGCCGCTGAGCAACTCGCCCACCTTGCCCTGCTGATGCTGCCAACGTTCGATAGTTGCCTCCACCGTCTTGGGCTTTCCCTGCAGTGTGCCTTCGATAAGCAACATGGAATCTCCACCCAAAACCACGTCTGCAGGCCAGCGTTGCGCTACTTCCTCGGCCTTCGCCCGCGCCAGTGCCTGAACTACGTCCCCGGGGGCAGCTCCGCGACGATCCAATGTCGCAATGATGGCGTCCTCATCCACCCCGGCGGGATCGATCACTGGTTCAACTCCAGCAGAGCGAAGGATCTGTAGGCGAGACGGTGAGCTAGAAGCTAAAACAAATCGCATTACTGGGGAAGCTCCTGATCAGGCTGCGGATAAGAGGTCTGCGCGCCGTAACCGGTGACCGAGAACGCTGCAACGCGCACGCTCTCCTGAGCCGCCTCTCGCAAGCCGGCTCCACCAAGCACGGCCGCGCAAAACGCGCCCGCAAAGGCATCGCCTGCGCCCGTGGTGTCCACAGCTTTCACGCGTGGCGATTGCACCAACTCCAGTCCGCTTTGATCAGCCACCAAAGCGCCCTTGGCGCCTAGGGTGAGGACTGCGGAAGGGAAGCCAGCGCGCAGCAGTTCTCGGGCAAGTGCTTCAGGCGAACCGTCGCCCGTGCGCCCAAGTTGCTCCAGAATCAGGCCAGCCTCGTGCTCATTCGCCATGATCGGATCAGCGTGCAGCAAGGTTTCGGGGGCGACCTTCACAACGGGCGCGAGGTTGATGATCACTCGGCCCTGTGACAATGCGACGGCAGCTTCGATACCAGAGGCTGGAATCTCGCCCTGCAAAAGCAACACATCAGCCTCGCGGATTGTTCGGGCGTGTCGTTGAACAAAGGTGGCATCAACTGAAGCGTTGGCGCCGGGAACTACCACGATTGAGTTTTCGCCATCGGCGGCAACGGTGATCACTGCCAGGCCAGTGCTGCCCGGCACTGTCTCTACCTCCTCTAGATGAACACCTGCGGCTTTGAGCAGCGCAAGCGCTGGGTCAGCATAGCTGTCATCGCCCACAGCGCCCACAACGTGAACGTCTGCGCCACGAAGCGCTGCAGCCACCGCCTGATTCGCCCCCTTACCTCCGGGTGCGACGCCGCCACCGGCCCCCAACAGTGTTTCACCTGGTTTTGGATGGCGATCCACCTGCACGGTGAGATCGGCATTGATGGAACCAACGACGGCGATGTTTGGCACCTTGTGCTCCTTGGAGTGATCAGTGAAAGACGTATTCCTCCAATACGCTACCTATTTGCTAACGCAAGTAGGTAGATTCTCGATCATGCAGCACCGTCGGGATCACGATGGGGTGGGCACCCGACAGTTTATCTTCACCGATGAGCAACTCGAATGCTTCTTCACCCAAGCGCTGCACCTGTTGATCCACCGTGCTGAGCGGGGGATTGTGATAGCGGAATATGGGAATTTCGTCGAAACCGAGTAGTGCGATTTCCTGAGAAATTTCCAGTTGTTGTTCGCAGAACGCCTGCATGGCACCCATTGTGAGCGTCGAGTCTCCAGCGATGATGGCATTCACGTCCTTGGCGAGCAATGACATAGTGCCTTCGTAGCCATCACGCTGATCGAAGGTGCCCTGATACACCGAGATGTCCACTTTCAATTCGGCCCCCAGTTCTTCAATCACCTGAAGGCGCTCTCGGCCGGTGGAGGTGTCCAAGGAGCCAGACAAGTAACCGATGGTGATGTCATCGTTTTCCATCAGCGCGCGTATTCCCGCTTCTAAACCGGGGCGTGGGTCACTTACGACGCTGGGGACGTCGGGGGAATTACTGCGACGATCCACTGCCACCACCGGAATGCCTTCCTCCAAAGGTGTGGCAAAGAGATCCGTGGCGCTTTCATGTGGCACCACGACCATCCCGTCAACACGGTGACCGGCGAACATTTCCACCGCTTCGCTGAGCATCTCGGGATCATCATCTGTGATGCACAACATCACAGAGCATCTTTTGGCGTGCGCTGCCCGCTGAATCGCCGTTGCGAGTGCTGCAAAGAATGGATTCTCAATGTCCGGTACCGCAACGCCGATGATGTTGCTTTTTCGGCTTCGCAGGGATGCCGCTTGCCAATTCGGGCGGTAACGCATGTCCTTTGCCGTTTGTTGCACATGCTCGCGGGTGGCTTCGGCGATGGCGGGATTGTTTGCCAGGGCGCGTGAAATCGTGCTCACGGAAAGCCCAGTTTCCGCGGCAATGTCCCGGAGTGTGACAGGCGTTTTACGCTTGGCTCGATTTGCTTGCATAAGAGGCCTCGTTTCGGGTGGGGATTTCTACAAACACCGTGTGCTCAATAGTCTAACCTTGGGTTTCATCGAAACTCCTGCCTTTTTGGGGCGATTCACCCCCGTTCATGCGAGAGTTGCAATTTTCTTGCGTGGAAATGGCTCATGCCCCCGTCGCTTGGACAGGGGCATGAGCGGGCTTGAGGATATGCGTCTAGTAGAAATGCACATTCCGGAAGGCAGTGGGGTTAAAGGTGTTCGGGCGAGAAAGCTGCTCGTCGATATTGCCCCACATGTTGCGCTCGCGCTGCTGATCCTGAGCGCCAGCGGCCTGATCCGCCATCACAGCAAAGAGCGTGGTGAGCGTGGCAACTTGTGACGGATCAGGGTTGCCTTTGATGACCTTCAGGAAAGGGCGTGCTGGCTTCTCTGCATCCGCTGCCCCGGTGGTTTCGGCGTTCTCGGCCTTGGTGTCAGCATTGTCAGCCATGCGGTACCTTCTTTTTCTTGCTGGAATTCTGTGGGCATTTCCCGCGAAGAGCGCGGGAAATGGTTTTACAGAGGAATATTACCGTGCTTCTTCGCGGGCACGTTCACGACCTTGCGGTCGAGCAGGCGCAGGCCCTCGATGATTTGGCCACGGGTTTCGCTTGGCGGGATCACGGCGTCGACGAAGCCGCGCTCCGCGGCCATGTAGGGGTTCACCAGCGTTTGCTCGTATTCCTTCTCGTACTCCTTTGCCAGCGCCGCCACGTCCTTGCCCTCGGCAGCGGCTGCCTTGAGCTCCTTGCGGTAGATGAAACCAACGGCGCCAGATGCGCCCATTACGGCGATCTGCGCAGTCGGCCATGCCAGCACCAGGTCAGCGCCCATGTCCTTGGAGCCCATCACGCAGTACGCGCCACCGTAAGACTTGCGGGTGATCACGGTGATCTTGCCAACCGTGGCCTCGGAGTAGGCGTAGAGGAGCTTGGCGCCGCGTCGAATGATGCCGTCGTATTCCTCAGAGGTGCCGGGCAGGAAGCCGGGAACGTCCACGAACTCGATGATCGGGATGTTGAAGGCGTCGCAGGTGCGCACGAAGCGGGCGGCCTTCTCGGATGCCTTGATGTCCAAGCAGCCCGCGTACTCGGTGGGCTGGTTTGCAACCACACCCACGCTGCGGCCTTCCACGCGGCCGAAGCCGATGAGGATGTTGCCGGCGTAGCCTTCCTGGATCTCGAAGAAGTCGCCGTCGTCCAGCACGCGGGTGATGACGTCCTTCATGTCATAGGGCTGGTTCGGGGAGTCCGGGATCAAGGTGTCCAGTTCGAGGTCAATGTCGTTGATGTTGTCCTTGATGGATCCCACCATAATGTCGGCGGGCTCGCGAGGAGCTTCGGCGCGGTTGTTGGAAGGCAGGAAGCCGACCAAGTCGCGCACCCAATCCAAGGCGTCGGCATCGTCGGAGGCGGTGTAGTGGGATGTGCCGGAGGTGCTCATGTGGGTGTGGGCGCCACCGAGTTCTTCCTGAGTCACTTCCTCGCCGGTGACGGTCTTGATTACGTTGGGGCCGGTGATGAACATCTTGGAGGTCTTGTCCACCATGATGATGAAGTCGGTGAGGGCCGGGGAGTAGACGTGGCCACCTGCGCAGGCGCCCATGATCAGCGAGATCTGCGGGATCACGCCGGATGCTTGGGTGTTGCGGTAGAAGATCTGCGAGTACAGGCCGAGGGAGACCACGCCTTCTTGGATGCGTGCACCCGCACCTTCATTAATGCCGATGAGCGGAACGCCGGTCTTGATGGCCATGTCCATGATCTTGACGATCTTCTCGCCGTACACTTCGCCGAGCGCGCCACCAAACACCGCGCCGTCTTGAGAGAAGACGCAGACTTTCCGGCCGTCGATGGTGCCGTAGCCAGTAACCACACCGTCGGTGACGGGGCGTTTTGCATCCAGGCCGAAGTTCTTGGAACGGTGGCGGGCTAGGGCGTCAACTTCGACAAAGGAGCCCTCATCGAGGAGGTATTCGATACGCTCACGGGCTGTTTTCTTGCCTGCGTCGTGAACTCGCTCAATGGACTTGGGGCCCATGGGTGCTTCAGTCTCAGCGATACGTGCGCGGAGATCGGCGAGTTTTCCTGCAGTGGTGGTGAGGTCCGGAGCTTGGCCAGAGTCTTCAGTCTTCATAGCGGCGGTCATGGTTCCTAATTTTAGGGAGCGCCACCGCAAATTGTGAAAGGTTCGAAAAAAATCAACCCCGCGAAAGCAAAAGTTCTGCATTTCGGGGGTAAGGGTTGGGGGTAGCTTTTCGACGGCACCTCCGCCTACACCCACAGCGCTGCAAAGGGTGCTACCGGGATATTTCTAATCACGAACCATGTGCAGAGCGCCCCCAGTGCCACGGATGGCGCCAATGTCCACTGCTCCCAACTTCGCCATGAATAGCCGAGCCTTCGCGCGCTCCAGGCAACGTAGCTCCACAGCAATAGCGGAATTGCTAATACTGCGAGTGCATTGAAGTGCAGCGCCGCCTGGAGATCGCCTTGCGTTAATGAATACAGCATGCGCGAGGTTCCGCATCCTGGGCAACAAACGCCAAAGAGTGTTTTGGAAGGACAGGTGGGCATGACGCCGCCAGGGGTAGTTGGATCGGCGAAATGCACGAATCCTATGACTGCCAGGCCGAGAGCGCCCACGAACAGAGGGCCGCTAAGGCTTTGAATCTTGCTAGACAATTATGTGTTCCGCTCGCGTCGGTTCGGTTTCACCAGAGGGAAAGCGATGGTTTGTCGAATGTTCTTTTCACAGAGCATCATCACGAGCCTATCGACGCCCATGCCCATGCCGCCAGATGGTGGCATGGCGTACTCCAGTGCCTCGAGGAAATCTTCGTCGACCTCCATCGCCTCAGGGTCTCCACCTGCCGCGAGCAGGGATTGCGCCACTAAGCGTTCTCGCTGAATCACTGGATCAATCAACTCGGAATAGGCGGTCGCCACTTCTGCTCCGAAGCAGATCAAATCCCATTTCTCAGCGACTCGCGGATCGTGGCGATGTTGACGGGTAAGGGGAGAAACCTCCGTGGGGAAGTCAATGAAGAAGGTAGGCGCGACCGCGCGGCTTTCGGCAAGGGCTTCGTGGAGTTCGATGATGAGCGCACCTCGGGTGACATTGTCCTCAACGTGCACGCCGTGGGCGCGTGCCAGTTCTTTGAGCTCCTCAATCGGAGTATCAGGCGTCACTGGCTGGCCAGTTGCCTCCGCAATACCCTCATGCACACTGATCACTCGCCACGGCTTGGCTAAATCCACCTCATGAAGCACACCCTGTGCGTCTTCACCCCGGATAATGGTGCTCCCATTGGCCGCCAGGGCAGCATTGATGATGATTCGCCTGGTGAGTTCGCGCATCGAGTTGTAATCGCCGTAGGCCTGGTACGCCTCTAGCATGGTGAACTCCGGATTGTGGGTGGCGTCGGCACCCTCATTACGGAAGTTTCGCCCGATCTCAAACACGCGATCCACTCCGCCGACCATCAGGCGCTTGAGGTACAGCTCAGGTGCGATGCGCAGGTAAAGGTCGAGGTTATACGCATTGATATGCGTGATGAATGGGCGCGCATTCGCACCACCGTGGACGGTTTGCAGGATTGGCGTTTCAACTTCTAAGAATCGCTGCTCCAACAGCGTGTTGCGGATTGCTTGGATCACCGCGCTTCGAGCCTGCAGCACGTGCCGTGCCTCCGGATTTGTGATGAGGTCAAGGTAGCGGCGGCGCACCTTGACTTCTTCGTCCGCAAGCGTGCCTCTCGGAATGGGGCGCAAAGCTTTGGATGTGACACGGATCGAGTTGGCCACCACGCTGCGAGTGCCATTTCTCGAGCGCCCAATAACACCTTCGACGCCGACATGGTCGCCAACAGAAACCTGACGGCGAAGTTCCCGTAGTGACTGTTTGCCAACGTGATCAGCCTCGATCAGGATTTGCAGTTCCGAGTTCCAATCCCGCAGCTTATAAAACTGCACACCACCGTGATCACGAATCGTGATAACACGGCCAGCGGTGCTCAACGCAGTGCCTTCGCTGGCATGTGCTGCCGCTCCAAGATCGCACTGCCGAAGAAAATCAGTGGGATAGGCTTCAACGCCTCTGTCGAGCATCCGCTGGCGCTGGTGTAACTTCTGCTGTACTTGTTGCGGATACTTCACCGCAGGCAGTGCCGGTGTTGTGTCCTCGAGGAAGGCTAGAATCGCGGGATTGTCGGCATCATAGCGCGGTTGCTGGGAGGCGCCTTCGCGGATAAAGGGTAGAGAAATTTGCCCCTCGGCGATGGCAACGGCCAGGCCAATGGTGGCAATGTCGCTGGAATCGCGCCAACACAGATAGCGGGTCTGCCACGTTGGTTGATACTTCATGTTGGAGCGGTACAGCTGCTCGATCTGGAACTTTTGGGACATGAAGCCCACCACCGCGCGGTTGATGCGCTGAGTCATAGTGGCACCGACATCCTCACCAGCCTCGATGGTTTCGCGTAAGAAGGCGAAATTCAAAGAAACTCGCTGTACGCCTACTTCCCTGGCCTGCAAAAGTAGCGATGCCACCATAAATTCGGTGACGCCACTACCTGCATTTTCGAGGTCGCGGCGCATGACGTCCAGGGATAGCCCAGCGTTGCCCCAGGGGACGAAGGAGAGCAAACCTCGAGTTTCCCCCTCGTTGTCCAGTGCCTCAACGAATACGCAGTCACCATCCAGGGGATCCCCCAGACGGCCCAGCGCCATAGAGAAGCCACGCTCGTCCCCGTGTTGGCGCCAGCGATCGGCAAAGGAAATCAGGCGCTGCATTTCTGAGTTGCTGATGTCTTTGTGGCGGCGAATCCGCGCGCTATACCCCTGTTCAATCAGCTTCTGATGGGCATGGCGAACGTCGATAAGCTTGGAATCGTTGAGGTTGAAATTCTTGGTATGGATGACCGACTCATCGCCAAGCGCGCGAACCTTAAATCCTGCTCGTGCATACGCGCGTGCTGCCTCAGCGCAGGTGCCCACAACGGCGGGGGCGAGGCCTTTCTGATTTGCGTGCTCGACGAAGGCGCGGATCGCTGCATCCCAGTGATCCTTCGGACCGATCGGATCCCCCGCAGCCAGGCAAGAATCCATGACGTTGCGGTAAGCAACAGCCGCCTTGTCGGATTTGGCAAAGATCACGCCCTTGTCCCTGCGGGTAGCAAAATATCCCAGGGAATCGGCTTCCTGTTCGCTTTGCTCACGAAGAAGGGTGCGAAGCTTGAGCTCGGCAGCGAGATCCTGAACATCGGTCTTACCCCTTGACCACAACAACATCACCGCAGTGACAATGATGGTGATCAACGTGCCACCTGCGAGCACTGCTTGCACCTCAGGAACGAAATCGTCGGCGGGGAGAGTGAGCTGGCGAATCAGCTTGCCAAAGTGCAGGCGGTTATGGCCCACGTTGTTCATCACCATCGCGGTGCACAGCGCGATAGTGGCCGTCAGCAACATTCCGAGTGTCGCTGTGAGAAGAGCCCGGCGCAACGAACGCTCCGCGAGCGGGGCTTGGTAGCGCTTGCGTGCACGAATCAACGCGATAAACAACGTCAGAAGAACGGCAGTGAGGACACTGATTTGGATGAGGTCCTCGACCGTGACGAAGCTCCGGATATCTTCAAAGATCACCGCGGCTGCGAACAACACGATTGCTGCGCTGATGATCTCAACGGTGAAAAAGAGAAACGCGAACCAATAACCAATGCGCTTGTGACGAACCAGTGCATGGCCACTGATCAGCAGGAAGAGGGCACCGAGCAAGCTTGAACCTGAAATCGGGAAGATGAAATCGAGCACGGCGCTCAAGCGCTGCACCCACTGAGCCTCACCAAAAAGGTTAAACGCCACTACAGCAAATGCGGTGAAGAAAAAGTAGCCAGGGATGATGCGTTCAAGCTTTGATGCTTTCAAGAACAGTGACCTCTGTGTATCTGGGTGATCTGTCGGGCAAAATAATAGCCCCCAAGTGTAGTGCTCACTTGGGGGTGAAGGTAGGGGATGGCTTTACTCGGACAGGTATCCCGTATACGCCAACGCGATGTAGATACCACCAACGATCAGGCCGCCGATGAGGCCAATGAGCATCATCTTCTTTGCCCGCTCGGAGTTTTGCTCCGCGCCTGCATAGTCACCGGCGTTCCATGCGCTGCCAGACTTAGAGGAGAACACGATACCCGCAATGCCGAAGGGGAGGCAGCAGAACAACGTGATCAAAATGTTCCACACCAGATACGTCTTTGGCTGCGTCATGGGCGCACCAGCGTAGCCGGTATTGTATGCGTCATAGCCCTGTGGCTGTTCTTCGGGATTCGGCTGATAGGGGTTCGTCATGGGTTCCTTTGCTTTGTGTTCGGAGTCTTTTCCGTCACATTTTAGCAGTGATGTTCCTTATAGCGGGATATTCCCGTGCTTGCGGGCAGGGCGCTGCACGTGCTTATTGCGCAGTAAACGAAGGTTTCGGCTAATCTGGCCGCGGGTTTCGCTGGGGAGGATGACCGCGTCGATGAGGCCGCGTTCGGCCGCCAGATAGGGATTGAGCATGTGATCTTCATATTCGCGCTCGAATGCGGCGGAGAGCTCAACAATGTCAACGCCGTCTTCCGCTGCTCGTAGCAGTTCCTTGCGGTACAGGAAGCCCACTGCCCCTGCGGCGCCCATCACGGCGATTTGGGCGGTTGGCCAGGCCAGGTTGACGTCGGCGCCCAAGCCCTTAGACCCCATCACGCAATAAGCGCCGCCATAGGCCTTGCGCATGGTGACGGTGATTTTGGGAACGGTGGCCTCGCCATAGGCGTAGAGCAGCTTGGCACCACGGCGCAGGATGCCGTCATGTTCCTGACCAGCGCCGGGGAGGAAACCGGGGACGTCGACAAGCATGACAATCGGGATGTTGAATGCATCGCAGGTCCGGATGAAGCGGGCGGCCTTTTCGGATGCGTTGATGTCCAGGCAGCCGGCAAATTGGGTGGGTTGGTTTGCCACAAAGCCGATGGATTCGCCCTCGATGCGTCCGAAGGCAGTCACCACGTTGTCAGCGCGTCCTTCTTGAATTTCCAAATAATCGCCATCGTCGGTCAGGCAGCTGATCACGTCGCGGACATCGTAGGGAACGGTTGGGGAGTCCGGGATAATGTGATCGAGTGCGAGATCGTCGGGGTTGAGATTC
The DNA here is from genome assembly GCF_003813985.1 of Corynebacterium gerontici. Classification (NCBI taxonomy): domain Bacteria; kingdom Bacillati; phylum Actinomycetota; class Actinomycetes; order Mycobacteriales; family Corynebacteriaceae; genus Corynebacterium; species Corynebacterium gerontici. The sequence goes on from NZ_CP033897.1 coordinate 548,988, forward strand.
GCCTCGATGCTGCCCTCTTCATGTTCATAATTTTCGCGTGGAGCCGTGGTGCGATTGTTGGAGGGGAGAAAGCTCACCAAATCGGAGACGAAGTCGAGCGCATCTTCATCGCTGGCGGCCGTGTAATGCGAGTTGCCGGCTTGTTCCAGATGCACACTGGCGCCGCCGAGTTCCTCCTGGGTGATCATTTCGCCAGTCACGGTCTTGATGACGTCGGGCCCGGTGACGAACATCTTGGAGGTCTCGTCGACCATAACCACGAAATCCGTTAGCGCGGGGGAATAGGCGTTGCCGCCCGCGCAGGCGCCCATGATCACGGAGATTTGGGGCACCACGCCAGATGCCTTGATGTTTTGGTAGAAAGTTTGCGCGATGAGGTCGAGTGAAACCGCGCCGTCTTGGATGCGCGCGCCCGCGCCTTCGTAGAGGCCGATCAGCGGGCGGCCGGTGGTGACGGCTAACTCCATGATCTTGATCATCTTCTCGCCGTAGACTTCGCCAAGCGCCCCGCCAAACACGGTGCCGTCCTGGCTGAAGATGCACACTTCCCGGCCATCGATGGTGCCCCAACCGGTGACGATGCCGTCGGTTACTGGGCGTCGGCTTTGCATGCCGAAGGCGAAGGTGCGGTGGCGGGAGAGTTGGTCCGTTTCGATGAAGGAGCCTTCATCGAGCAGATAGTCAAGGCGTTCGCGGGCGGTGAGTCGGTTTGCCTTGCGCACCCGCTCAAGCGCGGCCTCACCCATGGGCTCGGCTGCTTCGCGTCGGCGATTTTTGAAGTCGGCGATCTTTCCGGCGGTGGTGGTGAGATCCTTCAGCGCCTCAACGTCAACAAAAGGTGAGGAAATAGTCATGTTTTAGGATCTTATGCTTCAAGAGCTGTCGTTTCCATAACCAAATAACATTTAGGAATGTGATTATCGGCACTAAATCACCTGACCTGCACTTTCTGGGGTGAAAATATTTCCCCTGGGTGCTTCGGCATGGGTTGAGGATCGGCAAGACCGAATCGCTTACAGCCAATTAGGATGAATTGGCATGAGCCAGGATCCACGCACACCGCTGAACGTTACCGCGCTGAGGAGAGCGCTCGACGGCTTGTATGCGCGAGTCGAACACGTTGAAACAACCGGTAGTACCAATTCAGACCTCGTAGCAATGGCCCAGCAAGGTGCACCGGCGTGGACGGTCCTGCTGGCCGAACACCAAACTCAGGGTCGTGGCCGCATGGGTCGTCGTTACGAGGCGCCCACCGGAGCCCAACTCACCTTGTCGTTATTATTGCGCCCGCCGCAGGAAGCGGTGCAACGCCTGGGACTCATGCCGTTGGCGACAGGTTTAGCGCTTGTCGACGCCCTGCCTGCCGATTCGGGCGTTGCCGTGAAGTGGCCCAACGATCTCATCATTGAGTCCCGGAAGCTGTGCGGCATCCTGGCAGAAGCCGTCAGCCTCAGTGACCCCGCAGTGGTCATTGGCTTGGGGCTGAATACTTCGCTTCGCCGTGAGGAACTCCCAGTGCCCCACGCAACGAGTCTTGAGCTTGAGGGGATCGAATATGAGCGCAATGATCTCGCGGCCAAGGTGCTCAAAGCGCTGCACCATCGCCTGCACCAATGGCAGGACAACGATCCCTCCATGCTGGATGATTATCGCGCCCACTGTGCCACCATCGGAACGGAGGTCCGGGTGATCCTTCCGGGCGATCGCGAGCTGCTTGGCACTGCAGTTGGCGTGAGCGACGGGGGACAATTGTTGGTAGACACTGGCGATGAGGTACAGGAGTTGAGCGCGGGGGACGTCTTTCACCTTCGTGCCCAATCCGGCGGCTACACAGCAACTGAGGGAGGAACAAGATGATTCGCATTTCGCCAGATGAAGAAATTCGCGCGGACATCACAGCCGGCTTCGGAGCTTTGCTCTATCCAGTGCTGGAACTCATCGTGATCACCGGGGTGTGCTGGATGGCAATCGGCTGGATGGATCGTGACCAAACCTTCCTTGATCCAGGATCGCTCATGCGCAATGGTGTCGTGGCGCTGTGGTTCGTGCTGGTGTTGCTTCGTTTCGTCCTACCAGTGGTGGCTGCACGCCGTCGGCGCATCATTGTGACAAATCAGCGCATCATCGCCCGCGATGCTGGGCTTGGTTCTCGTGTCGATGCCATTTATCTTTCCTCCATTCGCCACGTTGGGCGTAAGCGAAAGGACATTACGTTATCTGTGGCAGGGCTCGACCACCTGGTGTTGCTGGAATCAGTACCAAAGGCGAAGTTGGTAGCTTTGAGAATCGAAGAGGGCATCACGCAACCGGTGGTCTTCTAGCGCCATTTTGGGGGAGCGTCTTCGGGAGGGTGAAAGGCACTGCGTATAGTGAGCGGCGTGAATGAGGTAGAACACCCCGCCCACGCCCCAGGTGCTCCCATCGTGACTGTGATCGGTGATGGGCAGCTCGCACGAATGATGCAAACGGCAGCGATCGAACTGGGATGTTCGCTACGTCTGCTCGCTGGTTCACGAGATGCCAGTGCGGCTCAGGTGTGTGCAGACGTACTGCTGGGGGATTTCCGCAACCTTGCAAGTGTACGTGAAGCGGCTGCGGGAAGCGACGCGATCACCTTCGATCATGAGCACGTGCCAAACGAACACCTGGATGAGCTGATCGCCGAGGGCTTCAATGTGCAACCTCAGCCCGAGGCCCTCATTTTTGCCCAAGACAAGCTGCTCATGCGCAAGAAGCTGCGCGAGGTCGGCGCACCCGTTCCGCCCTTTGCCGCGATCGAATCGGTAGATGATGGGCTGGCGTTCTGGGACGCCGTCGAAGGCCAGGTCTGCTTGAAGGCGCGCCGGGGTGGCTATGACGGCAAGGGGGTATGGTTCCCCGGCCAGCGCGAGGAGCTGCGGGAGCTGGTGAGTTCATTGCTCGAAGCCGGCACCCCGCTGATGGCTGAAAAGAAAGTTGCGTTGCGCGGTGAGCTATCGGCGATGGTGGCTCGCACGCCCTCGGGAGCAACCCAGCCGTGGCCTGTAGTGGCATCAGTCCAAGAAAACGGAGTGTGCGCCCAGGCCACCGCGCCCGCGCCAGGCATCGATGCCGAACTGAGACGCCGAGCGGAGACACTTTCGATAGATATTGCCCGAGAGCTCGGGGTTACCGGCGTGCTCGCAGTCGAACTGTTCCTGAGTGAGGACGAAAATGGCCAAGCGGATATCAGTATCAATGAGTTAGCCATGCGCCCGCACAACACCGGACACTGGACCCAGGACGGCTGCATAACCAGTCAATTTGAACAGCATATCCGCGCAGTTTTGGATCTCCCGCTGGGGGCCACGAACACCACGGCGCCCTACACTGTGATGGCAAATGTACTTGGTGCTGAGCGGGATCCATCTATGCCCATGGCCGATCGTGTAGCCAAAGTTATGCACGTCGTGCCAGACGCCAAGATTCACCTCTATGGCAAGCAGCACCGCCCGGGCAGGAAGATTGGCCACGTCAATGCGTGCGGCGAAGATCTAGAGAGCGTTCGCCGACGGGCACAAGCAGCGGCGCACTTTCTGCGCCATGCGCAGTGGCCAGAAGGTTTTGCGCCGGAATCCCTGTAATTCTTAGGAGAGAACATGCAAGCACTCGTTGGACTCATCATGGGCTCGGATTCAGACTGGCCCACCGTTGAACCAGCCGCTGAGGTACTGGCGGAATTCGGCATTCCTTTCGAGGTGGGGGTGGTGTCTGCGCACCGCACGCCGGAAAAGATGTTGGCTTATGCCAAGCAGGCTCACACTCGAGGCATCAAGGTGATCATTGCCTGCGCCGGCGGTGCAGCTCACTTGCCCGGCATGGTTGCCGCCGCAACGCCGCTGCCAGTGATCGGCGTGCCACGCGCGCTCAAGGATCTTGATGGGATGGACTCATTGCTCTCCATCGTCCAGATGCCTGCGGGTGTTCCCGTCGCTACCGTTTCTATCGGCGGTGCCCAGAATGCCGGTTTGCTGGCTGTACGAATCCTGGGCGCAGGGGATGAAGAATTAATCCAGAAGATGGCGGACTACCAAGAGGGTTTGCGCCAGAAGGTGGAAGAAAAAGACGCCGCTTTGCGGCGCAAGCTTATGGGTGAATAGTTACTGTCGCCAGCGGCCACGTGCTCGCCATACCACCACGGTGCTAACAACCAAGACCAGTGCCAAAACAGCGGGCCACACCAGCGGCTCTGGCTGAAAGAGATTCACCACTGCCTGGATAAACGCTAAGAACGAAAAGAACCCCAGAAAACCAAGCAAGGCATCATATAGCAGTGCTTTACGGCTTTCTGGGGTGTTGCTCATGGGCAATGAGTTTACGCTTTCACTCCACCGGCAGTCAGGCCGGAGACGATTCGGCGTTGGAACACCAGCACCATGATGATGAGCGGGACGGTGACCAGCGCGCCCGCAGCCATGATGGAGGTATAGGGGAATTCGAAGGCGCTGGGGCCCGAGAAACGTGCAATGGCCACGGTCACGGGCTCAGTGGCATTGGTGGAGAGCTGTTTTGCCAGCATGAACTCATTCCACGTGGCGATGAACGCCAGGATTGCCGTGGTAAACAGCGCCGGTGCCGCCAGGGGCAGCAGAATGTAGCGGAAGGCCTGAGCGCGGGTGGCACCATCAACTCGGGCGGCCTCCTCCAGTTCCCAGGGCAGCTGGCGAAAGAAACTCACCAGCGTGTAAATCGTCAGCGGCAGCGCGAAGGATATGTTCGGGATGATGAGCGCCCGATACGTCCCGATCCACCCCAAATCGCCAAAGAGCTGGAACAGTGGCGTCACCAGCGCAATGCCGGGAAACATTGAGGCGGCGAGGATGATCCCGGTAACCAGCCCCTTGGCGCGAAACTCGAAGCGCGCCAGAGCGTAGGCCGTGAACACGCCAACGATGACGGCAAGCGCGGTCGTCGACAAGCTAATCAACAGCGAGTTCCAAATCGCCTGGAGGAAATCATTGCCCTTGTCCGTCGCGAGCGCATCGCGGAAGTTTTGCAGCGTCACGTGCGTGGGCCAAGGCGTGGTGTCGAAGGTGTATGCGGGATCGCGCAGGGCCGTCACCACCATCCAATAAAACGGCGCCATGCCCCACAGCATGATGAGCAACACGCCAAGATAATGTCCGATCAAGGATTTCTTCATGCCACCTGCTCCTTTCGGCGTGCAGCTACTGCGGCGTCGGTCTTGCGCAATTGGCGCTGCTCACGGGATCCTGAAATGTCCGCGCCGAGGAAGCGGATCATGATGAAAGCCACCGCGAATATCAACAGGAAGATCAGGGTGGACAGCGCGGAAGCCGAATTGAAATGCCCCTGGCGCATGTCCTCGACCACCAATTGGGAAATAGTGGCGGCGGGAGAGTTGGAGGAAGGCGAAATCATAATCACCGGCAAGTCATACATACGCAGTGCGTCGAGGGTGCGGAAGAGCACCGCCACCATAAGCGCCGGGCGAACCAGCGGCAGGGTGATGCGCGTGAAGCGCTGCCAAGCGTTCGCCCCGTCCACCATCGCAGCCTCGTAGACGTCCTTGGGAATCATCTGCAGGCCAGCCAAGATCAGCAATGCCATGAATGGGGTGGTCTTCCACACATCGGCGATAATCACCGCAGTGCGAGCGGCCCAAGGATCAGTGGTCCACTGCACCGGTTCATTGAGGATCGCGTTGATGATGCCACGATCAGCGAAGATGAACTGCCACAATTTCGCCGTCACTGCTGTTGGGATAGCCCAGGGGATCAGCACAGCGGCACGTAGTAGGCCACGCCCCGCGAACTCTCGGTGCATCACCAACGCCATGGCCATGCCCAGCACGATCTCCAGGCTTACGGTCACCAAGGTGAAAAAGAGCGTGTTGCCGATTGCGGGCCAGAAGTCGGTGGCGATGACGCCGTCGGGGCATCGGCTGGTGCCCGTGGCCGCTGTACATTGCTGCAGGAGCCAGTACTGATAGTGCTGCAAGCCGGCAAAGCCGCCGTCTGTAAAGAGCCCAGTTGTGGGATCCAAGCCCTTGTCAGCTTGGAATGACAAATAGATCGCGCGAATGATGGGGTAGCCAATCACCACCGCCAACACCACGAGAGCGGGGGCGATCAGCCACACTGCGGCGCGGTTGCGCTTGGTGTTTGCCATAGAAAAGTCCTTGGATGTTGGGAGGGAGGAGTCAGGGCGCGCGGTGCTGCCAAACATAAGCACCTGCTCGCTGAGAGCAGGTGCTTAGGTGGAACCGATTGTTACTTGGAGGCGTTGCTGATCGCGGCCTTCATCTCAGAGGCGGCGTCATCGACAGACGTATCGCCCTTCAATGCCGCGGTGGCGTTGTCCTGGATGGCCTTGGAAATTGCAGGGTAGAAGGGGCTCACGGGCCGCGGCTTGGCGTTTTCAAGCGACACCTTCAGCGCCGGGAGGTAGGGGTACTTCTCCACGTAGGCTGCATCATCGTAAACAGAGGCGAGCACGGGCGGGAAGGATGCGTCAGCGAAGGACTTCTGGTTGTCTTCGTTGATGATGAACTTCATGAAGTCCAGTGCCGTGGCCTTGTGCTTGGAGTTCACGTTAATGCCGTTGTTGTATCCGCCCAGGGTGGATACGCCAGTGCCATCTTTGCCAACCAAGGGGGATACCTTGTACTTGCCTTTGACCGCGGAATTATCGGCGTCCGCGGTGGTGTACATGTAGGGCCAGTTAACTGCCATGGCGGTTTCGCCGCCGACGAAGGCCTGGTTTGTTTCTTCTTCAGTGGCAGAGATGGAGTTCTTGGAGATCACGCCATCCTTGTAGGCTTCAACCATCGCGCTCATGCCTTCTCGTGCTTCAGGAGAGTCCACGGCGGGTTCGTTGCCGTCGATAACCTCGCCGCCCCAGCCGTGAATGAAGTCAATGGTATTTACTGCGAGGCCTTCGTATTGGCTTAGTTGAAGGGTGAGGCAGTCCTGCTTGGCTTCTTCAGCCTTCTTGCAGCCCTCGACGAGTTCGGTCCAATTTGTTGGGGCTTCGGGAATGATCTCGGTGTTGCGGTAAAGCAATTGGCCGTTGGTGTTTTGTGGCAGTGCGTAGAGCTTGCCGTTGTAGGTTGCGGATTCCACGGTTGATTGCAGCAGCTTGGAGGTGTCCACGGCGTAGTCGCCTTCAAGGGGGATGATCCATTGCTGTGCGGCGAATTCCGCCGTCCAGGGAAGATCGAGCGCCATCACGTCATAGTCCGAGTTGCCGGCTTGAAGGGATTGCACGAGGGTGTCACGCTGCTGGTCGGCTTCACCCGCGAGTTCTTTGAGTGTTACTTGCTCGTCGGGGTGGTCCTTGTTCCAGGCGTCGATGATGGGGGTGAGCTTGTCGGTATCGTTCTTGCCCATGGCGAAGGTGATGGGGCCGCGCTCGTTTCCACTGCTGGAGGCCTCGCTGCTGCTTTGCGGGCTGGAGGAGTCCGAGGAGCATCCGGCCAATGCTGCGCCGCCGAAGAGTGCGAGTGCGGCGAGGGTGGCGCCGGTTCGGGTGAAGTGTTTCATGTCGCTTCAAACCTTTCCTTGAGTTCTCAGTTTAAGGTAGTGATGCGCAACCCATTTCGGGGGCAATATGAAACAAGACACCCTTATCTGGGGGTGGTTTCATGCTTTTCGACGGGCACCAGCGCGCCCTATTCTGCCCGTTCTGCTCGGGCGATTTCCGCAATCCTCTCCGGCGAGGCTGGGCCACGAACGATCACCAATGAGCCTCCGGCGGAAAGATGCCCCAGCAGTTCGCGCATCTGATCAAGCGAATTCCAGCCGGTGCTGAGGTGGCGTCGTGCTTCACGCGGTGGCGCCCAAGCGGCAAGACTCGGGCCTTCCTCGGGGAAGTGGTCGCCGAAAAATCGCACGGTGGGGCCGAAGTCGATGCAATCGTCAGGCAGCGCTTTCCCGAGTTCGCTGATGCCGCGGCCGAAAGGATCAGAGCTCACTAGCACGACCTCGCCGTCATAGTTTTCTGGCTTCGAGTCGCAGAAAAGAACCTCGGCGCTGTGGTCGAATCGAAGATCAAGTTCGGCTGCCACGCATCCCAAACTGATGGCGATTGACTGCCAGCTCACGGGCAGGTCCACGCTGACGGGATCGCCCGGTTCCAGCTCGAGCTCCTCGCGGAGCATGTTGGCAACCTTGGCGGCCCAGTTGTCTAGGGTTTGTGCCGAAAAGTCCAGGCGGTTGCCGGCGTCTTCTTCGTAGATGGTGACCCGCGGTGTCGCGGGGTCTTGGCGTAGGAGGTCTTGGAGCAGGCGCATAGTCGCGATGCTAGTTCACGCAGCGAGGCCCTTCGCCACCGGCGTCGATTTCGGGCCCAACGATGGCTTCACCGGCGTCTGCACCGGGTTCGCCCACGGTAGTGGTCGCCTCAGTCGAAGAATCCTGGTCCGTGGTTTCGCTCGGGGCGTCTAGCTGAGGTCCTGCGTAATCAAAGCCGACGATGACCGATACCTCATCCTTCGGTAGGTCTTTGTTTTCCTTGATGGGCAGGTTCAGCGCGCTGGCGAGCTGTTGTGCGGCCTCATTGTCTTTATCGTGAGCCAAAATCACCGATTCGGTTCTTTCGCTTTCATTGCCCGTTTCACCAATGCTGAGCCCTTGCGTGCGAATGAACGTGGCAACAGTGGAGGCGAGCCCCTCGGTAGTGGTGGCGTTGTAGACGTTCACCTTGGACTTCGGTGCCTGTGCTTCGGAAGAGTTGGCATTTCCGAGCAATGAATCGAAGAACGCGCGAACCTGTTCCTGATCGATGGTCACCACCGATTCGCCATAGGTGCCGGTGCCGTCAATAGAGGTCACAGGGATAGTATTGAATTTGACGTTGCCACCGGCGAGGTTCTGCAACTGAGTGGCAAAACTCATGATGTCCCAGTCCTTATCAATCACCACAGAACGCTCCACCGCATTTGCCATGTCATTCAGGGCTTGGGGGTTGGTGAGCGTGCCCGTGGAAAGCACCTTGTTCACCAGCGACGCCATGAACGCCTGCTGGCGCACAATTCGATCGAGGTCGCCGCGCGGAAGGCCGTGGCGTTGGCGAACAAAAGCGAGCGCCTGCGAGCCGTTCAAGGTCTGCACACCGGCGGGGAAGTCCGCGCCGGAGAATTCATCACTGGTGGCCTCGTTTAGGCAGACTTCGACGCCACCCACGGCGTCGGTAAGCAAAACAAAGCCCAGCAGACCAACCTCAGCGTAGTGGTCGATGGTGACCCCGGAAAGGTCAGAGACCTCGGCGATCAATCCCTGACGCCCAGCTTCCGTAGCGCGCTGTTCAACGGTCTTCTGATCACTGACGCCTTGATCCAGCAATTCCTGGCGCTTCTGATCTTTGAAGGCTTTGTACACGCCGTTGATCTTCATGTCGCCGAAAGCGTCTTCATGAATATAGGTGTCGCGGGGGATGGAAATGGCGGTGGCTGAGCTGCCGTCGTTGGGCACACGGATCAGCATGATCGTATCGGTATTGTCATTTTGCTCATCGCCCGCGTGGAGCATCTCAATTTCTTCGGAAGTGAGCGGATTGCCCTGGGCATCGGTACGGGAATCGGAACCAACCAACAAGATGTCCGTGGCGCCGTCGGCTGCCTCTTTCACGCCCTTAGCCTCACCGAGCGACAAGTTTCCGGCAGAAGCCAGGGTATTGCCCAGCTTGCCTACGGTGAAGTACCCAGCCCCGGAAAGTACGAGTACCAACACGCTCAACACTGCTAAAAAAGTACGCAATGCTCGAGGCCCCTTTTGTTGGCTGGTGGCCTCAAATTGCGGTGCCGCCTGGATATTGCGAGTGCGGCGCATTTTGTTGGTCATGCCGATCCTTGATTCCGCTGCAGTGTTTGGCCGAATGATCTCGGCCGGATTCCCAAGCAGTCTAAGGCAGAGCGCCATGGTTTTTCATAACCCTCGCCCGGCAGCGCGCTGAAGCTCACAGCTTGTAGGCTATGGATCTGTGAATACTCCAGCCATCCCAGTCATTACTGTTACGTACTCCCCGGGGGAGCACCTTGCTCCTTTTTTGGAGTCCGTGCGTAGCGCGAGTGCACAGCCAACCATGGTGGTGCTTGCCGATAATGGCTCAACCGATGGCGTGCCGGAAGCAGCGGCCGACGGTGTGCGTGTTTTCTTCTTATCCACCGGCGGCAACGTGGGATATGGCGCCGGAATGAATGCTGGCGTGGAATTTCTCAAACCAATGCGCGAACAGGGGCTGATCGATCCCGACTTTTTTGTTATCGCCAATCCCGACGTCGTCTTCGATCCGGGCGGCATCGACGCGATGATCGCTTGCGCTCAACGGTGGAGGGAAGCGGGCGCGGTGGGGCCGTATATTCGCCAAGATGACGGCAGTGCATATCCATCTGCGCGCACAGTGCCAAATCTTCGCAACGGTATTGGGCATGCGCTGCTTGGCACGATTTGGCCAAGCAATCCCTACAGCCGTGCCTATCGCGATGGCGAACGCATGGATGAGGAACGCCTCGCTGGCTGGCTTTCCGGCTCTTGCCTGTTGTTGAAGTGGGATGCGTTTGAGCGCATTGGCGGTTTTGACGAGCGCTACTTCATGTATATGGAGGACGTTGATTTGGGCGACCGCCTGGGCCGTGCGGGTTTTGACAATGTGTTTTGCCCAAACGCCCAGATCACCCACGCGGTTGGCCATGCGGCGGGTAAGCGCCCAGAAGCAATGCTGCACGCTCACCACGAATCTGCGTATCGCTTCCAGGCTGACCGGCATCCGCATTGGTGGCAGTGGCCGGTCCGTGCGGTATTGAAGGCTGGCTTGCGTGTGCGTGGGATTCTTGCGGTGCAGTGCGCTAAGCGTAAGAAAAACTGAATACGCTTTTCTTCGGCACGCCCTGCGCAGGATTCTGGTGGCTTCGGGTTACGGTTGTGTGAACGGTTTGTTGCCTCACTATGAGGCACGAGAACGATTGAGGTTTACATGACAACGCAGAGTCGAAGCGACATCGCAGGCTCTACTGACGCCGTAATTCTGGTGGGTGGCAAGGGCACCCGCTTGCGTCCCCTGACGGTGAATACGCCGAAGCCGATGCTGCCGACCGCAGGCGTGCCTTTTCTCAAGCACCTGCTGGCGCGTATTCAGGCTGCGGGTATCCAGCACGTTGTGCTTGGTACTTCCTTCAAGGCTGAGGTATTCGAGGAATACTTCGGCAATGGTGAGGACATGGGGCTCGAGATTGAGTACGTCGTGGAAGATCAGCCACTTGGCACTGGTGGTGGCATCCGTAATGTTGCTAGCAAGCTGCGTGCGGACACGGTGATGGTGTTTAACGGCGACGTGCTCGGCGGCGCAGAGCTAGGGCCGATCCTAGAGGCTCATCATCGTAACGACGCGGATGCGACCCTGCACCTGGTGCGCGTGCCTGACGCGCGTGCTTTTGGTTGCGTACCTACTGATGCCGATGGTCGCGTGTTGGAGTTTTTGGAAAAGACTGAAGATCCGCCGACCGACCAGATCAACGCGGGCTGTTACGTCTTCCGCCGTTCTGTGATTGAAGAAATTCCAGCGCGCCGCGTGGTGAGTGTGGAGCGCGAGACCTTCCCCAAGCTCTTGGAGGAAGGCCGTAGGGTGTTTGGACACGTGGACAACGCCTACTGGCGGGACATGGGTACGCCTGGTGATTTCGTTCGCGGTTCTTCTGACCTGGTTCGCGGCATCGCGCCTTCGCCACTGCTTGAAGGGAAGACGGGCGAGGCGCTTGTCGACGAATCCGCCGGGGTTCGTGATGGGGCGCTTCTGCTGGGAGGCACTGTGATTGGCCGTGGCACCGAAATCGGCGCTGGCTGCAGGCTCGATGATGTTGTGGTGTTCGATGGGGTGACCATTGAGCCTGGTGCAGTAATCGAGGATTCCATCATCGCTGCGGGTGCCCGAATCGGCGCAAACGCTCGTATCCGTGGGGCTGTCATTGGTGAAGGTGCAGTGATTGGCGCTCGTTGTGAGCTCCTCGACGGCGCTCGCGTATGGCCGGGAGTGGAAATTCCGGACTCGGGTATCCGTTTTTCTTCCGACGCTTAAATGGCCCTTGTGAGTCCTGATCGGTGACGCCACTAGATATAGTGCCCCCGAGTATTACCCCCTGGCAGTGCAATCTGTGACTGGTGTGACGATTGTGGTTAACTGCCAGGGGAATTGCTTTTTGGCCAAAAAAAGTTCCGCTGAAAAGTTGACGATATCTTGTGTCGGCGTGTTGAATCGCAGGTGTGTAATTCATCGTAGAAACGATGTGAGTTGTAGAAAAGCCTGGAGCAACCAGAGGAAGGTGGCGTGGATACCATGGCTGATAACGCCGCACCTCGCTCTCGAACGGCAGTGGATCTCACGCTCGACGAACTCTTCGGCGCAGTCGAGCAGGAATGGCAGGAGCAAGCGCTGTGCGCGCAAACTGATCCTGAGGCATTCTTCCCTGAAAAGGGTGGCTCTACCCGCGAGGCAAAGCGCATCTGCAACGCTTGCAGTGTGCGTGATGAATGCCTTGAGTTCGCACTAGAACACGATGAGCGCTTTGGCATCTGGGGTGGCCTCTCCGAACGCGAGCGCCGCCGCTTGAAAAATCAGATTGCTTAACAAAATCCCCAGCCCCGTCCACGGGCTGGGGATTTAATCTATGAAGTCGGGGTCAATATCCGTCGGCGCCATGTTCAGATACGTCGCCACCAGTGACACCAGCACCGTCTTTAATAGCTCTGCCCGCTCTTGCGCATCGGCCGAGCGTTGCTCGATCGGCATACGGAATATGACAATTCTCGCCCGGGTGGGATTGCCACGTTGATCAATGCCCGCAGGGATAACGCGCCCGAGGGGAACGGCGCCATCCGCTGTGATTTCATCCGGCATCAATGCTGGATCAGCATGAAAACGCATACGGGGAATTGTGTCGATCGCTATATCGAGCTGGCTCAATTCGTCACGGAAACGGCGATGAAGGGGCTCGTAGGCTTGGAGGACGGCGGCGTCGAAAAGCTGGCTGTGAGAACGGAATCGGGGAACCGCCCGGGGGAAAAGCGGGCCACGCAGCCCTCGGCCGTGGCGATCAGTACGGGTGCGCGTCATGAGGAAAAATCCTAATCTGCGTTCGGTGTTGAGAGGTGTTGGCTCGCCGCTCGGGTGTGGTGCGCTTCAAAAACCTCAAGTGGAGGTCTAGACTCTGTGGACGTGAATCACTATCGACGATGCTCTCGCCCCGGATGCGGCAAACCAGCCGTAGCAACGTTGACCTACGCCTATGCGCAGTCCACCGCCGTGGTAGGTCCCCTGGCCACCAGCAGTGACCCGCATAGCTGGGACCTTTGTGAACACCACGCATCCAAGATCACGGCGCCGCTGGGCTGGGAATTGCTGCGCGTTGATGCCCTGGAAGAAGACGACGAAGACCTCACGGCTCTCGCTGAGGCAGTGCGTCAAGCGGGGCGGTCGAGCATTGAGCAGCCAACGTTGGGGCAAAGCGAACACGTCGGCCAAAACCACCCTGTGCATAAAGCACGGAGAAAGGCGACGCGACGCGCACACCTCCAGGTGGTTCACGACGCTGATAAGCAGCAATAATCGTCTGTAGCTACAGCCTCACACCTGCGGGGGAGTAGGGTATTTCGGGTAACTTCAGGCAAGCGCTCACCTGGCGCGCGCCGATGAGAGTCCGAAAGGAAACCCATGCGTTCTCGAGAAGCAGTGAGCAACGTTATTAAGGCATACGACGTCCGTGGCGTCGTCGGTGAGGATATCGACGCGGATTTCATCCGTGACGTCGGTGCCGCCTTCGGACGACTCATGCGCAATGAAAGTGCCGAGCAGGTCGTGATCGGGCATGACATGCGCCCCTCCTCACCCGAGCTGGCACGGGCATTCGCCGAAGGCGTGACAAGCCAGGGCGTCAACGCCGTCATGATCGGCCTGAGTTCAACAGACCAGCTGTACTTCGCATCCGGCGAGCTGGATTGCCCCGGTGCCATGTTCACCGCCTCCCACAACCCTGCTGAATACAACGGCATCAAGCTCTGCCGCTCAGGTGCGCGTCCCGTGGGCCAAGCAACCGGGCTCGCAGACATCATCGACATGTTGGTTGAGGGAGTACCTGCCTACGAAGGGGAAGCGGGCGCCATCAGTGAAAGAGCAACCCTCGAAGCTTACGGGCAGTACCTGCGCAATCTGGTTGATCTGAGCAGTATCCGCCACCTCAAAGTTGCCGTGGATGCCGCCAACGGCATGGCAGGTTACACGGTGCCGGAAGTGTTCAAAGGGCTGAACCTCGACATTGAAGACCTCTACTTCGAACTCGATGGCACCTTCCCCAACCACGAGGCCAACCCTCTCGATCCCAAGAACCTGGTGGATCTCCAAGCCTTCACCCCAGAGGTGGGCGCAGACATCGGCTTGGCCTTCGACGGTGATGCAGACCGTTGCTTCGTGGTAGACGAACTCGGCCAACCCGTGAGCCCGTCAGCTATCTGTGCGATCGTTGCGCAGCGTTATCTTGAGCGCAAGCCTGGCTCTACGATCATCCACAACTTGATCACCTCCAAAACCGTGCCGGATATCATTCGTGAACACGGTGGCACCCCGGTGCGCACCCGAGTTGGGCACTCCTTTATCAAGGCTCAAATGGCGGAGCACGGTGCGGTATTCGGTGGTGAGCACTCAGCTCACTACTATTTCCAGGAGTTCTTCAACGCCGATTCCGGCATCCTCGCGGCCATGCACGTGCTTGCCGCGCTGGGCGGCCAGGACAAGCCTCTGTCTGAACTCATGGCGGAATACACCCGTTACGCAGCCTCCGGTGAAATTAACTCCAAGCTCGATTCCGCCGAGGCGCAAGCAGAACGCGCCCAAGCGGTGCTTGACGCTTTTGCCGATCGTGCTGAAAGCGTCGATGAGCTCGACGGTTTTACCGTGGAGCTGAAGGGCACTCCAGCATGGTTCAACGTGCGCGCATCGAACACCGAGCCGCTCCTGCGCCTCAATGTTGAGGCTCCCACCCAAGACGAAGTGGATGCTCTGGTGAGCGAGATCCTCGCGATCATCCGCGCCTAAGCGAGACAATATGGCAGTAAGTATCGATCACGCTCAAGCGTATTTTGATATCGCGCACGAAGGCGCACAAATTCGTGCTGTTGCCGATGCGCTGCCCTGGGATCAGCTTCCGATTGAACGCCCTCGAAGCATTGTGGTGCTCGCGGGCGATGAGCTCTGCCTGCATGCGGCTCGGGCTGCGGTGAACATCAGCGCCCCTTGGTCAGCACCTGTCACTATTTGCCGCGAGCTGCCGAGCTACGTAGGACCCCTCGATGTTGTGATTCTGTTGAGCGAACGCGGATCGCACGACGCTCTCGCGCAGGCGGCTAGCGTGTGCCACGCTCGATCGGTGCTCAGCATCGCTGCAGTGGGCGAGGGGCCCCTGGTGCGTGACTTGCCGGCGAGTACCCACATCATTCCGATGCTGCCAATGCACGAGGGGCCTTCGCCCCTACGCGCGGTAGCTACCGTGCTCGCTGTGTTGTTTCGTGGTGCCAGGACTGCCGAATCCGTGCCCAAGCGGCTGCTTTCGCTGGCGGATCGGGTAGACGAGGAGCTCATCCGCTGCGCTCCCGATCACGAGGAACTCAATCCCGCCAAAGACATTGCCCAGCGATCAGGCACCCCGCTGCATGTAGCTGCGGATGCGGAATCGAAGGATCTGGTAGCGCTGGTGGCTTACCTTTGGACACAAGCGGGCAGGGCCAGCGCCCATCTCGATGCAGCGTTGCTCGGGCTATTCCAGCAACGGCAGCCTCCGGTTGATCCTTTTTACGATCCAATTGAGCAAGGTCCCGCACCTATTCCGGCGGCCGTGATTCGTTGGAGTGTGGGGGAGTTGGCTCACGCCGAGGGTGATTACGCCACGGCTTTGTGCGCCCTCATCGCGCGAGGCTTCGCGGCTACGATGTACACAATGACTTAAGTGTCGAGCACTTAAATTTTTTAAAAGATTTTGGAAAGGTTGTTCAAGTCCATGCAGAAGCTGATTCCGAGTGCCCAAGCATATTCTTGGGGCTCAAGGACGCTCATCCAGCAGCTTCGTGGTGAGCAACCATCTAACACCCCGCTTGCTGAGCTCTGGTATGGGGCGCATCCAGCAGCGCCGTCGAGCGTCGATGGTGAAGCCCTCACGGAGGTGATCGCCAAGAACCCAGTGCGTGAACTCGGGGGAAGCGTTGTGGAGCAATATTCGGAGCGCCTTCCGTTCCTGCTCAAACTTCTCGCCGCAGAACAGCCACTATCACTGCAAGCGCATCCGTCGTTGGAGCAAGCGCGGGAAGGCTTCGCGCGCGAGAACGACGAGGGAATCGCCCTCGATGCGCGAGAACGTAATTATCGCGATGATAATCACAAGCCTGAGCTGATGGTCGCGATAACCGAGTTTCATGCGATGGCCGGTTTTCGCCCTCTTGAGCGCACCCGCGCCTTATTCCGGGCCCTCGACTGCCCAGAGCTTGAGCACTACGCGAATCTGATTCCGGAGCATCTAGAGGGCACAAAGGGCGCGGAGGAGGGGGATCTTCGCGCGCTCTTTACTACTTGGATCACAATCCCAAGCACAGCTCGCACCACCTTGATTGAGGCAGTAGTGGCTGCTGCAAAGCGCGTCCAAGAAAGCGTGGAGCCTTGGATGCAGCAGGTGCTGCGCCAGGTGATCGATCTCCAGGATCGTCACCCCGGTGACATTGGAGTACTTGGTGCACTGTTGCTGAATCACATTGCGCTGCAGCCAGGAGAAGCGATTTACCTCGATGCTGGCAATCTCCACGCGTACGTGTCGGGGCTTGGCGTGGAAATCATGGCGAACTCGGACAATGTCCTGCGCGGTGGTCTCACCCCGAAGTATGTGGATATACCGGAACTGGTTCATGTGTTGCGCTTTTCAACGCTCGAGGATCCCGTGGTGCAGCCACAGAACGGTGTGTATCAAGTACCCGCCCGCGAGTTCTCTCTCCGTACCCTTGATGTGCAGGGCGAAGTGCGCGTAGAACATGCGGGACCAGCGATTGTGCTGTGTACCGAGGGATCGATACATGCCGGTGTAGAAACGCTGAACCCGACCGAAGCGCTGTGGATTTCTGCGGATGACCCGGCGATTGAGGTTCACGGTGAGGGCAAGCTCTTCATCGCTTCGGTCGGCGCGGTTTAGCCCGTCAGACCCATTGCCTGAGCCCAGGAATTCCAGGAGTCCAAAATCCCTTCGGGCGGTGTCGAGGGTTTTTCGGTCAGATCCAACTCCACGCTCGGTGCTTCTGAGATCAGCGGTACCTCAGACTCAGGGACGGGGGCGCTGGGGGTGGTTGTTTCAGTCGTTGTGGGCGTGGTGGTGCTCTCCGGAGCCACTGGCTCCTCCGGGATGAAAGCATTCGGAGGCAGAAGTGGGTCGTCCTGACGCATCACTCCCGCCGAGTGATCCGTGATCACTGGTTCCACGTCGGCAGAGCTCACCACGGTTGGCGTAGCTCGTGTGCTCGATGTACTTGGCACTGTTTTGCTTGTCGACGAAGCGGTCGAGATTCCCGCCGTGGCCTTGGGTTTCGAGCTGCTCCACGCGGGGTCGAGTTTCCACACCCCAACGCCAACCCCCGCCGCCAACAAGGCACCCGCGCCGAACGCGCCAATCACGGTGCGCGTGGTGTGCTTCATGGTGGTGCCACTTTTCGTATAAAGGTTTGATAACGATTTGATCACAGAGGTTATCACGGTTCGGAGTACCTGCAAAGCGATCATTTCTGCATGCGAGCAGCGCAATGCAGTATGAATGGAAGGTAGTGGCGCGCTGAGGCGTCGAAAAGTTGGAAAAGGTGATGAATGTGAGCGGATGGGAAGACGCAATCTTCGGAATCGATAACAATATTGATCTGCTCGACGAGCTGGCAGATCTTGATGCAAGCAGCATCGTTGCAGAGGTCAGCGATTTGGTCACTATCGCGACAAAACAAGGCGCCGAAGGTGATGAGCAGGACAACGCCCTGCTGGCCGCCACCTTGCTTGCAATTTGGGCCGGTGCTCCTTTTAGCGACAGTGAACTGGCTCAGGACTATCCATTTATTCTGAGCCTGCGCGGCAAAGGTGATGAAGACACTCGCGAGGCTGCCGCTGCGCTGCTTGAAGCCGTTGAAAGCGACGAAGACCTCGACCCCTACATTGAAGCTCTAAGCTAGTAGCTGTTTGCAACACTCCCTCAGGAATACGAGTAAGGAATTTCACGCGCCCATGACTGACTACCGCATCCGCGATATCAACCTGGCAGAGGCAGGACGCCACCAAATCCGACTAGCCGAGCACGAGATGCCAGGGTTGATGGAACTGCGCAAGATGTACGCCCAGGAACAACCCCTCAAGGGCGCGCGAATCGCTGGCTCCATTCACATGACCGTGCAGACTGCGGTGCTCATTGAGACCCTGGTGGCGCTCGGTGCTGAGGTTCGCTGGACGTCCTGCAACATCTTTTCTACCCAAGACGAAGCCGCTGCTGCCGTGGTGGTGGGCAAAGGTACCCCGGAGAATCCCCAGGGCGTGCCGGTGTTCGCATGGAAGGGAGAAACCCTGGAGGAGTACTGGGATTGTGTCAACGAGATTTTCTCTTGGGGTGATCAACTGCCCAACATGATCCTCGATGACGGGGGCGATGCCACCATGGCCGTGATTAAAGGCCGCGAATTTGAGCAGGCAGGCGTGGTGCCGCCAGATGATGAGCACGATTCAGATGAGGCAAAAGCGTTCAAAGCAATGCTTCGCCGCGTGCTTGAAGCTGAGCCCGGCAAGTGGGGCAAGATCGCGGAGTCCGTCAAGGGCGTGACCGAGGAAACCACCACCGGCGTGCACCGCCTCTACCACTTCGCTGAAGCTGGCGAACTGCCTTTCCCCGCGATGAACGTCAATGACGCGGTGACAAAGTCCAAGTTCGACAACAAGTATGGCACCCGCCACTCGCTTCTCGACGGCATCAACCGCGCCACTGATGCCCTCATGGGCGGCAAGAGCGTGCTCATTTGTGGCTACGGAGACGTCGGTAAGGGCTGCGCCGAAGCCATGGACGGCCAAGGCGCACGCGTGAAAGTGACCGAGGCTGATCCGATTAACGCGCTGCAGGCACTGATGGACGGTTTCCCCGTGGTGCACGTGAATGACGCCATCGCGGACGCTGACATTGTCATTACCGCCACCGGTAACCGTGACATCATCTCCTTCGAGCAAATGCTGAAGATGAAAGATCACGCGATCCTGGGCAACATTGGGCACTTCGACAATGAGATCGACATGGCTTCACTCATGCACCGCGATGATGTACAGCGTGTGACCATCAAGCCGCAGGTAGACGAATTCACGTTGCCGAATGGACGAAGCATCATCGTCTTGTCAGAAGGGCGCCTGCTGAACTTGGGCAACGCCACCGGGCATCCAAGCTTCGTCATGTCCACCTCATTCGCTGACCAGACCTTGGCCCAAATCGAGCTTTTCAATAACGACGGCACTTACACCAACGAGGTGTACCGCCTGCCCAAGGTGCTCGATGAGCTGGTGGCGCGCATCCACGTTGAAGCGCTCGGCGGTACCATCACCGAGCTAAGCAAGGAACAAGCGGAATACATTGGCGTGGATGTTGCAGGCCCCTACAAGCCGGAGCACTACCGCTACTAATGATCGTCGCGATTGAAGGCATCGACGGCGCGGGGAAGAATACTCTTGTCCGCGCCCTGCAACAGGAAATCCGCGCCGACTACCTGGCGTTTCCTCGCTACGAAGATTCAGTTCACGCCAAGCTAGCCCAAGAAGCCTTGTACGGGCGCATGGGGGATCTGAGCGAATCCATTTACGGCATGGCCACACTGTTCGCGCTGGATCGACGCGGGGCAGCGGAACGCTTGCGTGCGGCTTCTGTCAGCGAAGAGGTGCTCTTATTGGATCGGTATGTTGCCTCCAATGCCGCCTATTCCTCAGCGAGGGCGCATGACGAAGCCCTTGCCGGTTGGGTGGCGGATTTGGAGTTTGAGCAATTCGCGCTGCCACGGCCGACGTTGCAAGTGTTGCTGGATACCGACGTGGAACTAGCGGCCCAGCGCGCTGCACACCGGGAGACGCAGGAAGCACACCGCACCCGTGATCAATACGAGTCAGACGCCGGGTTGCAAGCTAGAACTGCTGCGGCATACCGGGAGCTCGCGAAACAACAGTGGGCATCACCTTGGGTAGTTGTTTCGACCGATGCAGATGTTCGTACCGTGGCAGCCGACATTGTGCGCCGCCTACGCACGCTCGCCGAGTGCCAGAATTGACGGTATTGGACCTGGAACTTGGCGGTGAGGTCCGCGAGCATAGGGATCGTCGTCGCGAGAAAAATCTTGTGCCCAGACTGTTTCTTCTTCGCCCCCTCGCGGTAGGCTGAAGAAGATTTGAGCAACGCAGTAGTCAAGAAAGGGTGGCCTTTATCGCCATGCCGCACAAAATTCTCGTGGTAGACGACGATCCTGGCATCTCCGAGATGCTCACCTTGGTCCTTGAAGCCGAGGGGTATCAAACCGTCACAGTGTCCGATGGAGCCGAGGCAGTGCCGGTATTCCAGCGGGAGCAACCCGACCTTGTGCTTCTAGATTTGATGCTGCCAGGCATGAACGGCATTGACATTTGCCGCCTGATCCGCCGCGAATCTTCCGTGCCTATTGTCATGCTCACAGCGAAAACCGACACGGTTGATGTGGTGCTCGGTTTGGAATCGGGTGCGGACGACTATATCTCCAAGCCCTTCAAGCATAAAGAACTCATTGCTCGCATGCGCGCACGCCTGCGCCGAAGCGAAGATGAACACCACGACGTGCTGGAGGCCGGGGACTTGCGCATCGACGTGCCGGGCCACGAAGTTACCCGCAACGGTGAGGAAATTCAGCTCACTCCTTTGGAGTTCCAACTCCTGGTGGAATTGGCTTCGAAGCCCGGCCAGGTGTTTAGCCGCGAAGAATTGCTGCAAAAGGTGTGGGGCTATCGAAACCCCGCCGATACCCGCTTGGTCAATGTGCACGTGCAGCGCCTGCGCTCAAAGATCGAACGCGATCCGGATAATCCGCAGATCGTGCTGACTATTCGTGGAGTTGGCTACAAGATTGGCTAAACGTAGCTTGGGACTCGGCCGCAAATATCATCGTTTGCGGTTTTTGCTCATTGAGCGCTGGCAAACAAGTGTCCAGTACAGGGTGCTTGGAACCATCATTGTTGCATCGGCGATCGTGCTGCTGGTGCTGGCAATGTTTGTGACCAACTTTCTGGTTGGTCGTTTTATGGCGGCAAAGGAAGAGATTGCTAGCCAAGAGATTGAACGCGCGCGCGTCGCTGTTGAAGAACAGATTGCTGCGACGGGTGCATCCAGCCCGCTTGATGTTCGTTTGAAAACAGCCAGGGCCGCGATTGTCAGTAGAGCTGCAGAGGATCAAGAACAAGCGGTATACGAGCCGGTCATTCTGGTAACAGAACCCGATGGCAGCGTGATTACGGCACCCGAGAATTATCGAATTCCGGATCGCTTGAGGGACTTCGTTTCGCAGGGGCAGGTGGCTTCGCAATTTGCCACGATCCAGCGCGCAGACGGGTCGAGCTATAAGGCGCTGATGATCGGGACACCCACCGACGCAGAAGTTCCCGGTTTGCAGGTGTACCTGGTGATGTCAATGGAAAGCGATGAGGCGACGCTGGCCATGCTTCGGGGTGCTTTCGCTGGTGCTGCAATTTTGCTCATCGTGCTATTCGTCATCATTGTTTGGGTGGCGATGAACCAGCTCATCGTTCCGGTGCGTTCCGCCAGTCGCATTGCGGCGCGCTTCGCCGACGGCCATTTGCGTGAGCGCATGGTGGTTGAGGGCCGTGATGAGATTGCGCGCTTGGCCATCAGCTTTAATTCCATGGCCGATTCGCTGTCGAAAAAGATCCAGCAGTTGGAGGAGTACGGCAATTTCCAACGGCAATTTACTTCGGACGTGTCTCATGAGCTTCGCACTCCGCTCACGACCGTGCGCTTGGCCGCCGATATGATCAACGCGGACAATGAAGACTTCGCTCCGCACACTAAGCGTGCCTCGCAGTTGCTGGTCCAGCAGTTGGATCTCTTTGAAGATCTGCTGAACGATTTGCTGGAAATTTCGCGTTACGATGCCGGGGCTACCGAGCTTTCGGCAACTCAGATGGACGTTCGCGATAGTATCCATGCGGCTTGGGATCAGGTGCGAGCGCTGGCGAAGGAACTGGATGTGAAGGTGACTTTCGTTCCCGAGGATGAACCCCTGCCAATGGTGGGCGATGCTCGTCGTATTGAGCGCATATTGCGGAACCTTTTTGCCAACGCCGTGGATCACTCGGAAGGCAATCCTGTTGAAATCCGTGCTGCGATGAGCGCCGATGCGGTGGCAGTCACGGTGACGGACCACGGTGTGGGGCTGAAGCCGGAGCAAGAGGAATTGGTGTTCGAACGCTTCTGGCGTGCAGATCCTTCCCGCGAGCGCCATTCGGGCGGCACCGGTTTGGGTCTTGCTATCGCCCAGGAGGATGCGCATCTGCACGGCGGAGAAATTCAGGCGAAAGGCAATCTGGGCGTGGGGTCTACTTTCCGCGTGGTGCTGCCTCGTACCCCGGGTGCCAAAATTGAAGAGATTCCGCTGCCGCTTGCTGCCCCGGAGTCCAAGATCGATGGAGGTCAGGAATGACCAAGGTGCAAAAACTTCTGCTTAGTGGGTTGTGCGTGCTCACGTTGACGTCCTGCATTTCGGTACCGGGGGAGAGCGATCCTCAGGCCATTCGCAGTTTTGAAGGAGAGCAGCCGAGCATCTTGCAGGAACCGAAGGAGGATCAGGACCCAGACCTGTTGCTTCGCGATTTTTATACAGCAAATGCACTTCCTGATCAGCAGTATCAACCTGCGCGCAACTACTTGGCCAAAGAGAAGGCCGAGTCCTGGTCTCCCCGTCCAGAGATTTTGGTGCTAGATAGAATCGACGTGAATTCCGCAACCCTGGGTGAAGATGAGCCCGGCCGTGGCTATGAGGTTAGTGGCACGCTCGTCGGTGAGGTGAGCAAGTCTGGGGCGTATCAGCCACGCCAGGAGCCCTACAAGGCGAAAGTGCGCATGGTGTCGGTGGACGGGCAGTGGCGCATCGCCGATTTGCCGGACCAAATTGTGGTGGAGCGAAATGAGTTCCGCAATCACTACAGCATGCGCAACGTGTACTTTTTTGATCCTACGGGCAGCCGCTTGGTGGCCGATCAGCGCTGGATCTATAACCGTGCGGGTTCATTAGATTCGGCTCTGCTTTCTTTGCTTATCGACGGCCCCTCGCAGTGGTTAGCTCCTGGTGTCATGGACGAGCTGCCTCAACAGGCCACCTTCGCCGGCCGTCAAGAGGGTGTCTACGCTTTCACAGGCTTAACAAATCTCGATTCCGATGCGATGAAGCGCTTAGCGGCTTGCATCGTGTGGACCTTGGGAATGGCAGACATCGGCGGGCCATACCACTTGAGTTTTGACGGCAACCCGGTGCGCGCTCGCGAAACCGAGGACATGGACCTCACCGTGGACAATTTCGCCGAATACAACCCTCAAGCCACCGGCAATAGTTTCGATACCTCCTACGCTCTGGTTGGCGGGCAGCTCGTCAATATCTCCGATAATAAAGTGGTTCCCGTTCCACGGCCTATCGGCCAGTTGGTCAATGTTGAGTCCCTGAGCATCTCCGCTAAAACTGATGCGGTTGCTGCGGTGCGTAGCAGTGGTGAAGGTGAGCAGCGGGAGTCGGAACTGCTGATCGGTTCCATGAACACCGAAATGCAAAGCAAAATTAAGTCTAAGACGTTAAGTAAACCCACCTTTGAGCCCACGGCGTCATCGCTGTGGACGGTAGTGGACGGAAAAAAGATAGCCCGAATCTCACGCTCGAATGACAGTGGTGAAATCGTTCAAACAGAAGTTGATACCACGTCTCTGGGTGACCATGGAGACATTTCCATGCTGCAGCTATCGCATGCGGGGTCACGAGCGGCGTTGGTGATGGACGGCAAGGTCTACATCGGTGTGGTCTCTCGGCCCAATGTTGGCGAGCGAGAACTGGCCAACGTTATTGAGTTGATGCCCTCGCTTGAAGACGCCGTCATTTCCATTGACTGGCAATCCGACGGCACGTTGCTGGTGGGCACGTCGAATCCTGAAGCTCCGGTGTGGGTAGTGGCGCCCGACGGTTCCTCGGCGACTCCGTTACCGGGCGCGAACCTAGATGCCCCTGTGGTTTCGGTGACGTCGAATAGCACCACCATCTTTGCTACAGATGCCCGCGCCACAATGGAAATTCGAAGAGATCTTCAGGAAGCCACCTTCTGGCGTGAGGTTCCGGGCCTCGAGGGTGTTCGCGCACCCGTGGTGGTGCCCAACTAGAACATAGGAAATGCTGGGGAGCTTGTGATGAAACTGCAAAGTATTGCCCAAGGTTTCATTGAACTGATACTTCCCATCGAATGCGGCGGTTGCGGAGAGGCCGGCTCACGCCTGTGCCGAAAGTGCCGGCAGGTCTGGGAGGCACCGCCGCAAAGAGTGAGCACCCGCATTCAGCAGCACATCCCGGTGTATTCCCTGGGGGCGTATGGGGGAGCACGGGCCAAGACGATCCTCTCCATGAAAGAGCGGGGGCGTTTGGATCTTACTCAGCACGTGGGTGCTGTCTTGCGGGCGGCGATTGTGAACATGCAGTTCCACGGACACGTACCTGAAGCAATCGCGCTGGTGCCAGCGCCAACAACTAGGCGCAACGAACGCCTCCGTGGCGGTGATCCCGTGCACCTTGCGTGCGAGGCCAGCGGAATTCCTAGTGCACAGATTCTTCGAACGAGTGCCGCCGCGCGTGATTCGGCGGATTTGAGCGCGGCGGAGCGGAAAATGAATATTTCTGGTTCCATCGAATTGCTCGGGATGATCGATGGGCCAATCGTGCTTGTCGACGACGTCATCACCACAGGAGCTACACTTGCCGCCTCGGTTGCGGTATTGCAGAGCGCAGGAATGAATGTGGTCGCTGCGCTGGGCTTTTCTCATGCTTAGGCTCAAGGGGTGTGCGGTTGCCGTTGTGCATAGCCAAGATCGGGATTGGTTATCAGTGTTATGGCAACGCTCATAGCGAACAGAATTCTATGGCGAGGCAGACCATCACGCGGGTATTCTCAGAGGGGAAAGTTCACCCCGTCTCCGGGGAGGCTGCACGAGTGTTCCCGGGGCGGACGAGAGAGGGAGGTACGTGATTATGACCACGCCTGATGGCTCCAACGAAGTGTTGAGCCCGGACGTCAAGGTGTCAATCACCGGCCGCAACGTCGAGGTTCCGGAGCATTTCGCGGAACGAGTCAATAGCAAGCTGGCAAAGATCGCCCGCCTGGATCCAACCTTGACGTTCTTCCACGTCGAGCTCCAGCACGAGCCGAACCCGCGTCGTTCCGACAGCTCGGATCGCATCCAGATTACCGCCACCGGCAAGGGACACATCGCGCGCTCTGAGGCGAAGGAAGACAGCTTCTACGCCGCGCTGGAAACCGCGCTGTCTCGTATGGAGCGTTCGCTGCGTAAGGTCAAGGCTCGTCGCTCCATCTCCCTTTCCGGCCACCGCGCTCCGAAGAGCACCGGTGAGGCAGCCGCGGAGTTGGTGCGTGAGGCCGAGCAGGCTCGCGCCAAGGATCAATACGATGAAGATCCCTATGCTGATTCCGTCGAAGATGTGTTGCCCGGTCAGATCGTGCGCACCAAGGAACACTCCGCCACCCCGATGAGCGTGGATGATGCGCTATCTGAGATGGAGCTCGTGGGTCACGACTTCTACCTCTTTGTGAATGAAGAGACTGGTCAGCCTTCGGTGGTGTACCGTCGTCACGCCTATGACTATGGCTTGATCTCTTTGAGCGACGACAAGGCATAAGGTCATCTGACGCTTGCTTTGAAGCCACACCCGGATTACTTTTCTGAGTCAAAAGATGCTCAGAGGTATCCGGGTGTTCGTGCTTTTCACAGACCCAAAACGTACAATACCTACGTTGATCGCAATTACCTTGCAAAAGATAGCCAATAGTTAAAGGAACTGTGCACGTGCTTGGACTTTCTAAAATGCTTCGCGTCGGTGAAGGGCGTGCGGTAAAGCGCCTGAAAAAGATCGCCGAAAGCGTGCTCGAGCTCGACGAAGAGTATTCGGCTTTGAGCGATGAGGAACTCAAGGCCAAAACTCCTGAGTTCCAGCGCCGCATTCAAGAAGGCGAATCCCTGGATGATTTGCTGCTTGAAGCCTTCGCCACTGCCCGCGAAGCCTCCTACCGCGTGCTTGGCCAGAAGCACTATTTGGTGCAGGTGATGGGTGGTGCCGCCTTGCACTTTGGCAACGTAGCCGAGATGCGCACCGGTGAGGGCAAGACCTTGACCTGTGTGCTGCCCGCCTACCTCAATGCCCTAGAGGGCAAGGGCGTGCACGTGGTGACGGTGAATGATTACCTCGCCAAGCGTGACGCAGAGTGGATGGGTCGTGTGCACCGTTGGCTCGGCCTGGAGGTGGGTGTCATTTTGTCTGAGATGCGCCCGGAGGAACGTCGACAAGCGTATAACGCCGATATCACCTACGGCACCAACAACGAGCTGGGCTTCGACTACCTGCGCGATAACATGGTCCGCTCGCTGGACGATCTGGTGCAGCGCGGTCACCACTACGCCATCGTGGATGAGGTCGACTCGATCCTGATCGACGAGGCACGTACCCCGCTGATTATCTCCGGCCCGGTGGACGGCTCCTCGCAGTGGTACTCGGTATTTGCGCAGCTTGCTCCGCTGATGAAGAAGGACATTCACTATGAAGTGGATGAGCGCAAGCGCACCATTGGCATTAAAGAAGAAGGCGTTGGTTTTGTAGAAGACCAGCTTGGCATCGATAACCTTTACGCCCCCGAGCACTCCCAATTGGTGAGCTATCTGAATAACTCTTTGAAGGCCAAGGAGTTGTTCACCCGCGATAAGGATTACATCGTGCGCAAGGGCGAGGTGCTCATCGTGGATGACTTCACCGGCCGTGTGCTGGCTGGGCGTCGCTATAACGAGGGCATGCACCAGGCGATTGAGGCCAAAGAGTCGGTGGAGATCAAAAACGAAAACCAGACTCTGGCCACGATCACCCTGCAGAACTACTTCCGCCTCTACGACAAGCTCGCCGGCATGACCGGTACCGCTGAGACTGAGGCAAGCGAGCTGCACCAGATTTACAAACTCAATGTCATCGCCATTCCCACCAACCGTCCGAATCAGCGCGAGGACATGACTGACCTGGTGTACAAGACCCAGGAGGCCAAGTTTGAGGCCGTGGTGGACGATATTGCCGAGCGTGTGGCCAAAGGCCAGCCGGTGCTGGTGGGCACCACCTCCGTGGAGCGTTCCGAGTACCTGTCCAAGCTGCTGCAGCAGCGTGGCATCAAGCACAATGTGCTGAACGCAAAGTTCCACGAACAAGAAGCACAGATTGTTGCCCAAGCCGGTCTGCCTGGGGCCGTCACGGTGGCAACCAACATGGCCGGCCGTGGTACCGACATCGTGTTGGGTGGCAACCCGGATATCCTCGCGGACCTCAACTTGCGCGAGCGTGGGCTCGATCCTGTGGAGACCCCTGAGGAATACGAGGCGGCGTGGGATGAAGAGCTCGCCAGGGTGAAAGCCCGCGGTGAGAAACTTGCCGACGAAGTCCGTGCCGCAGGTGGCCTCTACGTGCTTGGTACTGAGCGTCACGAATCCCGACGCATCGATAATCAGTTGCGCGGTCGTGCCGCCCGTCAGGGCGACCCGGGAACTACCCGCTTTTACCTCTCTATGCGCGATGACCTCATGGTTCGATTTGTTGGTCAGACCATGGAAAACATGATGAACCGCCTCAACGTGCCAGACAATGTGCCGATTGAGGCCAAGATGGTTACCAACTCCATCAAGGGTGCGCAGACTCAGGTGGAGAACCAGAACTTTGAGATGCGTAAGAACGTGCTCAAGTACGACGAGGTGATGAATGAGCAGCGCAAGGTCATCTACCGTGAGCGCCGCGAGATCCTCGAATCCGCCGATATCGCCGATAACGTCCAGCACATGATCGACGACACGATCAATGCCTACGTGGACGGTGCCACCGCCAACGGCTATGTGGAGGACTGGGATCTCGATTCACTGTGGCATGCGCTCGACTCCCTCTACGGGCCAAGCAAGCGCCCGGAGGAGCTGGTCAACGGCAGCGAGTACGGGGCAGCAGGGGAGCTTTCCGCTGAAGATTTGCGCGAGGCTTTGCTTGACGACGCCCACGCGCAATACAAAGAGCTGGAAACAGTGGTGAGCTCTGTTGGTGGAGACTCGCAGATGCGAAACCTGGAACGCATGGTGATTCTGCCGGTGATCGACCAGAAATGGCGCGAGCACCTCTACGAGATGGACTACCTCAAAGAAGGCATCGGCCTGCGCGCTATGGCGCAGCGCGACCCGCTGGTGGAATACCAGAAGGAGGGTGGCGATATGTTCAATGCCATGAAGGACGGCATCAAGGAAGAAACTGTGCGCCAGTTGTTCATGGTGCGGAAGCAGTTTGAACAGCAGGCACAGCCCACCTCGGCTGAATAGCAGTTCCTAGAGCACCCTCAGGCTTCGCATCCGAAGGCTGAGGGTGCTGTTGTGTGAAGGCTCGAATTGTGCCAAATATCCGAAGCTCTTGTCTGGGGTGGAGACGCTGCCGACGGCGTCGATAAGCTGGCCTTTCGGGCGAAGATGTAGAGACTCGAGCTGGGGGCGGCCGGAAAACTTGTTACCGCCCAAGATTCGGGCGTTGATGTGGCGGCGTACCTGATCGCTGAAGTGACGATCTTTGAGTGAGGCCACCGGTTTGAAGCCTGCTGAGACGGCCATGGCGGTAAGGAGGAGCCTTGTGGCGTCGCGGCGGACGTGGGGTGGCACGGTGATTTCCAGGCGCGCAATTGGCTCGGGGGCGTCAGGTTGCCAGGATTGCAGAATGTTTCTTCCAGGGATCGCTACCAGCATGTGATCAAAACCTCGTTTGGGCAGGGTACATGAGCTTCGGCAACGAATCCGATATCCGGCGCGTGGGCGGGCGCTAGATCTTGGTGATGTGTGCAAGAATAACCACAAAACTTCTGACTATCTATTCCAAGGTGTGATGACATTCGATGCGAGGACTCATCGTTGATTATGTTGGTGTGCTCGATGGCTCGGACGAGTCACAGCGCCGCTGGCAACAACTGCTCAGTGCGTTGAAAGACGCCGGCATTGGCATCGCTATTTTGTCCAATGACCCCGGCGGACCCGGTGCAGCGCCCATCCGGTCGTTTAAGGATCAGGGGCTTGTCGACGCCGTCGTGCTCTCAGGTGAGATCGGTGTGGAAAAGCCGGCGCAGGGCGCATTCGAATTTGCTGCCTCCGCCATCGAGCTGCCGATGCGTGACTGCGTGATGGTGGATGATTCCATCTTGAACGTCCGAGCAGCCGTGGAAAACGGTTTGGTGGGCGTGTATTACCAGCAGTTTGACCGCGCTGTGGTGGAAATCGCTGGGCTGTTTGGCATCCAGGGAGAGTTCTAGTGCGGGTTTACCTTCCAGCGACGTTCTCGATGTTGAAAGCGCTTGCAGTCGATGGCGAGATGCCAGTGCGTTCTGGCTATGGTTTCGCTGTTACTCCTGCTCTGCGTGAGTTTTATACAGCGGGTGATGAAGAAGAGATTGCTCATTCTGCTTTCGAGGACGCCGCGCTGGCTTCGATTCGCCTGCTGGCGATTGGCGAGGAGCAATTTCCGCACCGTCGCGTGGTGGTGTCCGTAGACGTGGATGACGCTGTCGTGGATCTGCAGCCGGAGATGGGGGAGTCTGTGCTGAAACTCGATCCGGCGCTGATTCGTTTCGATCAGGTGGCCGCGATTCATGTCGATACCGAGGCGAACGAGGAATACACCGCCAAGGCCATCGAGGTGATCGATGAGGCTGATCTGGGTCAGGAAGATGCTGAGCTGTGCGTGGGGGACGCTCTGGATCAGTTCATGGCCTGGTATGACCCCAGTGAACTCTCAGCCTTGGTGGAATTGCTCTAAAAGTCATTGACATCTTTGTTACGCGAGCGTAAGTTACGGGCAAGTAATAATTTCGCTTGCAAAGCAAAGGTGTTGATCGAGTGTCTGCAGCACACACCCCAGACAAACTCAAAAGGGTACGCGGCCTACTCAAGCGCTTTACCACCCCTTTGCTGCCGGATGACTATTCGGCAGTCCTGAACCCACTGTGGTCCACACGCGAGCTGCGGGGCAGCATCTCCGAAGTCCGGCGCCACGGCGACGTGGTACTCATCGACATCACACCGGGCTGGGGAGTACCCACCGACTTCCGCCCCGGACAGTACCTGGGCATCGGTGTCGAGATTGACGGGCGATTCGTGTGGAGAAGCTACTCACTCACCAACGCCCCAACCTCCGAGCGCGGACGCTTTTCCATCGCAGTGAAGGCTGTGGAGAAAGGCAAGCTCTCCAATCACCTCGTTGGCAATGCGGCTGCTGGCACCCCAATCCGCATCGCGGCCCCCGCGGGCGACTTTCACCTCAGCGATCCGGTACCGCCGCGCTTGGCATTCATCACCGCCGGAACTGGTATCACCCCCGTAATCGGCATGTTGCGCGGCATGAAGGAACGCGGTGACTTCCAGCGCAGCGACGTTGTCCTGCACCATTCAGTACGCACGCTCGACGATCACGTCTTCGCAGAGGTGCTCGACGCGTTCTCCGAAGATCTACGCATTATCCTGCGCCAAACCGGCACCGAAGGCAGGGCCAGTACCGAAGATATTGAGGCACTCGTCCCCGATCTTGCCCAGCGTGCGGTGTACGCCTGCGGCCCTGCCTCCATGCTTGAGCAGTGGCAGCAGTGGGCCGGTGAGAACGTGGAGTTGCACACTGAAGCTTTTTCGCTCGACCGCAGCAGCGATGCGGAGGGCGGGCGCATTGAGTTTTCCACCGGTCAAAGCATCGAGGTTGATGGCGGCACCACCATTCTCGAGGCAGGGGAGAAGGCCGGTGCACCCATGCCATTTGGGTGCCGAATGGGAATCTGCCACACCTGCGTGCGCCAGCTCGGCGCCGGGGAGGTCGTGGACTTGGCCACCGGAGAAACGCATGAATCCGGCGAAAGAATCCGCACCTGCGTGTCCGTACCCAAGGGCGACATCCACATCGAGTCCTAAATACCCACCGAATTTTCACCCCAAGGAGCCCCACCGTGGCAATTGACAATATTCAAGCATATTCCCACCTCAGCGACGAAGACATTCAGGAAATTGGGCGCAGGCTCGACGCGATCAAGTCCGAAGTGATGGAGGATCTGGGCGAAAAAGACGCAAACTACATTCGCAACCTCATTCGCTTTCAGCGCACCCTCGAAGTTGCGGGCAGAGGCGTGCTGCTTTTTAGTGGCAAGAAACCGGCCTGGCTTGCTGGAACAGCGCTGCTGTCACTGTCAAAGATCCTGGAGAACCTAGAGATCGGCCACAATGTTCTGCATGGTCAATGGGATTGGATGAACGATCCAGTGATTCACTCCACCACCTGGGAGTGGGATCTGGTGTGCCCCTCCTCGCAGTGGATGCACTCGCACAATTACATTCACCACACCTACACCAACGTCCTGGGCATGGATCATGATGTGGGATACGGCATCCTGCGCGTGACTCGCGATCGCACCTGGACTCCCTTGCATGCCTTCCAGCCTGCGGTGAACACGGTGCTCGCCAGCCTGTTTCAGTGGGCAGTGGGATACTATGACGTAGAGTTGGGCAAATTCTTTGCCGGCCGGAAGTCCTGGGAGGAAACACAAGAGAAGTTCTGGGAAACCACCAAGAAAGCCGGCCGTCAAACTGGTAGGGATTACCTGCTGTTCCCCGCGCTTTCGGGCCCCAATTTCCTGCATACGCTCAGCGCCAACGCCACCGCGAACTTTGTGCGTTCCCTCTGGGCCTATGCCGTAATTTTCTGTGGACACTTCCCAGACGAAGCGGAAACGTTCACCAAAGAGCAATTCAAGAACGAAGATCATAACCAGTGGTACCTGCGCCAAATGCTGGGCTCTGCAAACTTCTCTGGCGGCAAGATCCTCACCGTGCTTTCCGGCAATCTCAATTACCAGATTGAGCACCACCTTTTCCCCGACATGCCCTCGAATCGCCTCGCCGAGGTCGGGCGCAAGGTGCAGGCGTTGTGTACTGAGTTCGACTTGCCCTACAACGTTGACAGCTTCCCGCGGCAGTTGGCGAAAGTGCAACGCACCTTGCTTAAGCTCACCCTGCCAAATAAGTATCTCCGCTCTAGCCCTGACAACGCCCCCGAGGTGCGCTCCAATCGCGCATTTGAACCTATCGAGCATCAACTGTGGATTGGCGCCAAGCACGGTGTGCGCAAAGGCTTACGCACAGGGCTCAAGCTGCTGAAGGAACTACGCAGGCACCACTAGTAGGTGTCATTGGAGCGCAGTGCTTCTAGTAACTTTCGAACCGCCTGGACCCGGCGCCCCGTGGGGGAGTCGGGTTCAAACGCGTCGAGGGCGCATTGCGGATCGGCGGGAGGCCCGATGTGGGTGCAGCCACGAGGGCACCCTTCGACGGCTTCGCGCAGGTCGTCGAAAACCTCTACGACAGTATCGGCGTCAACATGGGCAAGACCGAAGGAGCGGATGCCGGGGGTATCGACAATCCAACCGCCTTGCTCCAACTCCAGCGCGACTGCCTGGGTGGAGGTGTGACGGCCCTTGCCAACACCGGACACTTCTCCCGTTTCGCGTTGTGCATCGGGGATCAGGCGATTCACAAGCGTGGATTTGCCCACGCCAGAATGTCCGATCAGCGCGGTGATGCTGCCGCGGGTCCGTTCCAGGACTGGTTCGAGTGGATCGTCGACGCCGCAGAGCAATACCGGCACGTTGAGCGCTTCGAATTCCGCAGCGAAGGCAGAAGGATCCGCAAGATCCGATTTCGTTAATCCGATAATCGGCTGCAGGTTCCCCACGAACGCTGCCACGAGCGCGCGCTCAATGAAGCCCGCGCGCGGCTCTGGGTCTGCCACGGCTGAAATGATGAGCAGTTGTTGCGCATTGGCCACCACGATGCGCTCATACGGATCCGTGTCATCGGCGGTGCGTCTGAGTACGGATGTGCGCTCGGCGAGTTTTACAATTCGCGCCAGCGATCCGGGACGCCCCGAAGTATCGCCCACGATACCTACGCGATCACCCACTTCAACGGGGGTGCGGCCCATTTCCCGCGCTCTCATACACACCACCGGCTGATGCTGGCCGTCGAGTACTACGCCCCAACGGCCGCGATCTTTGGTCACCACCATGCCGAACTCTGCGTCTTTGTGTTGCGGACGATCTTTAGTGCGCGGCCTGGACCCCTTGCCGGGACGTACCCTGACGTCACTTTCATCCCATCGGCGTGCCACTTAGCGCTCACCACCGCTGATCATGTCTTGCCACATGGCATCAAAATTCGGAAGCGTTTTGGAGGTCGTCTCAATATTTTCCACCTCAACGTCGGGCACGCGCAGCCCGATGATGGCACCAGCGGTGGCCATGCGGTGGTCTGCGTATGAGTGCCAGGTGCCGCCGTGAAGTGGCGCGGGGGAGATGAGCAGGGCGTCGGCAAGCTCTTCGCACTGGCCTCCGAGTCGCTGAATTTCAGTGGCAAGGGCAGCGAGGCGGTCGGTTTCGTGGCCTCGAAGGTGTGCGATGTTGTGCAGGCGGCTTGGAGTGTGTGCCAAGGCGGCGAGGGCTGCGACGGTGGGGGTGAGCTCGCCGATGTCACCCATGTCCCAATCCACGCCTTGCAATTGTCCGTTTTCGGGGCCACGCACCGTCACGGCATCGTCGTCTCTTCCTACTTCGCAGCCCATGGATTCTAAGATGGGAAGGATCTGGTTTCCGGGCTGGGTGGTGTTGGCTGGCCAGCGGGGGATGCGGACTTCGCCGCCGCACACCGCAGCCGCCGCCATAAAGGGCGTGGCATTAGAGAGATCGGGTTCGATGTCCCAATCTATAGCGTGAATTGGGCCGGGCTCCACTACCCACTCATGTTCCGATGGCTGAGCGACCGCCACACCGGCGGTGCGCAGCATATCTAGGGTCATATCGATGTGTGGCGTACTCGGCAGGGTGGCACCGGTGTGGCGAATGTGGATGCCTTCAGAAAAACGCGCGGCGGAGAGCAACAGGCCCGAGACGAATTGCGAGGAGGCCGAGGCATCAATCTCAACCTTGCCGCCACGCGGAGCCCCCGCACCGCGCACACGGAAGGGGAGTCGATCGCCTTCGACGTCCACGCCCAAGGCACGCAGAGCGTCCAGCATGGTGTTCATCGGGCGGGCATGTGCTTGCTCGTCGCCGTCGAAAAGCACCTCGCCCTGAGCCAGCGCTGCCACGGGCGGAACGAAGCGCATCACAGTCCCAGCCAGGCCACAATCCACTGCCGCGGCGCGAAAAGGTGCTGGCTCCACACGAATGTGATCACCGAGCGTGATGCTGGTGCCCATCGAAGATAAAGCCGCTGCCATGAGGTCAGAATCGCGACTGCGCAAAGCACCACGGATCGTCGACGGCCCATCGGCCAAGGCGGCAAGCACGAGTGCCCGGTTGGTGATCGACTTTGATCCTGGCACTTCTACTGTGGCGTGTATGGGCTTTTCGACGTTCGGTGCGCTCCAAAACTTCGGCATTGTTCCATAATAAAGGCTATGTGTGGACGCTTTGTACTCTTCACCACCGAGGACGCCCTGATTGAGGCCACCC
The DNA here is from genome assembly GCF_003813985.1 of Corynebacterium gerontici. NCBI lineage: Bacteria > Bacillati > Actinomycetota > Actinomycetes > Mycobacteriales > Corynebacteriaceae > Corynebacterium > Corynebacterium gerontici. Next base: position 583,878 of record NZ_CP033897.1, read on the forward strand.
TAGATACCACCGACTTTGCCAAGGTGCAGGCTCCGGCGGGGCTGCCGCGCGCCCGATATAACATTGCGCCCACCACCCCCATTCCGATACTCCGGGCGATCGACGCCACCGAAGCCAGCATTGCACCCGCACGGTGGGGGCTGTTTCCACACTGGAAGCGCGATGATTCCGGTCCGCCACTGTTCAATGCTCGTGCGGAAACCGTGTCCGAAAAGCCCAGTTTCCGCAGCGCCTTCAAGACGCAGCGCTGCGCTATCCCCATGGATGGGTACTACGAGTGGCATCAGAAGCAACCGCAGTGGATTCGCACTGGATCGCTGATCTGGGTAGCTGGATTGTGGGATACCGGCCTTGACATGCTCAGTGCCACCATGATCACCACCGGTGCGCAAGCCCCGCTGGATCAAGTCCATCACCGGATGCCGCGCTTTCTGCAAAGCGAAGAAATCTCTCAGTGGCTGATGGGGACGGCGGAGGAAGCCGCCGAGTTGCTCGCACCGGGAAGCACGGAAGGATTCCAAATCACACCGGCTGATCCGGCCGTCGGTAATGTCCGCAATGACTACCCAGAGCTGATTTCCTCAGCCTCGCTGTTCTAAGCCTGGATATCAGCAACGCGGGCGTCCAGCAGCGCCTGAAGATCAGTGGGAGAAAGCGCGATGTCGAGCCCCCGACGCCCACCTGAGACAAAAATCTGCTGATGTTCAAAAGCGCTGGCGTCAATGACCGTGTTGAGCTTACGCTTCTGCCCTAGAGGGGAAATGCCTCCAGGAACATAACCGGTACTCACGCTCGCGTGATGCGGATCGGCCATCTCAGCCTTCTTTGCACCCAGTGCCTTCGCTGCGGCCTTGAGATTGAGCTTCGCAGAAACCGGAACACAAGCCACGGCAAGTTGTGAACCCTGCCGCGTGGCAAGTTGCATGACCAGGGTTTTGAATACTTGCTCCGAGGGCACCTGAAGCGCCTCTGCTGCGTGTTTTCCGAAGTGGTCTTCTCCCGGCTCAAACGTATGTACACGGAAATTGACCCCGACGTCCTTCAAAGCCTGAATCGCCGGTGTGGGAGCTGCCTGCTGTTTGGTCATAGGTTTAGCTAAGCACCTACACTTGGGGCAACGCGAACACGTAAGGGAGAACTGTGGCGGAACACGGCAATGAGCTCCAGCAGCGCTTTGAAGCAGAAGCGCTGCCACTGCTTGACCAACTCTATGGTGGTGCGCTTCGCATGACCCGGAATCCGGCCGATGCGGAGGACTTGGTGCAAGAGACGTACATTAAGGCGTTCCAGGCTTTTGACAGTTTCAAGCCTGGCACCAACCTCAAGGCGTGGCTGTACCGCATCATGACGAACACTTACATCAACTCCTACCGCAAGAAGCAGCGGCAGCCTGTGCAATCTTCCACCGACGATATGAGCGATCATCAAATCTTCGCCACGTCCTCCCATGACTCCACTGGCCTTGAATCAGCAGAGCTCGCGGCGTTGAAGAATCTTCCGAATAAGCAAATCGCCGAGGCGATGAATGACCTTTCGGAGGAATATCGGATGGTGGTGTATTACGCAGACGTGGAAGGGCTGGCGTATAAGGAAATCGCCGAAATCATGGGTACACCACTGGGAACCGTCATGAGCCGATTGCACCGGGGAAGAAAACAACTGCGTGAAGCGTTGAAGGACGTAGCCGCAGAACACGGCATTGGAATGACCGGCGCGCAGGAAAAGGGAGCGAAGTAAATGGACGGCATGCACAAAGACTGCAATTGCGCAGACATTCACGCCTCAATGTTCGCGCTGGTAGATAACGAACTCGATGAGGTGGATTGCCAGCGCCTCCGGATGCACCTGGAGCGATGCCCGCGCTGCGCCGAGCGTGTGGCCGCTGAAACGGAGCTCAGGGCACTGTTGCGTCGGTGCTGCTGTGGGCCGGCACCTCAGCATCTGCGCCAGAAGATCACCTACTCCATTCGAGTGGAGCGCCGTAACTTTTAGCGTACGAGACAGCGCAATGCCCCCGGTGAGAGTTCATCTCGAGTGATGACTCGCCGGGGGCATATGCCGCGCTTATCGCTGTCAGGCGGTGCCTAAGCGTTTGGGCGCTTTCCGTGGTTAGCGCCCTTCTTGCGACGATCCTTGCGCTTGCGTCCACGCTTGCTCATGGTGCACATCCTTTGCGTTGTCCTGCGGTAAAAAGTAACAGCTCCCCAGTCTAGCGCTTGTTGTAGTCGGTGCAGAAATTGCAAAATCCACTGCTACTTGAAGCAAGGCGGTGGATGGATGTGATGCAGAGAGCCTAAGCGCTCACACGAGCGCGTCGCCCGCGGTTCTTGCGGCGCTTGAGTGCGCGGCGCTCATCTTCGCTCATCCCGCCCCACACGCCAGCATCTTGGCCCGTTTCCAGAGCCCATGCCAGGCACTGTGAGGTGACGGGGCAGCGGTTGCAAACAACCTTTGCGGCAGCAACCTGTGCGAGTGCGGGACCGGAATTGCCTACGGGGAAGAAGAGCTCTGGGTCTTCGTCGCGGCAAACGGCTTCGTGGCGCCAATCCATGTGAATTTCTCCTTGGGTGATAGCAGTGTTGTGCACTCTAGGTGGGCTCCGGGTGTGGAGCGGCGCTTCTGGCACCTGCCTGTGGGCACAAAAAAGCGGCGAAGCCGCAGGTTGCCCTAGAGTTTCGGGGCGAGAGTAGTAGGTGGGCTCGCCTCAAGTACCCAGAAAGCATGACATGTCAGATGGCGCTTGACTAGAGCTAGCGCCAAAAAGTGTGTAACCTCACAGAAACTTTCAGGGATGTTGTGCGACGCTTTGTCGGATTTTCTCGACCCTCACCCGTGGGCGCCCGTATGAACTGTGCTTTTGTTGAAGAAATAAGAGGCACGTTGTTTTATAGGGGTCAAATCAGGGGTGATCCTGGGGTGGGGAAGTGTGGTCGGTGGGAGATAGGTGTCGCGCTAGACTGGACGATTGTGACTGCAGCAAATTCACCCCACAATCCCAAGCCCACTGTCCCAGCTCAGGTGCGCAGCGCCGCCGTAATTGCCGCCGCTCAATCCTTCATCGGGCTCGGCTATGCAGTGGTGCTCATCGTGCGGGGCATGCTTGGCTACCGTGATGCCGCCATTGTGTATCAGTCAGACGATGCAAATACGGCGGTAGGGTTTGGCACCGCGATTTTCTTCATCCTCGTGTTCGGTGCCGTGATCCTTGGTGCCTGGCGCATGAGCCAAGGCCATCGTTGGGGGCGTGGACCAGTGATGATGCTGGAACTTCTGCTCGTTCCCATCACCATCTACATGTTCAAAGCCGGTGCTTGGATGTTGGGGGCTCTCACCGGGATTTCCGCCCTGATGGGGCTGGCGATGCTCTTTTCCGCCCCGGCCGTTGCATGGGCCTCTGAGCGCTTCCGCAACTAATTCAGCCCAACTAACTGCTCGCCACGCTGTTCAATGAGCGTTTGAGCGCTAAACGCTAAGGAAACGCGCTCGCTGCTGCCATTGCGGTCGATGGGGATGGACTTCGCGGCGTCGAAAAGCTCAGTGCCACGCGTTGGATACTGCTCGGCGCCTTCGCGAGTTGGGAGAACCAAATCAAGCCCAACCATGGTTCCGGTGCCGATTGCCTGCTCGAACACCCTGACTGTATCCAGCGTTTTGGCGTCGAGGACGTAGAGGCGATCTCCGTCGAACCACTGCAAAAAACGCCCGGCCTGAGCGTTATGAGGCGTGTAAATCCCTTGCTGCAGAGACTGAATATCCGCAGATTCTGGGATCGCGCGGGCAGAAACCTGCTTGCCTTGCGCGTCAAAAACATACAAATGTGCAGTGCTCCCAGGCTCATAAATGGCCACCCGCGAAGCGTTGATGGCTACCACCTGGCTACCCGCCTTGAGCTTGATAGAAGCCTGCACCTCGGGGGTAGAAGACTCCTCAGGATCGGGGGTTTGGAGGCGCACAAATGTGTTGTTTTCGCACTGTTCGGCAACAGCAAGAAGCGTGCCACGTGTGAGCGCAGAGCTGATTGTGCACTCGGGATGGGGTTGTTGACCAGGCTCTTGCTTGATATCCACCTCGCCGTACACCACTGTGCGCACCAAATCGGAGCGCCACAATTCGACGCGCTCCGGTGAGACGATGCCCACTCGATCATTGGAGGCAATAGGCGCGACCTGCTGGCTCGCGTGGGCGCTACGGGTGGCCTTATAGCTTCCCTCTGCAGCGTTGATACTCACCACATCGCCGCAGCCCCGGCCGGTTTGATAGTCGGCAACCACTGCATTCCAAGCTGTACTCACAGCGCACAAGGGCACGTCGCGCTCGTAGCCCCACCGCACGCTTCCACTCGTCGGATCGAGAGAGCTGAGGCGCCGCTGTTGTGCATCGAAGGCAACCGGGTAGCCAGCGGCAATCAACGGCACCTGCCAGCCTGGAGGAGCCTGCGCCGTCCAACGTTCATGAAGTTCATTCGGCAGGGTTAAGGCATTGACCTGTTTCGCGTCGGACTGTAGCGAATCCTCTACAACCAGCTCTGAGTGACGAATGGGCGCTAAAGCCCAGGTGCCAGCAACAAGAGCCGCTGTAAGTGCTCCAATCCCGACGGTAGCAATGAGATCACCGCGGCGCTTGCGCAACGGTTTCATGAGCGGCGGCCCCTGCGCCCGCCGCTTGTGTTGCCGCGCCCGCCGCGCCCGCTGCGTGGCCCGCGGGATGAACGCTCATCATGCTCCGCTTTGCCCTTGCCGCGACTTCCGCGCCGTTTTCCTCGATCACCCGCAGCGTTACGCCCGTTGCCCCGCATGGCTTCGGCACCGCCGCCGACTGGAGAGGTAGCCGGTCCAACAGAATCCTGGGCCGACTCTGGGATGTCGAGAGCCTCAAAGAGCTCGGGTGAAGTGGAGAACCATTGAGGTGGCTCGGGGATGTCGAGCCCGAGTTCATCGTTAATCGCTTGCCATTTCAGCAGCTCGTCGTAACCCACGAGCGTGACAGCAGTACCGCTGTTCCCGGCGCGCCCCGTGCGCCCGATGCGGTGAACATAGGTCATTGGATCGTCCGGGGTTTGGTAGTTGATGACGTGGGTGACGTCGTCGATATCGATGCCGCGGGCGGCAACGTCGGTAGCAACCAAGATGTCTACCTTGCCCTCGCGGAAGGCGCGCAGAGATTTTTCGCGAGCGCCTTGCCCCAAGTCACCGTGCACGCCGGCGACGTGGAAGCCTCGGCGAGACAAATTGTCCGCGAGTTGGGCGGCGGAGCGCTTTGTTCGGCTGAAAATAATGGTCTTGCCGCGCTTCTTGGCCTGCAGGATGCGGGCGGTGATGTCGTCTTTGTTCATGCGATGTGCCTGCAAAATCACCTGTTTGGTGGAGCTGTGCGTCTGTGCGGCTCCGACTTCTTCAGCTCGGATGTGTACCGGCTTATTTAAGAAGGTGCGGGCAAGCGTAAGTACCGGCCCCGGCATGGTGGCGGAAAAGAGCATGGTTTGATGCTGGTGGGTGAGCGCGGCAAGGAGCTTCTCAATGTCTGGAAAGAACCCCAGGTCCAGCATTTCGTCGGCCTCGTCTAACACGAGGATCGCTACTTGGCTGAGATCCAAGTTGCCGCGTTTGTGCAGATCGAGCAACCTGCCGGGAGTGCCGACCACCACGTCCACCCCATTATCGAGTGCCTTGATTTGCTCTTCGAAGGGGCGACCACCATAGATGGTGCATACACGAACAGGTGTGAAGGCTGCGGCGCGTCGGAGATCATCGGATACCTGTGATGCGAGCTCCCTGGTGGGTGCTACGACGAGGGCGCGGGGAGTGCCGTCGAGTTCGGCGACATCCGCGGCGTCAAACACTCGATCCAGCAGCGGGATGCCAAAGCCGAAGGTTTTGCCCATGCCTGTTCGTGCTTGGCCGATGAGATCGCGCCCGTCAAGCGCGATGGGCAGGGTGAGCTCCTGGATGGCGAAAGTTCTTGTAATGCCTTCCGCTGCTAGGGCATCGCACAATTCTGCTGCGACACCGAGTTCTTCAAACGTCGGTTGTTGGCTTTCGGCAGTCACCCTTCCGATACTATCGGGCTTTATTGCGTTAGGGATTACACTGGGTACGTCCTGCGCCTCAAGGTGGGGTGCGATTGTGAACAGTTTGAGAGGAACCACTGCATGGATATCAAGATTGGTTTTGGCGATTCGCCCCGTGAACTCGTGGTCTCTTCGAAAGAAGACCAAGAAACCGTTGTCCGTCGTGTCTCCGAAGCGCTTGGGCAAGAATTGGGCGTGTTGGAACTCACGGATGAGCATGGGCGCCGGGTGCTGGTGCGCAACGCATGTATTGCCTACGTCGAGGTTGGTACGACGAGCGCTCGTCCCGTCGGCTTCATCGGAGCCTAGTCTTGGGTTCTCATCAATCCCGGAAACCGCGTGCACCACGCGGTGAGAGTGGACGTCGCAGCGCTCAGGAAGGTGCGCTGGTGCGCTTCGCTCGAAATTACGGGTGGCGCGCCTATGCTATTCCGGTGTTAATCGTGCTCACCGTTTGGGTGCTTGTCGACGTCTTCCGTCCCGAACCCGAATCGCCCAAACCAGGGTCGATATCGGCACAGGGGGCGACTGAGGCGACGATGACGGGGCCACGACCGGCGGATTCGGATATGAAAGAAATCCCGAACACCGAATTGCCTTCCGGGGCGCCGTACACGGAGCAAGGTAAGGGGACCTATCGCACCGTCGGCAAGCCGGGCGCAAAGGCAGGTACGGATCACAAGAAGGTCTTCCGTTATGTCGTTGAGGTGGAAGAAGGCCTCGACGCATCGGTGTATGGCGGCGATGACGCTTTTGCTGCCATGGTGGATGCCACCCTGACCAACCCGAAAGGTTGGACGCACGACAAGGAATTCGGCTTTGAGCACATCGACGCTGATGATGGCCAAACGCCAGATTTGAGGATTCAGCTCTCCAGCGTCGGAACTACGCATGAGGTATGCGGCCACGATATCGCTATGGAGACGAGCTGTTTCTACTCAGACGGCAACCGAGTGATGATCAACGAGTCACGATGGATCCGCGGTGCCACACCATTCCAGGGAGATCTGGGGGCGTATCGTCAATACCTCATCAACCACGAGGTTGGTCACGGTATCGGCTTCGCTAATCACGTTCCTTGCACCGGCAATGGGGATTTGGCGCCAATTATGATGCAACAAACGCTGAGCCTGTCGAATACCGAGTTGTCCAAGATTAACAGCGCGGAAGTGTATAAAGACGACGGTGCCGTGTGTGCTTATAATGCCTGGCCGTATCCGCGCGCCTAAGCTCGCAAGAACGGCTAAGGAATCGGCAAGGAGGCATAAACAGTGACAATGGACGCGCGTGCTGCGTTGCCTGAGTACATTCGCCAGGCGTTTCACGCCTCCGAGGGTGAAAGCCAGCGACTTGGGGTTGCGTGGGATTATGGCTGGAAAGTGGGCAACGTTGTGTTTTCCACAGTGCTCAGCCCAAACCGTGCAGTATGGTCTGCACGTCTGAGGGAAAAACTCCAGGTAGAGCAACTTCGTGTATCCCAGCCTGTGCGGAGTACTGATAGTCGATTCATGAATGCTGGCTGGCGCGCTAACGTTTTCATTGAAGGTGAACCTGCCGCGCGCGCAGACGAAGTGGTGTCCGCAGCGGTGCGCTTGGATACCGCACTGTCGCAGCTTGAAACGCCTGAGCCTTTGCGCGAGGTGGATGCGGGTGATGCTTTTTCAGTGGCTGATCGTGCGGCGTGGTCCGAAGATCCGGTTGCCGTGGCCACGGGTTTGTTCCAACGTGATAGTGGACTTGATGGCTTTGAGGCAGTTCAAGCGCGTACTCGTAGGGCTTTGGCTATGCGAATGATCCACAGCATCGCCCCGCGGCTCGAGCATGTAGATGCCGATGTCCAGGTGTGTCACGCAGATGCCTTCGGTACCACCCTGTTCAGTGGCACACAGGTGCCCGCGCTCAGCGACGTTGTCCCGGTGGTGCGGCCCTTCGGGTACAGTGCCGCGATCGCTGCATTCGATGCGCTGGTGCTGCAAAGCGTGGATGAGGGAATTCTGCGGCGGTATATGCACATTCCGAATTTTGATCAATTGGTGTTGCGTGCCGCCACGTATCGCTTGATGTTGCACGGTACCTTGGCGGAGGCCAAAACGAACAGCAGTTCGAAATTGGAACAGGCGGCTGAGGCTGCTCTCCGGGGTGCTTTGCCACAATAGTCGCATGGCCAAAGCCTTAGAACGCGAAACAAACCCCTCGCCTGCATTATCTTTACGTAGTCAGGCCTCGGCAGCTTTTCGAGTACCTGAAAATCCGAAGATCAGTCTGCGGCCCAGCGGCTTCTCGGCGCCGCTGATTGAGCACGATCTTCCATTGTTTTCCCAGACCAAGGGGCGGTGGCGCATCCGCGCGCACGCGGGCGCAGGGCTGAGTACCGTACTGATGGATTTTGTGGCGCACCAACTCGCCCAAGGGGTACCTGCCAATGAAATCTTGGTGGTGGCAGCCTCAAAAGAAGCAGCCGCGCGCCTGCGCGCGGGCATTGCAGACCGCCTAGCCGGAGTTGATGACGCGGACTTCGTTGCCGATAACACGATGGTTCGATCGGTGCATTCGCTAGCATTCGCGTTGCTCCGCCAATGCACAAGCGCTGATATCCGTCTGATCACCGGCGCGGAGCAGGACGGCGTGATTCGCGATTTGTTGCAGGGGCAGCTGGATGCTGGACCCGCTGCGTTGGCGATGTGGCCAGAACAGTACCGCGATGCTATTGGCTTTGTGGGCTTCGCCCGATCCCTGCGTGACTTCTTATTGCGCGCAGCAGAGCGTGGCGCGAGTCCCGATGAACTACGCGAACTCGGAAGGCGCGAGCATATTCCCATGTGGTCCGCGGCGGGAGACTTCTTGGAAGAATACGAGCAAGTGATGAGTCTGGGATCGCCGCACAATTACAGTGCCTCAGAACTTGTCTCCAGGGTTCTGGAGCATCCAATTGAAGATCAAGGTTGGCGGATTGTGGTGGTTGACGATGCCCAACATTTTGATCCGAAGTCTGCGCAATTGGTGGAGACCATCATGCAGCATGCTGACACGGCAATTATAGCCGGTGACCCAGAACAGCATGTGTTGAGTTTTCGTGGCGCAAGCGTCGCCTGGCTCGAGAATGCCAAGGTAGACCATGATCTCTACTTGGATCACGTCTACCGCCAACCGAAGGCGCAGAAAATGCTGGCCTCTAGCGGGGCGAGGGAACACCTTGCCATCGCCAATATCGTGAGAAGAGCCCACCTCATCGATGGTCAATCTTGGAAAGACATTGCGGTGATCGTGCGATCCTCGCAGCAGGTAGCATCTCTGCGCCGTGCATTATTGGCAGCAGGGGTACCCGCCGCCGTAGACGCTACTGATGTGGTGCTCTCCGAGCAGCACATCGTGTCATCGATGCTCCTCGCGCTGAAGGCGCTTGATCGTCCACTGCCGTTGCCAGACGTTGAAGCACTGGTCCTGGGGCCCATCGGTGGTGCTGACGCTATCACCATGCGCAGGCTGCTCCGCGCACTGCGCCGAGCAGAATTGGCGCAGGGCGGAACGCGCAGGGCGCTGGAAATTCTTGGCAAACTGATTCGGCCCTCTGAAGAAGCCGAGCAGATATTCGACGAAGCATTAGCGAAGCTGCTTGGGCCTCGAGAACAAGGAATCCTCGAGCGCATCCGTGGCGTGCTGAGCGCCGGGGCCAAGGCCGAGGGGGTAGAGGGCACCTTGTGGAGTGTGTGGGAAGCTACCGGTTTGAGCGAACATCTCGCGGCTCAAAGCCTGCGCGGCGGTGCCACGGGTGCACAAGCAGACCGCGATCTCGACGCCATGCTGGCGTTGTTCGACGCCGCAGGCGACTGGGTAGAGCGCCGACCAAACGGCAGTGTGCAAGGCTTCATCCGCCATATTGAAGAACAGATGCTGCCCACGGGAGTGCGCGACCGGCGCATCGAAGATCCCGATGTGGTGCAGGTGCTCACTGCGCACGGCGCCGCGGCGAAAGAATGGAAAACGGTCATCGTCGCCGGCGTACAAGAAAGTATTTGGCCGGCACTAGATGCAGGCGACACCGCCTTCCGACAAGCAGCATTCGTTGACTTGCTCGATCGTGACATCGATCCGAACCTGCCTACCTCCCGACTCAAAGAGCAGCTCGACGAAGAACACCGACTCTTCCACCTCGCATGCACCAGAGCCACCGAGCAACTCCTCATCACCGCTGTAGAGGATCCGGAAGATCCACATGGTCAGCCATCGCAATTCTTTGAAGGCTACGAAGCGCCACTGTTCCGCGCAGAAGGCGATGCCGCAGAGCCCGAGACTGCAGCAAGCCTGGGTGATGGCACTCGATTGCTCAGCGTTGCTGCCCTCGTAGCTGAGCTTCGTCGCGTGCTCAGTGACGAAACTGCCCCGCAGCGCAGAAAAGAACAGGCAGCGCGGCAGCTTGCGCGGCTTGCCAACGCCGGTGTGCCGGGGGCTCATCCTGGGCAGTGGTGGGGGATTGGCGCGGAGACGTCGAAAAGCGCACTGCCGGTCCAATCGATCTCGCCTTCGAAAGTTGAATCGGCGTTGCGCTGTCCCTTGAATGCACAGCTTGGGAATTTGGCAGGTGACTCCTCCGCGATGAGCATAGGAACCCTGGTGCACGCGTATGCCGAAGCCATATCAACGGGCGCGCCGGTGAACGAAGCCCGCACGTTGATCACCGAGGCTGTTGAGGCGATGCAGCACGCGCCGAGCTGGGCGATACCGGGGATCATGGCTGATTTCGGGGAAACGCTGGACCGCTTGGAGCAGTGGTTAAGCGTTCACAATGCTGGCGATACGCTGCTGGGCGTGGAGGTGCCCGTAGACGTGACTCTGCCCAATGGTGTGCGCATTCGTGGCAAAATCGACAGGCTCGAACAAGCAGGTGAGGCCATCAATATCGTTGACCTGAAGCTGACAAAGCAGGCCTACGCCAAAGCCAAAGTGGAGGAACTACCACAGATGGTGGCGTACCAGCTCGCGCTGCGCCACGGAGAATTCCGAGACGGGGAAATTCGCACGGCTTCCGGTGATGCGGGCATTGAAGTTGAGGGCGCGGTGCTGGTGTTTCCGAAGCAGGGAACCAAGGGCGCTACCACCCGAGAACAGTCCAAAAAGACCGATGAGGTCCTCGACCACATGGCAGCGCAATTACCGCTCGTGCTTGAGGAACTTCGCGGCCCATCTCTGCGCGCGACGGCCAATGAGATGTGTAAGAACTGCTCTTTGATCAGTGTGTGCCCAGCTCAAGAGCGTGGAAGGATGACGAACCAATGATTGATCCCACAACACTCTCGGCACTCCTCGGACAGAAATTCCCTCCAACTGCACAACAGGCAGCGGTCATCGGTGCCCCCCTTGAATCCTCCCTGGTGGTGGCTGGTGCCGGTGCAGGCAAAACGGAGACTATGGCTGCGCGCGTGGTGTGGTTGGTGGCCAACGGGCTGGTGCGTCCGGAACGCGTGCTTGGGCTGACGTTCACCAACAAGGCTGCGCAACAACTCGGGCAGCGCATCTCCACCAGGTTGGGGGCGCTCAAAGCTTCTGCGCAGCTCGATGATATTGATGCGCTCGTGCCAAAAACGGAACCTCTGCGGCGCATGCTGGAAGTCATCGCGCCCACCTGCGCTACTTACGATTCATTCGCCGGCAGCATCGTGCGTGAATTCGGCCTGCTCATGCCGGTTGAGCCTTCCGCGAGGATCATCCAAAACACCGAGTTGTTCATGATCGCTGATCGCGTCCTGCAGGATTACCGCGGGCAGATCGACACAACGCTGCAGCCCGCCACCATCGCCAGCCACCTGGTGGAGTTGAGCGCAGAGATGGAAAGCAACCTCGTAGACGCCCAAGCAATTGAGGCTGAAACGCACGCCCTGCTGCTGGAGGCGGACTCCGTGCCAGGCGGACGCGAGAAGTTGAACAATGACACAAAGAAGATCCTGGCTAAACAAGAGTTGCGCCTGCAACTGCTGCCAGTGGTTGAAGCTTTTCGACGCCACTTACGCGAGGAACGCCTCATGACCTTCAACCAACAGATGGCGACAGCAGCAACCCTGGCGAAGGAACACCCCCAGGTAGGAGCGACGTTGCGATCGCGATTCGATGTGGTGCTCCTCGATGAATATCAGGACACCAGCTATGCACAGCGAGTACTGCTAAGCAGCCTCTTTTCCCAGTGCGCCGTCACTGCCGTTGGGGATCCGATGCAGTCCATCTACGGCTGGCGTGGCGGAACCGCTTCGAACCTGGAGGCGTTTCCCGATGATTTCCCAAATGTTCGCAAAAGCGACGATGAAACAGCTATGGTGCCAGCACGGAAATTCGAACTTACTCAAAGTTTCCGTAATCCCCCCGCCGTGTTGCGCCTTGCCAACGAGGTGGCCACAGAGATTCTGGGTTCGCCAAACAGGAGCGATCGCCTTGTGCAGCCCCTGGAACCCCTGCCAGATCAGGAAGCCGGCGAGGTCACCATTGGGGCCTTTAAGGCCACGGAAGAAGAAGTTGAAGCAGTAGCTGACAACCTGGCACGCAAGTATCAGTCCAGGGGGAACGAGCCTTTTACTGCTGCCGTGCTGATGCGAAAACAGTCCCAATTCGCCGCGATGGAGCATGCCTTGCAGGAACGAGGTGTGCCGGTAGAAGTAGTGGGGCTTTCAGGGCTGCTTACGGTTGCAGAAGTAGCGGACATGCTGGCCATTGCCACCATGCTGATCCACCCAGAAGACAATGAGGCGTCGTTGCGGATTCTATGCGGGCCCGCTGTCGGGCTGGGAGCCGCAGATCTGCGCGCACTAGCGCAGCGAGCATCTGAGCTATCGGCCACACCTACCCAAAATCCGCTGGATATCGAGGCAATCAGTGATCCTCTGGAGAAGCTCCGCACCACGATTTCCCAAGTGCAACAGCCCGATATGGAACGGACCGCCGGACTCTGCGACGCCGTGGCGGATCTCGGAGAACCCCAGCACCTCGGAATGAGCGCTGAAGCCGAGGCCCGGCTGCGAGATCTTGCGAGCAAGCTGCGCTACCTGCGCAGCAACGCGGTGCAACAATCTCTGCCGGATCTCTTTTCAGCCATTGAAGGCGTGTTCCAGATCCGCACAGAGGTGCTGCAAAGAAAAGACGCCGAAGGGCACAACGTTGGTACCGCCCATTTGGACCGTTTTGCGGAAGTCGTGGAGGAATTCTCGCGTATTCGCGGGGCTAGCCTGGGTGCGTTCCTCCGCTATACGCAGCTCGCCATTGCCAACGATAAGGGGCTCGAGCCGGGCAGCATAGAGGTGCACTCGGATCGCGTTCAAATCCTCACGGTGCACAAAGCCAAGGGATTGGAGTGGCAACACGTCGCTGTCATGCACTGCGACCAGGAGACGTACAAAGCCAAGGCGGATGCCTGGCTCACCCAAGTACAACGCATCCCATCGGCCTTGCTTGGCGATGCTGACACCGGCGGGAACAGCGCTTTTGGCTCCCCAGTGCTCGAGGAACTCGACACCGAAACAGCAGCCAGGTTCGCCAAGAGCCTGAAAGCTCATGGCGAAGCCTTCAAAGCCAAAAATGCTGCCGAGGCCATTCGGTTGTTCTACGTGGCGCTCACTCGCGCCGAGCGATCATTGAGCGTTTCCAGCTCCAAGCATCCCCCCTTCGCCAGCTTTGTTGCACTCAAAGAGCTTGTGCCGGAAGATGCGGTGCTCAACTGGGACATTCCCGAAAAGAGAGATCAGCAGGATCCGCAACCAGAACAGGCGTTCTTTCCACACATTGAGGAGCCGCGAGGGGCTGACCTTGTCATGGCCGCCATCGAGCAGTTGCCTGAGCTGCGAGCCGACGGTGATCTCTTCGACACATGGGAACAAGACGTCACCGCCATCATCGAGGAACACGAGGCGCTGAGCAATCCCGCTATCGAGGTCACCTTGCCGCGTGAGCTCACCGCCACCGACCTGGTCGCGTTGCGCCAGAATCCCGAACGATTTGCACGCCGCAAGCGCCGTCCGGTGCCCTTTAAACCCAATGCATATGCGAAGCGTGGCACCGCGTTCCACGAATGGATTGAGAAGCAATTCGGAGCTGTGGCGTTCCTGGACGCAGATGAACTCCCAGGTTTCGAGGAGTTCGCTGAAGAAAACCTCGAGGAACTCAAACAGCACTTTATGGATTCCGAGTGGTACCAGCGCACACCAATTGCTGTGGAGCAAGGCTTCGAACTGGCACTGGGCAAACACATGCTTCGCGGCCGCATCGATGCAGTGTTTGAACAAGAAGACGGATTCATGGTGGTGGACTGGAAAACCGGCCAGCCGCCGACACCCGCAGAAATGCCAGCGGTGGAAATGCAGCTCGCTGTGTATCGGCTCGCGTGGGCGAAACTGCGCGGCGTGCCGGTGGAAAAAGTCCAGGCGGCGTTCTATTACGTCGTGGCTCACAGGCTGGTGCAGCCAACCGACTTGCCCGATGAACAGGCATTGAGAAAGCTCTTGGATGGGCAGAATGCAACACGGTAGTCTTTGGCGGAGGCAGGAAGCAATGAGGACAGGGGAGCGTCGAAAAGCATCATGAGCAAGTCAGATCCAGAGCGCTTCCGCACCGAAGTCGAACTCAATGAGCTGCCAGAACACACGCTGCTCAACGTGATTCGCATGCCAGAAAACGAGCCGATGAGCCCGGTGCGACTGATCGCTCGTCGTTTCGGTTATGCCCTCGGGCTCATCATTATGGTGGCGTTGGTGGTGTACTTCGACAAGGATGGCTACTCGGAGCATCTCACCTTCGTCGACGCGCTGTACTATTCGGCAGTTTCGCTTTCAACCACTGGTTATGGCGACATCACGCCTGTCACCCAGGTTGCTCGACTCATCAATATCATTATCGTCACCCCAATTCGTTTGGCATTCGTGATCCTCTTGGTGGGCACCACAATTTCCGTGCTCACAGAGGAATCCCGCAAAGCTTGGCGGATCCAGCGTTGGAGGAAGAAGATGCGCAATCACACCGTGGTCATCGGCTACGGCACCAAGGGACGTTCCGCTGTCGCAGCCTTGCTTGCCGACGGCGTGTCCCCCAACGAAATCGTAGTCGTTGATACGGACCCCACCGCGCTAGAAATGGCGAGCAACGCCGGCCTGGTGAGTGTGAACGGTTCCGCCACGAAGTCGGAAGTGTTAAAACTCGCGGGCGTGCCAAAGGCGAAAGCTGTCGTGGTAGCACCAAGTTCCGACGACACCGCAGTGCTGGTAACGCTGACGGTTCGCGAGCTCTCTCCGCATGGCTGGATTGTGGCCAGCGTGCGCGAATCCGAAAACCAGCACCTCCTGGAACAATCCGGCGCAGACTCCGTGGTGATCTCCTCTGAAACAGCCGGCCGGATGCTTGGACTCGCCACGGTCACCCCATCGGTGGTGGAGATGATGGAAGATTTGCTCTCCCCGGGCGAGGGCTTCTCGGTGGCCGAACGGCCCGTGGGAGAAGATGAAGTGGGCGCCAACCCCCGGCACTTGGCCGACATTGTGCTCGGCGTGGTCCGCTCAAGCGAGCTGTACCGCATCGATTCGCCGGAAGCCGAAACGGTGGAACCCGGCGATCGCCTGCTGTACGTGCGCCGCGTGTTCAGCGATGACGTGCCCAACCCATGAGCACCTGGCTCGTAGGCCCGTTGGGTGAGCTGCCCATCGATAGTAAAGGACAACCGGTAGCTCTCGATGAAGGCAACGGGATCCGCCGTGCCAGCAGCGAGGAAGTACTGGCAGTCACTGGTAGTGCCGCGCGGTGTTTTGATCCGCAGTCACTGAAGATCGTGGCGCTCCTTAATGCCCAAGAACAGCAGCGTTTTCACCCCGGCAGCGGCCAAAGGCTTAGCGCGCACCCGGATAAACCAGGTGTGGCACGAAGCGCAGACGGTCAGCTCTACTTCCCCCGCATTGATCCTGCGGTTATTGGGCGAGTACAGCTCGCCGGAACGGACAAGATTCTGTTGGGAAGAAATGCTCAAAGAAGCAGCTACTTCTCCTTGATCGCCGGATACGTCGATCTTGGGGAAACCTTTGAAGCCGCGTTTACCAGGGAAGTGATGGAGGAAGCCGGCAGGCGTATCCAGCAGGTGCAGTACCTTTGCAGTCAACCATGGCCATTCAGCTCCTCCATTATGGTGGGCATGCACGCGGTCACCCACGACGAACACCCAGTGGCCAGCACTGATGGCGAGTTGATTGAAACTCGCTGGTGCAGCAAAAAAACGCTGCGCTCCGGGGAAATCGCATTGCCCGCCAAAGGTTCAATTGCCCTGCGTCTCATCCAGGAGTGGTGCCAATGATTGACTTATCCCAGCTCGACCCAGACCAACGCACCGCTGCCGAAGCCCCACGTGGACCCGTCGCGATCCTTGCTGGCGCAGGCACGGGTAAAACCAGAACGATTACCTATCGCATTGCCCATATGTGCGATCAGGGGCTGACCACCCCGCAGAGGACCATGGCAGTAACGTTTACCAACCGCGCTGCCAATGAAATGCGGCATCGCCTTGCCCTCATGGGCATTGGGGGAGTGCAAACCCGCACTTTCCACTCCGCAGCGATGAAACAAGTGGGTTACTTCTGGCCCCAGGTTGCTGGCAGTATGCCGTGGAAGCTGCTGGACAATAAGTTCCCCCTTGTCGCGCGTGCCATGCGCACCGTGGGCGTGGACAGTAGTACTGAAATGGTGCGCGATGTGCTCAGTGAGGTGGAATGGGCGAAGTCTGCCCTCGTCACACCCCAGCGCTACGTTGAGGCCGCTGCAACGCGCGAAACGCCCGTGGCCAAAGAGAAGATCGCCGAGGTGTACCGGCGCTATGAGCAAAGCAAGGCCACGTCGGAAGGAATGCTCCTGGACTTCGATGACCTCATCATCCAGGCAACCGGCGCCATTGAGCACTCCCCGGCGATTGCCGAAGAGTTCCGCAGCCAGTACCGCACCTTCGTAGTAGACGAATACCAAGACGTCACCCCCTTGCAGCAGCGCCTGCTCGATGCCTGGCTGGGGGATCGTGATGATTTGACGGTAGTGGGCGACGCCAATCAGACCATTTACTCCTTTACCGGTGCGACCCCGGAATACTTGCTTGATTTCTCCCGCAAATACCGCGACGCGGTGGTGGTGAAGCTGCAGCGCGACTACCGCTCCACCAAGGAAATCACCGACCTTGCCAACGATGTGATCTCCAGGGCGAAAGGCCGCGCTGCTGGAACGCGCCTGGAACTGCGTGGCATGAGGCCGAGTATTGAGCATCGCCCCACGTTCGAAGAATATCCCGACGCCCCTGCCGAAGCGCGTGCAGTGGCTGCCAAGGTGCGTGAACTGATTAACGAGGGGGTGCCCGCCAAAGAAATTGCGGTACTGTATCGCATCAATGCGCTCTCCGAACAATTTGAGCAAGCATTCCACGACGCCGGCATCAGCTATGAAGTGCGCGGCGGCACCTCCTTCTTCCACCGCCGAGAAATCAAAGAAGCCCTCTCGGTGTTGGCGAAGGCTGCCCAACGTCCCGAGGTCAGTGACGAACCACTCGGACCATTGTTGCGCCACCTCCTTCGAGGTGTAGGGCTTGTTGACGAAGAACCAACCGGTGCCCAAGCCCGCGAGCGTTGGCAATCGCTCAAGGCACTGTTTGAGCTCGCCGAAGAACTCTCGCGTGCCACACCGGGTCTAGACCTCCAAGGATTGCTGCACAAACTCAAAGAGCGCGCCGATGCCCAACATCCTCCCGCCAGTAACCGAGTCACCTTGACCTCGCTGCACTCTGCGAAGGGTCTGGAATGGGACGTGGTGTTCCTCGTCGGGTTATATGAGGGCATGATGCCCATCCGCCAAGCAATTGCAGCCGGTGAAGAAGCTATCGAAGAAGAACGCCGACTGTTCTACGTGGGCGTAACGCGCGCCCGTGAACGCCTGTACTGCTCGTGGACATTGGCGCGCCAGGAAGGCGGCAAAGCAAGCAGAAAGCGTACCCGTTTCCTCGACGGCATTGCCGCGCCCACCACCGCAAGTGTTCCGCCGCGTTCGCAACGCAGAAAAACGTGTAAAGAATGCGGGAGCGTGCTCCTGAGTGCGCAAGCGATCATCCTTGGCAGGTGCGAGGACTGCCCCGGCGGCAACGAGGCACTTTTTGAAGCTTTGCGCACTTGGCGCCGGGAGGTAGCGGCTGAGATTCAAAAGCCTGCTTTCGTCATTTTCTCCGATGCAACCTTACGCGCAATCGCGGAAAAAGAACCGCAGGATGCCACCGCCTTAGCAAGCATCTCGGGGGTTGGAGAGGTGAAGCTCGAACGCTTCGGTTCGGAGCTGCTCAGCATTATCGAACAATTTGGAAGCTAGGCGCAGGTCAAGCGTCGCGCGCCCAACACAAGGGGCAGAGCTGGTGTGCTTTGATCGCATCGGCAGTGGCACTCATGCCATCCAGACGCAGACGCAAACCCGGCCGTGCGGTGTGAGTACTGCCTCCCGGCCCAAGGTGTGGCACATCCAGGGCACGGATCATGCCAAGCACGGCTCCAGCAGCCGCGTGCCGGGCGGGTGCTTCCAAAAAGCTCATGCCTTCTTGTGCTCGAATCGAGGCCCAGAGTGGATCAACTTCGCAGCGGTGCAAGTCTGCGCACAGTGGACACGGGCCTTCGCCCGCCATGCGAATAGGACCGACCACGGCTTTGCCATCAATCGCCTGCACCGGAATCACGTACTGCTGCCTCGCTAACAGCGGTGCGCAGTGGGGATGCTCGTGTGGTGAGAACACCACGACCACGCCATCAACAGCCAGGCGACGAAGGGCACGCAAGGGGGATTCGCCATCCTTCACGCGGTGCGCCCTCGCACCGAGCGTCTCCAGCACCGTGGTTTCGATGCCCTGGAGCGAGCCCAGCACCAAAACATCGCGGCAAGCGGCGCGTTTGCGCAGGATACCGTGGACGATGAGGTCGTCGATCAGCCCGAAAGCCTCACTGCTGCTGAATCCGACGTTTTGCAATTGCCGGTGCAGTTTCGCCTGGGTGCTGCTGGTGCGGATCACGTCCCCGAGTTCCCTGGCGCGCCCGGGTAAAGTCTGCACAATACCGGCGGTGCTTGCGTCGAGGCCGAATTGCAGTTGGTGACCATTGCGCGTGATGGTGTGTGCGCTTGGGCAAAATTGCAAGGCATGTTGCTTCATTGATGCTCCCCCCGAAGTCATGATGAACACTCTAGTTGTTTTGAGGTAGCTGCGCAGTGGATATGGAAGTGCACGTCATTCGTTCGGTACGCAGGAAAAAGACAATGTCCGCGCGGATTGTCGATGGGCGCATCGAAATCCGCCTGCCGGCTGGAATGTCGCAGGAAGCTGAAGCCGTGGCGATCGAGGAGTTGAAGCAGAAGATCACCAGGAGGCAGCGCAGTGATGATGGCGAGCTAGCCCAGCGCGCCCGGTACCTCAACACCACGTTCTTGGAGGGGCGTGCGAAGGTTCAGAGCATTCGGTGGGTGAGCAATCAGCGGCACCGATGGGGTTCGTGTTCGCCGCGCTCGGGGGAGATCCGCATTTCTGATCGGCTGGTTGGGCTGCCGCAATATGTGGTGGACGCGGTGATTCTCCACGAACTCGCGCATACCATCGAGCCGAATCACAGCCCAGCTTTTTGGGAGTTAGCGGATCGTGCCCCTCAGTCAGAACGTGCTAAAGGATTCTTAGAGGCCATGGAATACGTGCGGGCTTTTCCTCAGCTCAAGGGCTAGCGCTACTCCTTGTCTCCATCTTCCGGATCCTCAGGAGCCTCGGCTGCCTCATTGTCTGTTGCGCCTGATTCACTTTCGGCTTCGAGCATCTTTTCCAGCTCGTTGATCTCAGCAATCGGGTCGAAGTCATCGCCGAGGAGGCCGTCGATGAACTCAGCAGAGCGTTCAAGATCCTCTGCATCGGGCAGCAAGTCGGGGTGATCCCAGATGTGATCGCGGCGCTCAATGCCAACCGCAACTTGCACCCGACGCCAGAGTTCAGCAGCCTGCGACACCTTCGGTGCAGCGATATCAATGCTGACCACCTTGGACAGCACGTGATCCGCAGAGCCGCCGGTGGCACGTCGCCGGCGCCAGGCCTCCTGCAAAGCAGCCGCTGAGGGCAGGCGCTCATCCAAAGCAGCGAGGGTAACGTGATCGACCCAGCCCTCGATCAATGCCAGCAGCGTTTCCAAACGGGCCGTAGCCGCCTGGTTGCTTGAAGTGATTCGTGGGCTGAGGTCCATGCCCTGCAACTGTGCCATCGCGTCCTGGATGGCTTCCGGATCACCTGAGTCAAGGTTGAGTTCCCGCACGGTTTCTTCAATATGCGAGGTATCGATGGTGAGTCCGGCAGCGTATTCTTGCACGCTGGAGACGAGCTGTTCTACCAGCCAAGGAACGTGGCGGAAAAGCCTTTGGCGTGCGGCTTCGCGCGTGCTGAGGAACACCAGAACGTCCTGAGGCTTCTGGCTCAAAGACGCAGTGAGCTCGCTCAAGTTCTTCGGCAAAATAGCGCTCGTGCCTGCAGGCGCCACAGGCAGGGCGAAATCGGAACCAGCGAGAGTTTGCGTGGCAAGGTCGCCTAAGGCATTGCCCAGTTGCATGCCAAAGTTCATTGAGGACATTTGGTTCATCATCTGCAGCATGGGGCCGACCATCTCGCGCGCCTCTTCGGGCATGGAGGCGAGTTGTGCCTCATTCATCTGCTCCGCAACGGGTGTAACCAGGCGCTTCCACATTGGCAGCGTGCGCTCGAGCCACATGAAGGCATCCCAGGCCTCCACCGTGTTGCCTGAAGCCGGCAGGATAGTAGCGCCGTCTAACCACAGCTCGGCTAGGCGTACCGCTTCTTCAACAGCCTTGGAATCGCCCTCAGCAAGGGGCTTAACGTGACCAATTTGCTGGCGAGCGATTCTTTCAGCCAGCGCGTAATTGACAGCACCTTGGCCTTCCGGGGAGTTCATGGTGGAACCCATGCCCGAGAGCATTTGTCCAAACTGGTTGAGCATGTCACCGAGGCCACCGAAAGGATTGTTCTGGTTACGGTCATCATCGTTGTCGCCGATGTTGAAGGAGAAACCAAAGCCATTGTTGTTCATGGCTTTTAGGCTACCGGCTTCTGCGCAGGCTGTGGCAATGCTGAGAGCGAACAAGCCCATACGCGGCACATGCCAAGCCTGAAAACCTCCGATGGGTGGCGAGCGGGTACGCTGTGAACCCGTGAAACGTCGTTCGCGAACATTGCTGCTAGGCGCGTTGCCCATGGTGGCGCTCAGCTCTTTGCTGCTCATGCCAGAAATCCCGGGTACTGATGTGCAATTTACGGTGCCTTATGCCATTGAATCTCCCGGTCCCACGTTTAATACTTTGGGCAGCGTTGATGGCAAAGAAGTGGTGAGAGTCAGCGGCGTCCCGACGGATCAAACTCACGGCAATTTGAACATGACCACGGTGGCCGTTACCAGTGGTATTACACTGCCGCAGGCCATCGCCGAGGGGCTATGGTCCGAAAATTCACTAGTCCCCATTGAGCAGATTTTTCCTCAGAACATTTCTAGGGAAGAACAGCAAGAGGTCAACGACGCTGACTTCGCAGCCTCCGAAGCTTCCGCTACCACTGCGGCGCTCCACTACTTGGACCGTCCGATGGAGGTTCAGGTGGCGCAGGTGCTGGATGAAGGCCCCGCGCAAAACAAGCTCGAGGCGGGGGATGTGGTGCTCAAGGTTGACGGCAAGAAGGTCGATAGCCCGGAGGCCGTCAAATCGATCATCGAGGAGTTCGCTCCCGGCGATGAGGTGGATGTGACGGTGAAACGTGGGGAACGGGAAACCACTCAAAAGGTCACTCTTGGCGAGCGCCCGCACGCTAAGACGCCTACGGCATTTCTTGGGATCACGATGCAGGAAACCTCCGCCGAAGGCATTGAGGTGACCTACAACCTGGAGGACATCGGAGGCCCTTCTGCCGGACTGATCTTCGCATTAGCTGTCGTTGACAAGCTGGATGATCGCGACATCAGTGGCGGGAAGTTCGTCGCAGGCACCGGCACCATCGACGGCGAGGGCAATGTTGGCCCCATCGGGGGCATCACCCATAAGATTCGCGCCTCCGAGGAGGCCGGTGCAGAGATTTTCCTTGCCCCTGCTGGCAATTGCGCCGAGGTCAATGCGATGCATCCAGAACACATCGTGGTTGCCAAGGTGAGCACGTTGGAAGAAGCAGTGGAGGCGCTGGAGGGTTTTCAGCGCGGTCAAACGGTCGCCACTTGCGAATAAACCCTGCCTTTAGGTGACGGCAGGGCAGGGAAGTTAGGAGGCCTCTTCGCTGGAAGTGGGCTCGCTGTTCGCCTCAGACGCTTCGGAGGCCGATGCCTCGGAGCTGGGTGCTGCGGACTCGGATTCTTTCTCGCTTTCCAGTACCGCTGGAGCCTCAAGCAGGTTGAGTTCCTTGATGCGATCTTCTGGATCGTCTTGATCCATGGAGGTCATTTGCTGCGCCACCGTTCCCTCATCGTTGTCCACCACGGTGATGACGGCAGTGTTGCCCAAGGTGTTCCACCCCACGACAGCCCGCCCAGTGTCTTTGACAACGCGGGCACTGCGTAGCTCAGTGAGCAGTTGGGTCATCGATGCTGCTTTGCTCTCAGATTTTGAGAACTGGAATTGGCCAACCTTCGGCCCGGAGCAATCCATGGAGTTCTTCACGCCAGCGGGCTTGCAGGAATCGAAATCATCGAAGACGCTTGCTGGGACGAGCGAGCCAAAGGTTTCGCGTGCTTCGCTGACACCTTCGTCTTCTTTTGCCTCATTGCTCGCGCTTGCCGTGGTGGTCTGTTCTTCGTCGGCGGTGATGGTTGCTTCGCTTTGCTGAGCTTCCTGAGAACAAGCGGCCAGCGGCAATGCTGCAGCCACGCAAAGGGCCAGCAAGGGGCGGGGGAGGGACTTCACTGTTGGATTCTCCTTTTGGGAAAACTTCGCTGGGGTCAATTGGGATCAAGTTTATACGAGGCCTTGGATGCTTTTCGACGCCCCAACGTCGAAAAGCTCGGTGCTCACCAGGGAATTTATGCCCCACACCTTAGTGCTGTTCGAAGGATGCCTCCAAGGCAGCTATCACGCCTGGGGCAACGCCCGGGCCTCCGCGCAGCTCTACTTCATCTTCGGCAAACGCGCCTCGTTTTGCCAGCTCTTCCTCCGTGGGACGAAGTTGCAGAAGCGTCAAGCTGAAACCTTCGCTGTTGTGGTGTTCGCTCAGCACCCCAGAAAAGAGCCTCGCCGGACGGGCCGGCTGTTCGGGAGCGGAGGCGTCGCGGAACATGATTTCCTGGGCCAACACCGCGCCGATGACCCCTTCTGGCCATTCGATGCGCGTGATGTATTCGCCCAGCTCCTCGGAACCAGGTTGGATGTGCTCTGGCAGATTTTCCTGCACCACCAACGCCAGAGGCGCATCGTCAGCATCGTCGATGATGGATCCCAAGAATTCCGCCGGTACCAGTGCAAACAGCGTCGGGGGTGCATCCCAGCCCTCGGCGTGAATGAAGTCCACGGCCTCAAGCATGGCCTTATTCAACGCTTGCTGAGGATAAGCGGCTGCGTTCATGATCGTTCCTTATGTGAGTTCTTGCATTAACGGCTCGGCACTGCGGTGCTACAACGTGGCTGTGCTCGGATGACGCCATCGGCTATTCGTTTTCAACCAAAAGGTTGCCTGGCACTGTTCGTCCCGTAGACTGGGGCACCACTATCCAATTGTTCCATTATGAGTGCGTTTCATGAGCTGCGGGGTCGAGATTGTTCCTCGCACCGATGCTTGCGCCCATAACAACCTCAAGGAGTTGGAGTTGGCCCCAAGGCAAACCAGACCAACCTCAGCAAAGCGGCCTTCGCGAAAGATCGCCAACATCATTGCGTTAGTTGTGGTGCTCTTTGCCCTCGTTCCATTGCTCATTGGTCTTTATACCGACTGGCTGTGGTTCGGTGAGGTAGATTTCCGCAACGTTTTTTCCAAGGTGCTGATTACCCGCATCGCACTCTTCTTCATTTTCGCACTCGTGGGTGCGGGCATCACATGGCTTGCCGGGTGGCTGACCTACCGTGGGCGCCCCGATGAGCTAGAAATTCTCGGCATCGGCGGCCCGGTGGGGGAGTACCGCAAGGTTCTTGATCAAAGCGTGCATCGCTTCTTGCTTCTGCTGCCGCTCATCGTCGGTGTGCTCTCCGGATTTCTTGGGCAGCGCAACTGGCAGACCGTGCAGTTGTTCCTCAACCGCCAGGATTTCGGTGTGCAGGATCCGCAGTTCCACATGGACTATGGCTTCTACGCCTTTACCTTGCCCATGTTGTGGATCATCGTTGGCACGCTTTCGGTGCTCGTTGCCTTAGCTTTCTTTATTGCCCTCGTTGGGCACTACCTGCTGGGTGGCATCCGCATTGGAAATCAGGCTGCAGGCATGAAGGGGCACGTGAGCAATTATGCGCGTGTGCAACTAGGTGTCACGGCTGGCATCTGGATGCTGCTGCGCGTTGCTTACTACTGGCTGGATCGTTACGGCCTGCTGCAGCGCCAGCATGACACTTTCACCGGTGGCAGTTACACGGATATCAACGCGATGTTGCCGGCAAAAATCATCCTCATGGTGATTGCGGCAGTGGTGGCGTTCGCTTTCTTCTCGGTCATCGTGCTGAAGGATCTGCGAATTCCCGCGGTGTCTACCGTGCTGATGGTGCTGAGTGCCATTGTGATTGGCTCGGCTTGGCCCATGATGATGGAGCGCTTCTCGGTGCAGCCCAACCGCGCGGAGAAGGAATCGGAATACATTTCCCGCAATATCGAGGCCACGCGCTTCGCCTATGGCATTACCGATGACAAAGTGACGTACAAGGATAATTGGGGCGCCGACGGTGCTTCCGCTGAAGCAGTTGCTTCGGATGTGGCTACGGTTTCGAATATCCGCTTGCTCGACCCAGAGATCATCTCGCCCACCTTCACTCAGCAGCAGCAACTGCGTAACTTCTACGGCTTCCCCAAGTCGCTACAGGTTGATCGTTACAACGTCGATGGCCAGATGCGTGACTTCGTGGTGGCCGCCCGTGAGCTGGATCCCCAGGCCCTGAAGGAAAACCAGAAGGACTGGATCAACCGCCACACCGTGTACACGCACGGCAACGGCATTGTGGCAGCTCCCGCGAACCAGGTGGATGAGGTCGCTCGCGACGTGGGTTCCGCCCGTGGCGGTTACCCCGTCTATACCGTGTCTGATTTGCAGAAAACAACCGACGAGGCCAAGAAGATTGGTTTGGCGCTGGATCAGCCGCGCACCTACTTCGGCCCCGTGATTGCCAATTCGCCCGATGGCGCTGATTATGCAGTGGTGGGTTCAGCCGACGGCAACTCGGTCGAATACGACACCGATGCCGAAACCTACACTTACGACGGCAAGGGTGGCGTGAATATTGGCAACATTGTCAATCGCGCCGCCTATGCAGTGCAGTACCAGGAGTTGAACTTGGTGCTGTCTGATCGTGTGAATGAAAACTCTAAGATCATTTACAACCGTGATCCGCGTGAGCGCGTACATAAGGTTGCGCCATGGCTCACCACCGATAAGACCACGTACCCGGCGGTGATCGATGGGCGAATCAAGTGGGTTGTAGATGGCTACACCACGCTGTCGAGCC
Source organism: Corynebacterium gerontici (assembly GCF_003813985.1). NCBI lineage: Bacteria > Bacillati > Actinomycetota > Actinomycetes > Mycobacteriales > Corynebacteriaceae > Corynebacterium > Corynebacterium gerontici. Next base: position 609,622 of record NZ_CP033897.1, read on the forward strand.
TGCCCTATGCAGAGCGCACTTCGCTGACCGAATCCACTAACGATTCCTCCCAGGCCGTGGGCGATGGCCAGCAGCGCCTGGTGACAGATCAGGTGGGCTATATCCGCAACTCGGTGAAGGCTGTGGTGGATTCCTACGACGGTTCCGTGGAGCTTTACGAGTTCGATGAAAACGACCCGGTGCTCAAGGCTTGGGAGGGCATCTTCCCGGGTACGGTGAAGCCGAAGTCGGACATTTCCGAGCAGCTTATGGATCACCTGCGCTACCCGGAGGACATGTTCAAGGTGCAGCGCGAAATGCTCGCCCGCTACCACGTGGATGATGCCCGCGACTTCTTCACCAATGACCGTTTCTGGTCGGTGCCAAACGATCCCTCCGCAACTGAGGGGAAGAATGAGAAGGCGCAGCCGCCCTACTACGTGGTGGCTTCCGACCCGGAAACGAACAAGCCCGCTTTCCAACTCATCACCCCTTTCCGAGGTCTGCAGCGCGAGTACTTGGCAGCCCATATGACGGTGACCTCGGATCCTGAGAACTACGGCAAGATCACCGTGCGCGTGTTGCCCACCAACACGCTCACCCAAGGACCGAAGCAGGCGCAGGATACGATGATGTCCTCGGACCAGATCGCTTCTGATCGCACCTTGTGGAAGGACACCAACGATCTCTACAACGGCAACCTACTCACCCTGCCGGTGGGTGGGGGCGAGATCCTCTACGTGGAGCCGTTGTACTCGCAGCGCAAGGGACAGGAATCGGCCTTCCCCAAACTGTTGCGTGTGCTGGTGTCGTACCAAGGCAAGGTGGGGTATGCGCCGACGATCTCTGAGGCGCTGAGCCAGGTGGGCATCGACCCTAAGGCGGCGCAGGATCTTGACGAGGCCAAGAAGTTGGAAAACACTTCCAGCGAAAGTAAGCCAGAAACCAAGACTGAGCAGAAGCCTTCCGCGCCCGCGACCGCGTCCGGCAGTGAAGGTGAAGCAATTCAGAAGATCAACGATGCCCTGACGAACTTGCAGGAAGCCCGCGGCGGCAGCAATGAGGAATATGGTCGCGCCCTTGACGAGCTAGACAAGGCCGTCGAGGAGTACCAAAAGGTAGCCGGCCAGCAATAAGCAGCTTTTCGACGCCAACCCCACGCACTTCCAGTGTCTGAGCTGGGAGTTTGCGTGGGGGGTGGTGTTCTGTGTAGTGTTATCACTCGTTGCACAGAACGGTAAAGTTCAAAGCAATACGGCGCGGGGTGGAGCAGCTCGGTAGCTCGCTGGGCTCATAACCCAGAGGTCGTAGGTTCGAATCCTGCCCCCGCTACTAATCCGGAACCCTCGGTTTGCGAAAGTGAACCGGGGGTTTCTTGCATTGAGTCAAGACGTCGTTGGTGTCGATATCATCAAAGCCGCGGAACAATCCGTGAAGGAAAACACGGAAAGCGGAGCAGATGGTGAAGTGTAAACGAAGGGCGCTGTGATGATTTTGACGTTGAGTGCGAAATGGCAGATCGATCCCAACGGGCCTCTCCGGAAAGCTGAACAGGCAGAAGATCTATGGAGCGTGATAAACGCAGTCGGGTCCTTAATGTCCGGGGAACCCCTCTTTCCGTGGTTCCTCGGGGAAAGCAACGAGGATGGACTCCTTTTCGACGGGTCGCCCGAAGATCTGGTCCTCGAGTTTTATTCTGCCGAGCATGCGAAACCATCCGCAGTTGAGTTTCTTCCAGCGATCATGCTTGCCACCGATATTGCCTTGCGGAACGCATTCTCCACGTTCGATCTGGCGAATGTGAGACTGAGCCTCCATCCAGGCGAGCAGTCCTGTGCGCTTTCGCGGCCGTGGTGGGACAATTACTTCAACCAGTCGCGAGGTGGCACGCGGCATCTGGTGAAGCTCGCCCCGGCGCTGCCCGATATCGGACATGCCGCACAATCGGCCTGCCCCAATCTCTTCAGCGTGGAGGGCGACAACCTCATTGCTGGTTCCTGGGGGCTAGTCGAGTGTGCGGTTCTGGTGGCGGTGGTCACCTCAGTAATGCCCGTATGGTCGACACTCGCGATAGAATCTCGCCTGCTGGCTCCTGATCATCCCGTTTCCTCTAGCGATGCGACGATCGCAAAGCAACAGAAGATGAAGGCCTCATCGACTATCACTGATTCCCTTCGGGATTGAGTGGTGCCCGGAGAGCCTCGATTGACTCGTTGTTCACCCGCGTTTTGCGGAAGCAGCACACTACACCTTTCAGCACGATCCATTCACCACGCTGCGGGATAGAAGCTCAGGCAGGGGATGCGTGCAGTCTTTGGAAAAGTTTCACGTTGAGGAAGAATTCTGGTTGTCTCAACCGGGTCAAGAACTTCAGAGCCTTAATTCCGCGACTCAACCTCTTTCCAATTCAAATTGCAAGAGACAGCTTTCTGGCGAGAGATTCACGTCACATTGCAACGATTACTGTTACGCTCATTTAATGAGGGGAAGAAAATAGTTTTCTCAGACACGCGAGCTTTCAGTTAAGAGAATTGCATGCGAAAGATGTCAACCCCTGCGGCGCTGATGCACGTTGCTGTTTCAATGTCGGTCGTTCCAGTTTCGGCGATGGCCAATCAATCCGCACCAAGTGAGATTTTTTCGGGTAAGTAACCCGTTAGTAGCATCCCACCGGAGGCTCTGGCGTTTTTAGGTGGCGAGCTTCGGGGACTCACTACACACACTTTGTCGATTTATGGTTATGGCGACATTGTCGCAACCATTGATAGTGACTTTGGAGAGATAACTGGTACATATCCGGATGGCTCCATTAAAAACGATCAACGCCGGGGATGTCGCTCAATCACTGCAAGCTCGACTCAGCGATGCCACCCCAGAACAGATCGCCATACTGCAAGTGTCCATGCAAGATCGTGTTTCGAAAGAACAGGTTTGCCCCTATATCGTTGGCCTCGATAGCGGTGGGCATACATTTGCTTGGAGGCAGGTGCGCGCAATGGCAGCAGTTAATTCTGGCAGTGCACTACTCACTGCTTTGGGTCAAGGCGCTTTCCGGATATGGGTATCTACCCGTTGTTAGAGGAGTTTCTAATGGCACAAATTTTGATTGGAGTTACGGTGTTTTGGCAGAGTGTCTTGGCTATGCCTAGGGCCTGCGGCAACGCATGAAGTCAGATCCAAACCTCCAGGGAAAAGGGCTTAAAGCGCAATTGAAGAAGCGCTAGAAGGCAAAGCTGGACTGAATAGCCCGTACAAACCGCCTGAGCGTCGAAAAGCAAAAATCCCCACGAGTCCGACGTTAATTGCACAGTCGAACAGGTGGGGATTTTTAGCAGTCTCTTGAAAGGATGGGTTCTTAATTAGCGCAGGGAAAGCGGCACGGTGACGTTCTGGCCGTCGATGGTGGTGTAGGCGACGCAGCCGGTGAGGGTCTGGAAATCACCGGCGAAGCCTGCCTGACCTTCGCATACTACGGGGGTGGTGCCGTCGATCTTCACCATGGTGTCGGGGCCAGCAATGCCGATGGCGAGGCCGGGGTTCACGCCGTGAGCTTCCACGTGTGCGCCTTCACCGACGGCGATTGCTGCGGGGCCGGAGAGGTTGGAAGCGTGAGCGGTCGCCTTACCGCCGAGTGCGGAAACGCCCAGTGCAATGGCATCTTCAGCCTTGGCGGTGGCGTGACCGTTCTGGATGTCCCAGTTGGGCAGCGCGCCTGCGACGTTGAGGCCCGGTGCGGTTGGCTGAATGAAGTCTTGCAGAGTTGCGGCTTGTGCAGCGGCGGGGGCGAGGAAGGCTGCGCCCAGTAGGGTCGTAGAGGCGATCTTGGTGGAACGGTTCATGGTTTTTCTCCTTGGGGTGGTGAATTATTCGGCGGGGAGGAGGACGGAGTCGATCAGGTAGACCTGTGCGTTTTCGGTGGGCACGTTGCCGCAGCCGATGGTGGCGTCATTGACCTTCATCGGGTCGCCATCGGTGACTTTCAGCTTGGAGCCCTGCACGGTGGTGTGTTCACCAACGACTGCATTGACGTCGGCCTTGCCGTCGACCACGTGGTAGGTCAGGATCTTGCTCAGCAGATCGGAATCAGTCTTAAGCTTTTCGACGGTTGCCGCGTCCAACTTTTCAAACGCTGCATTCGTGGGAGCGAAGATGGTCCACTGACCATCCTTGATGGTGGCCACCAGATTCACATCTGGGTTGAGTTCGCCGGTGAGCGCTGCGGTCAGGGTGGAGAGCTCGGGAATGTTCGGCAGTGCCTCAACCACATTCTGGCCGGAGATGACCTCGAGGGAGGCCGGGCCATCCGGGTGCGCGTCAGCATATGCCTGGCACAGTGGCCCCTTCGGTGCTGCCGCTGCCATGGCGCCAGAGGTGCTCGTTGAGGCGGCTTCGGAAGTGGCGGTGGTGGTCTGAGAGCTTGCTGCGGTGGATGTGCTCTCTGCTTCATTGCTGTCAGTTGAGCATGCGCCGAGCATCAGTCCGGCTGCGGCCAACACGGCTGCTGCCGTGGAGATGGGGCGTCGCTTGAGCTGCATGTTGCTCCATTTCGTTGAGTGTTTTCAGCAGCGGTGTTGCTGCCTTCACACAGTGTTCGGAGCCGTGTGGTGGGGTGGGTGGGTGCGAAAGAAAAAATTTTTTCTTGTGTATGGTTGGGCACGTGCCAGACACTCAATTGCAGCCAGCTACGCTGCTCGAAGCCACGTCAATGGGGGACGTCGCTGCTTTCGAGCAGTTGTTTCGTCTGCTGAATAGGCGTGTCTACGGCTTGGCTGTGCGCATCGTCGTCGATCCGGCGCTCGCGGAAGACGTAGCCCATGACGCCTGGTTATCGGTGTGGAACAACGCAAAGAGTTTCGATGCCACAAAAGGCTCGGCCGAAGGTTGGATTCTGTCGGTGACGCACAGAAGAGCCGTAGATTTCCTGCGCAGCCGATCTTCGCAAGACAAGAGAAACGATGACTTCGCACAGCAGGAAGCACGCGCGATCGGCGGGGCCGATGAATGGGCGTTGCGCCTCGACGAGCACGCCGAAGTTGCAGCGTGTTTTGAAGCGCTGAGTGTGAAGCAGCGCGAGGCTGTATCTCTAGCTTACTTCAAAGGATTCACTTACAAGCAGGTAGCGGAACAATTAGGGGCGACTCATTCAGCAATTAAAACCCGACTGCGGGACGCAATGGCAGCGTTAAGGAGGTGCATGAGCTCGTGAATGCACAGCAACCATCACGAGAGGAGCTGGAGATGCTCGCTGCGCTTTCGGCTCTGGGGGCTCTGCCCGAAGATGAGCAGCGCGCCGCGGACGAGCTTCGCGATGAAGAATTCGCTCACCATGAAGGCCAGTTCCGTGACATTGCGGCCGGTCTGAGTGCCGAGGTAGCGATGCCGAACGAGGAAACTGCGTGGCAACGCCTGCGCGCTGACATCGGCACTGAAGGCGCATCCGTCACGGCCATTGCTACTCGACGCAAACGCCAGGTGTGGTTGGCGTCAGTAGCTGCAGTTCTGGTGCTCATTGTCGGTGTCATTGCAGTGCCCCGGGTGATGAAGTCTCCGGAATCGGAAGTGACGCAGGCGGCCGTGAATACCGTTGAGGTGCCGGTGGCTGGCGGCACGGTCACGTTGGAATATCGCCCAGGCTTTGATCAGGCAAAGGTACAGCTTCATAACGTGCCCGCTCCGCCCCCGGATCAGGCGTACCAGATGTGGCTGCTGAAAGACTCAGGACCAAGCTCGGCTGGCGTGATGGAATCGGAAGAGGTAGTTCCAGACATGGAGGCCGATATTGATGGTGTGGCGCAGGCCAAGGCCTTCATGATCACCCAAGAGCCTGCAGGCGGATCATCTGCGCCCTCAAAGACTCTGTTTGAAGTGTCACTTGAGTCCTAGGCTTGTGATTCACCGAAATGTTTGGTGTTGAGATTTCACCTTGTGCTTGAAAATGGGCCGTAGACCTTCGCATTCCTGAATAAAGCGGAGGTCTACGAAGTATCGAGGACGTTTGGATTACAGCGCCTCGCTCATCTTGCCGGGGTAGTCGGTAATAATGCCATCGCAGCCGAGTTTTTTGAGCGAACGCGCTGTGTCTACATCATTGACAGTCCAGGGGATCAATTTCATGCCTTCTGCGTGCGTCTGATTGACAAGGTCCTGATCTACCAACTCATAGTCGGGGCTCAGCACGGTTGCGCCCACGGATTGTGCTGCTGCCACTACGCCGTCGTCGTAGGTTGCGCTGCCGAGCCATACAGAGTTTGGGGTGAAAGTGGTTGAATCGTACAGTGCCACCCTCTCGATACCTTCCGGTACCAACTCCAGCGAGGACCAGTCGAAGCTCTGGATCATGATGTCGTCGCGGCGTCCGAAGCGGTCTGCGCTGGCGACGATGGCGTCCACGAACTCTTGTGGCGGTGCGGAAAGCTCCGGTTTTTCAGCTTCGATTTTCGTCTCAATATTGAAACGTACCTCGTGATCTTTCGCGAGTTTAAAGACGTTATCAAGCTGGAGAATCTTGTTATTTTCCACCACAGAAGCGTCCGGAAAATCAGTGAGTTGTTTACCGCAGTCAAGCGTTTGAAGCTGCTCGAAAGTGAGCGTGCGAACCGGTTTACCTACGTATTCGCCTGAGCATTTCTCTGCCTCGATGATTGGATCGTGCCACACGGCTGGGACGTGATCGGCTGTCATCACCACATCAAGCTCCAAGGTGTCCACGCCAACTTCGAGTGCCCGCTCAAAAGCCTGGCGGGATTCCTCCGTGAATTCCCCGCGGGCTCCGCGGTGACCTTGCAAATCGAAATCTCCGGGATTATTGCTGCAGCTCATAAGGGCGAGCGCTGCAAGTCCCGCCGCTATTGCGCGCTTCACTTTGCACTCCTCATCAGCGCGCGCTCCTGCTTACCAACGAGAGCAAAGAGCAGCATGGTGAGCAAAGCGAAGGCAATGAACACCATGAACGTGATATTCCAGCCAAAATTCTGCACAATTACGCCAACACCGGTAGAAGCCAAGGTGGCGCCGAGCAGGTAGCCGAAAAGACCGGTGAAGCCCGCCGCTGTGCCCGCCACATTGTGTGGGGAAAGGTCGATGGCCTGAAGACCGATCAACATTACAGGGCCGTAGATGAAGCCACCGATGAGAGCAACAAACACGATGAGGACCCACATTGGGGTACCAACGGGGAGCAGCCAATAGGTGGCGATGCTGATTCCTGCGCCGAGTGTGAACAAGATACCGGCACCTGAGCGGAAGCCATGGAAGATTTTGTCGGACATGAAGCCACATGCGATCGTGCCAACGATGCCGGCGAGCTCGAAGGCTGCAAAGCCCACGAGCCCCTTGCCGATCTCCGCGTCGTGCTTTTCGCTGAGGAATACAGTGACCCAGTTGAGTACGCCATAGCGCAGTGCATAAACAAACACGTTGGCGATGGCGAGCATCACGATGGTCTTGTTGGTCAACACGTGCTTGTATACTCGCTGAGCTGTAGTGAGACCATCGTCGGCGGCGCTAACCTTTGCTGGGTCGTTGCGGTATTCCTCAATCGGCGGGAGACCTTGGGATTCGGGTGTGTCCCGCACGAGCAGGAAGCCGATCGCTGCCACTACGAGTGCCACGACTGCGGGGAACCAGAAAGCTACTTGCCATTGATCGTGGAAGAAGTACAGGCCAACACCCACCAATGCAGGAAGTGCAGCGCCACCAACATTGTGCGCGGTGTTCCATAAGGAAGTGACGGACCCGCGTTCATTGGTTGAGTACCAGTGCACGAGCACACGTCCGCATGGCGGCCAGCCCATACCTTGGAACCAGCCGTTGAGGAACATGGCGGTGGCGAAGATGCCTACTGATGCTGAAAGGTAGGGGACGTTCGCGATCAGAAGGTTCATCACCGCAGAAAGCGCGAGTCCCAGCGGCATGAAGTAACGGGCATTGGCCTGGTCCGAGATCATGGCCGAGAAGAATTTCGACAACCCGTAGGCAAACAGAACGGCGTTGGCAATGATGCCGACGCCGACTTTGTCGATCCCCGTATCGTCGAGCAGCAGAGGTGCGATCAGTGAGATGTTGTTGCGGATGAGGTAGAAGCCGGCGTAACCGATGAAGATGCCCAAAAAGACTTGCACGCGCAGCCGCGGGTACAGGCTGCGAATTTCAGAGTCTGTTTTTCGCTGCTGAGGGGGTGGTGCAGCGAGCCATCCCAGTTTCATGGATGTTCCTTCCGATGGAAATAAACAATACTCTTTACAATTTAATCCTAAGTGTTGATTTATGGTGGGGAATTGCAAAGTATTGTCAGCTCCAACTGAGGCACGCCGCGTACAGGGTCCGGGTGGCTCAGGGCGATTGTGGCTATCAGTGTAGAGACGCCGCCTGCATCGATTTCATCGTCGTAGGCGGCGACCTATGTTGTGATTTTTTGCGGAGAGTGCGTTACTGCACCGTCGTTGAACCAATTGCGGGAAGTACGGTGCAAACTTCGCCGTTTTGGTAGGCGGTCTTACCGGCAACAGCGGCGATTACGGAACCCTGCCCAGTCTTGACCACCTTGGAGGTTTGGGCGTGGACGCCGAGGCTGAGGAAGGAATCATCGAGTGCGTCGATGCCACCCTTGAAGGTTGTCAGGTTCAGCCATGCCACTTTGACGTCGGAGCCTTTGGTTAGTGGTGCGAGTTGATCTTCGCCTACAAAGATGTGAAACAGCGCGTGGCCGTGAGGGATGTAGGGGTTGATCAGGTTGGATTTGCCAAGAAGTGCGCCTGCGCCGTGGTTGGGGCCTGGCTGCACGGTCGCGAGGGCGCCTGTGACCTTGAGATTCCCGACGCCGCAGCCAACCACGGGTGCGGGTGCCCAGAACTTTTCTTTGGTGGATTCGTCGCCCCACTTGGCTGGTGCGAATTCGTCTGCTTCTTCCGTGTAGGGCGCAACGGGCAGTTTGGCCTGCTTCAAGAGTGTGGCCACCGCCTGCTGGATTTCAGGGGATTGGGTTTGTGCCAGTTCTTTGAGCTTTTCGACGCTCACGCCAGGCATTTCAGACGAGTTGAACGCCGGTGCGGCGCTTGCTGGTTGCGCAGGGCCGGCGGAGATTGCCGCGGCAGAAAGCAAGGCAATGAGGGTTTTCTTCATCTCGCTAATCCTTCGAAGACGTTATGAGCGAACAATTGCAAATTTGGTCACAGAAATTCACTTTTGTAACTTCCGTACCAGGGTCGCGGGGGAAATTTCGCCCCTCGGCGACGATCGTGGGCATTGCTCTTGGGTGGCCTTAGTGCGTCGAAAAGCTCAACGTCTGAATGTTTGAACGGGCGTGAGAAAACTCATACCTGTCCGAAATTCTTGGCAATCGGTCACGTTCAAAAGGCATTTTGCGCGCTCACGGGCATAAATCAACATTCTTGAACACCATTCAAATCCCACAGAAATACCGAATGTGATTTGAGTTGCATGTTCTCGGGGATGCAGGAGGCGTCACAGGAGCCTAGATTGAAAAAGTATGAGCCCAAGAAATATTGGAGTGACCGAAGTCGCTCTGCGCGACGCGCACCAGAGCCTGTTCGCAACTCGATTGGCTATGGAAGACATGGTCGACGCTTGCGAGGACATTGATAACGCTGGATTCTGGTCCGTGGAGTGCTGGGGCGGCGCCACATTCGACGCCTGCATTCGCTTCCTCAACGAAGATCCCTGGGAGCGTCTGCGCACCTTCCGCAAGCTGATGCCGAATTCCAAGCTTCAGATGCTGCTTCGCGGACAAAACCTGCTCGGCTACCGCCACTATGAGGACATGGTGGTGGACAAGTTCGCCGAAAAGTCCAAAGAAAACGGCATGGACGTCTTCCGCGTTTTTGACGCGTTGAACGATCCTCGCAACCTCGAGCGCGCAATGAACGCCGTCACCAAGGTCGACGGACACGCCCAAGGCACCATCTGCTACACCGTCTCGCCCCTGCACACTGTTGAGGGGTACGTGAAGCAAGCGGGACGCCTGCTGGATATGGGTGCATCATCCATCGCGCTGAAGGACATGGCCGCGCTGCTCAAGCCGCAGCCCGCCTACGACATCATCCGCGGTATCAAGGAAACCTACGGCGAGGACACTCAAATCAATGTCCACTGCCACTCAACCACCGGCGTGACCCTCGTGACGCTGATGAAAGCCATTGAAGCTGGCGCGGACGTCGTTGATACCGCTATTTCTTCCATGTCGCTCGGCCCCGGTCACAATCCCACCGAATCACTGGTGGAAATGCTCGAAGGCGCCGGCTACACCACTGACCTGGACATGGATCGCCTCATCAACATCCGCGATCACTTCAAGCAGGTTCGCCCCAAGTACAGGGAATTTGAGTCCAAGACCCTGGTGGACACCAACATCTTCCTTTCCCAAATCCCCGGCGGCATGCTCTCCAACATGGAAAGCCAGCTCAACGCCCAAGGCGCAGGCGACCGTATCGACGAAGTGATGGAAGAAGTACCCCGCGTTCGCAAGGACGCTGGCTACCCGCCGCTGGTCACGCCTTCCTCCCAGATCGTCGGCACCCAAGCTGTGTTCAACGTGCTGATGGGGCGCTACAAGGTGATGACCGCCGAATTCGCAGACCTCATGCTCGGCTACTACGGCGAGACCATCGGCGAGCGCGACCCTGAACTCATCAAGCAGGCTCAGGAGCAAACCAAGAAGGAACCCATCGAATGCCGCCCGGCAGACCTGCTCGAACCCGAGTGGGATCACCTGGTGGAAGAAGCTGGCAAGCTAGAAGGCTTCAACGGTTCCGACGAGGACGTGCTCACCAACGCCCTGTTCCCCGGTGTTGCACCGAACTTCTTCAAGACCCGCGACGAAGGCCCCAAGAACGTGGGCAAGGATCCGTCCAAGCAAAAGAAGCGCGAGAACGAAGCCGTGCTTGAGCCCATCACCTACAAGGTCACCGTTGGTGGCCGCAGCCAGACCGTCAAGGTCGAGCCAGCCGAATAAGGAATATGACACGACATGAGTAACGAACCCACAATGTCCGATCGCCTTGAGCAACTGGCCGAGGCTCGCCACAAGGTTGAGCTCGGCGGTGGCCAGGCAAAGATCGACAAGCAGCACGAAAAAGGCAAGCTCACCGCCCGTGAGCGCATCGAGACGCTTGTCGACGAAGGCACCTTCTACGAAACCGGCATGTTTGCCAAGCACCGCACCACCCACTTCGGCATGGACAAAGCCGATGCGCCTGCCGATGGCGTGGTCACAGGTTCCGGCGCCGTATTCGGCCGCCCCCTGCACATCGCGTCCCAAGACTTCACCGTCATGGGTGGTTCCGCAGGTGAAACCCAGTCCAACAAGGTGGCCGCCATGATGGAGGCCTCCGCCACCACCGGCACCCCCTTCATCTTCATCAATGATTCCGGCGGAGCCCGCGTCCAGGAAGGTATCGATTCACTTTCCGGCTACGGCAAGGTCTTCTACCAGAACGTGCTGTTGTCTGGCTTGGTGCCTCAGATCTCCATCATCGCTGGCCCCTGCGCCGGTGGCGCCGCGTACTCCCCGGCGCTGACGGACTTCATCATTCAGACCCGCAAGGCCAACATGTTCATCACTGGCCCCGGCGTGATCAAGTCCGTCACGGGCGAAGACGTCACCTCCGAGCAGCTCGGAGGCGCGGACGCACACATGACCAAAGCTGGCAACATCCACTTCGTGGCCGAGGACGATGAGCAGGCAGTACTCATTGCCCAGAAGTTGCTGAGCTTCCTGCCGCAGAACAACACCGAAGAGCCGCCGGTGGTCAATCCCGATCCAATCGTGGAGCCCGATGAGGAGCTTCGCGACATCGTTCCTGTCGAGGGCAAGAGGGGCTACGACGTTCGCGAGATCATCGCCCGCGTCGTGGATCGCGGCGACTTCCTCGAAGTGCAGGCAGGTTACGCCCAAAACCTCGTGGTCGGCTTCGCCCGCGTGGTTGGCCGCACCGTTGGCATCATCGCCAATCAGCCCAATGTCATGTCTGGCGTGCTGGACATCAACTCCTCCGACAAGGGCAGCCAGTTCATCCGTTTCTGCAACGCCTTCAACATCCCGCTGGTGACCTTCGTTGACGTGCCCGGCTTCATGCCCGGCGTTGCCCAAGAGCACGGCGGTATCATCCGCCACGGTGCAAAGATGCTCTACGCATACTCTGCGGCTTCCGTTCCGAAGATCACCATTGAGCTGCGTAAGTCTTATGGCGGCGCTCACCTGGCAATGTGCTCCAAGGATCTCGGCGCGGATCGCGTTTACGCCTGGCCCACCGCTGAGATCGCAGTGATGGGTGCCGAAGGTGCCGTGAATGTGGTCTTCCGCAAAGAAATCGAAGCCGCCGAAGATAAAGAGGCAAAGCGCGAGGAACTCATTCGCCTGTACAAGGAGACCTTCTCCACCCCGTACATGGCGGCGTCGCGCGGGCTTGTCGACGACATAATCGATCCCGCCGAAACACGCATGCACATCGCGAACGCCCTCGAGGTGCTCACGAATAAGCGCGTAACTCGCCCGGCGAAGAAGCACGGACTGGGACCGGTATAAACCATGGCGACAGAAATGAGCAACGAGCAACTGCTCGAACTGGTGCAAGGGCTGAGCAAGCGCCTGGACTCGGCAGAAAGAGAAATTGCCGAGCTGCGCAAGCGCTCCGACGCCTCGATTCCCGAAGACGTGGTGCTGGCAATTTCTGCGGCAGTGAGCGCCTTCCTGGGCAATCGCGGCAAGATCAAGGCCGTGAAGTACTCGCGTCACCGCACGTGGGCTGCGCAAGGCCGACAAAACGTTCAGCTCCACATTCCGAACCTGTAATCGGAATCGGCGAAACTTCAACACAAGGAAGAACATGAAACTTAATGTGACAGTCAATGGCATTGCCTACTCTGTCGAAGTCGAGGTCGAAGAGGAGCAGCGTCAACTCGGGGCCATCGTCTTTGGCGGCGGTAGCCAAACGCACAGCGAGCCCTCCAACGCATCTGTGCAGGGTGTCTCCGCCAACGCAGTGGTGGCTCCGCTTGCCGGCTCCGTATTCAAGGTGCTGGTCAATGAGGGCGACACCATCGAGGCTGGCCAGGTCCTGTTGATTCTCGAAGCCATGAAGATGGAAACAGAGATCACCGCACCTTCCGGTGGCACCGTGGGTGCAATCCATGTGGAGGTAGGCGACTCGGTCCAAGGTGGCCAAGCACTGGTCGAAATCGACTAAGCCAACTTGTACCACACGCAAGCCGCACCTAAGGGTGCGGCTTTTTTAAGCGGCCCCACTCCCGCTACGACTATCGAAGTGCACATCGGTGGCGTAGCATGGCCTTGACTACTTTCTCGCTCAAAGGAAAAGGATTGCCCTTATGGCTTCACGCTTGATGCGCCGCGTCGCTATCGCCTGCGGCACCCTGGCACTGGCCGGAACCCTGGCAGCTCCAAATGCCATGGCCCAGTCCAGCGATCAGCTCAGCCAACAAGTGTTGGCACCGCTGGCTCAACTCAACCCCGAGGTAGCAGGGCAAGTACAGGCAGCCTTGGATCAAGCCCAGCTTGGATCTTCGGCCACCTTAGAAGAACAAATTGCTGCCCTCGCCGAGCAATTCCCGGTCGAAACCCCCTTTGAGCTCGAGCCCTTGCCCAACGGCCCCTTCTATGAGTGGACCAACGATCCTTTTTCTAAGGTCATGGCACTGCAGACTGGCCCCGTGCTTCACCGCGTAACCGGATCCTTCTTCCACGGCCCGGATGTGCCGCAGGTCGCTCGCGATGCTCACGCCCGCGGCACCACCTTGTATGGCCCAGGTACACCAATCCTGGTCAATGACGAAAGCATGTGCACCGTTGCCGTAACTGGCACCGATGCCCAGGGTCGTAAGCTCGCCATTACCGCCGGGCACTGCGGTGAAGTTGGCCAACCCATCAAGAGCCTTGATGCGGTGCAGCTTGGCAATAATGCTCCCTCTGGCACCATCGTGCGCAAGGGCCAAGACCTTGATTACGCAGTGATTGAGCTTGGCCCCAACACCGAGATCACCAGCGAATACTATCCAGGTTTTGCCGTGCACGCCGTGGGTGCAGAACCGCGCGCACTCGACACTGCCTGCAAGCAAGGTGTTGCCAGCAACAACTCCTGCGGCCCTGTGCTGCTCAGCGATCCAGAATATGCTATCTCGCATGTGTGCGCACGCCCCGGTGATTCCGGCGGCCCGCTGATCGAAGGCGACCGCGTAGTCGGCATCATCTCCGGTGGCATCATCCCCACCGAACTTGCTGCCTGCAACACTCCGCTGCAAGGCCCGCTGCATTCGCCCACTGCCACGGTGAACATGGAAGCGGTGCTGCGTGACCTCAACACCGGGGGAACAGGCGTAGGTTTCCAACCCGCCTAAAAGCTCTACAAAAAAGAACAATGCCCTGCCTTTTAGCAGGGCATTTTCGCTATGGGTTCACAATTTTCAGGCTTGCTTGGTGCAAGAGGCCGTTTGAGGCAATGGCATCGCCACCGTGTGGTCCAGGCTTGCCGCCAAGCGAGCTAAAGGTGCCACCGGCTTCTTCTACAAGGATTGCCAGGGGAGCCAGATCCCACAGGGATACTTCCGGTTCTGCTGCGATATCCACGGCACCTTCTGCCACCAGGCAGTAGCTGAAAAAGTCTCCAAAGCCGCGCAGGCGCCAGGTTTCGCGGGAAAGCTGCTCAATGTTGCCCAGGAGCCCGCGTTCCTCCCACCCCTCCAGCGAGGAAAGTGAAACCGAGGCGTCCTCCAAAGCACTGACATTGGACACTTCGAGCCGCTTCGGCGAGCCAGCAGCGAAGCTGCGCCAAGCACCCGTACCTTCGGCCGCCCACCATCGGCGAGCCAGCCCCGGGGCAGAGACGATACCGACTACCGGTTGGCCGTTGACAAGCAAAGCAATCAGCGTGGCCCACACAGGCACGCCGCGCACAAAGTTCTTGGTGCCGTCGATGGGATCGATCACCCACTGGCGGCCCTCAAGCGAGACATCACCGCCGAATTCCTCCCCGAGCACCGCATCTGCTGGGCGCTGCGCTTGGAGGAGTTCGCGCAGCTTTTCCTCCACGGCGAGGTCCGCATCGCTTACCGGGGTCATGTCAGGCTTGGAATCGATGCGCAGATCCGTGGCCTCAAAGCGCTCCATGGTGATGCTATCGGCGGCGTCGGCAAGCTCAAGGGCGAGGGCTAGGTCATCGGCATAGGTGCTCATGCAGGCCATACTATCCGGATCGAGGTGTGTCTACTGAGGAACACCCATGACAAATTGCATGCACAATTCATGACGAATGGCCTAAGTAACAGCGGCTTGTGGGCGCTTGGATCAAAGGCATGGAAACAACAATTGATTTGCAAGGCATCAGCAAGCGCTTTCACACCCGGCGCACAAGCCAGGAGGTACAGGCACTTCGCGGGCTGAGCCTCAAAGTTCAGCGCGGCGAGATCCTGGCGCTGCTGGGTTCAAACGGCGCAGGCAAGAGCACGCTCATTGACATCGTTCTGGGGCTCACCAGGCCCACCAGCGGGCACGTGCAAGTCTTCGGGGCAACCCCGCGCGAGGCGGTGCTGGACACCAAGGTCGGCGCTGTGCTGCAAAGCGGCGGGCTGCTGCCAGACCTCAGCGTGCAGGACACGATCAAGCTGATCGCCTCCACCTTCGCTGATCCAACCCCCGTGGAAGATGCCCTGCGCCGTGCCAACCTCCTTGACATTCGCACTCGCAAAGTGCAGGCGTGTTCCGGCGGTGAGCAACAGCGCCTCCGCTTCGCCCTTGCGCTCTTGGGCTCCCCAGAACTGCTGATCCTCGACGAGCCGACCGCCGGAATGGACCCCACCGCACGTGAGCACTTCTGGCAGGAGATGCGGCGCGAAGCCGAGCGCGGCGCCACGATCCTTTTTGCCACGCACTACCTGCGCGAGGCCGAGCACTTCGCCCAGCGAGCGGTGGTCTTGCGCTGCGGAGAGCTGGTCGCGGACGCCCCCGTTACAAACCTCCTGCGCGAACATTCCAGTCTTGACCAAGCATTCAGCACCTTGATGAAGGAGCCATCATGAGATTCCTAGTCCTGAGCCTGCGCCGCTCACTGTCCGACAAAGCATTCCTCTTTTTCTCCATTGCCTTGCCGGTGTTCTTCTACATCATCTTTGGCGCCACCCAAAGCTATGGCGACAAGCAGCTTTTCGACGGCAACGTCAACGCCTTCGTCATGATCGGCATGGCCTGGTACGCAGGCGCAGTGGGAGCGGTGGGCAGCGCCGGCGCAACCGTTGTGGAGCTCAATAGTGGTTGGAATCGGCAGCTCGCCTTGACGCCATTACGCCAATCCCGGCTTGCCCTAGCTCGGTTCATCGCCTTGCTGGTGCATGCAGCTCTGCCAGTATTAGCGGTCTACATTGCCGGCGCCATCGGTGGGGCAACAATGACGCCGGGGGATTGGATAGCTTCTGGTGCGTTGTGCGTACTGACGTCAGTGCCATTCGGTATTTATGGCATTGGCTGGGCGAAGTTGCTGCGCACACCTAGTTCTGTGTCCATTGCAGCCAGTTCCTTGGTGGTCTTGGCCTTTGCTGGCAATGCGTTCTCGCCCCTTCCAGAATCATTCCTGAGTTTTGCTCGATTCACCCCGGCCTATGGTGCTGCCGCGCTTGCCCGCTATCCACTTGGGGAGGGGATGCAAGCAATTGCTGCTGAACCCTACTCGGTGACAGATCCCCTGTCCTATGCTGTGATCAACGCACTAGCGTGGACGTTGCTGTTCGTGCTGGTAGTGGTATTGCTGCACCGACGAGACAAAGCAAGGGCGTGATCCGAAAAGATGTTCAACGCCGAGGCGTTTGCGCGGCCGTTCAAAGGCTTTGCGTTCATTGAATGTGCGTACGGCAGCATTTGGCTTGGATTCCTCGTCTTCCCGCTCTGGTACCTGCTCGCTTCAGATGCTCCCGCAGCCACGAAAACCGCAGGGGCTTCCATCACCTTGGCCTTCGCGCTGATCTACAGCTTCGGCTTTGGTGCCATCGGATACTTCCCACGGGGTTGGACAGCCAGGCATCGCTTCTGGGTTTTCTTCGGTCTGCTCTCGGGCCTGGCGGTCGGTGCCGTTCCCGTGTTCGGTGCCTCCGCAGTGTCCTTTGTTACCTTCCTGGTAGCAGTGGTGGCCTTTGTGCACCCCGGTCCGCGCCTGCTCTGGCTGATACCGGTCATCTGCGCTTTGGGCTGCGGGGTGCTGTTGCTTTATGGGGGCGCTTGGGAGTTTCTTTCCCTCACCGTGTTTTCTCCGGTGCTCGTTGTGGTGGTTAGTTGGGTTACGCAGGCAGAACGGAAGCGCAATGATCTGCAGGCCGCACTGGACCTTGCCAATCAGCGTGAGAAAATCGCCTCTGATGTCCACGACCTACTCGGCCACTCGCTTACCGTAATGAAGCTCAAAGCAGAGGTAGCGGCGCGCTACTTGGACCGCGACCCTGATGTGGCGCGCAAAGAGATGCAGGCAGTGGCGGAGATTGCCAAGCGTGGCCTGGCGGAAGTTCGCGTGAGCGTGGCGCAGCAATTGGGCTTGGACTTGCCCACGGAGATTGATCTCGCCCGCGACGCGCTGGCCAGCGCCGGTGTGCGTTGCGACGTTGCGGTGCATGCGCCGGAGGAAAAAAAACTTGCCCAAGCATTCGCGTGGATTGTGCGCGAGGCCGCGACCAATGTGATCCGCCATGCTCAAGCCGAGCGGTGCACGATCGAGGTCACGCCCAGGAGCCTGCGCATCAGCGACGATGGTCAAGGCGTTCACGGCCCTGAAGGCCACGGCATCGAGGGCATACGACGCCGCGCCACAGAGGCAGGTGCTCGTCTGAGCATTGAAGCACGACCGAAGGGCGGCACCCTCGTGGAGGTGCAAGCATGATCCGAGTACTGATCGCCGACGACCAATCCCTTGTGCGCGGTGCGCTGGCGGCGCTGTTGGACCTTGAGCCTGACATCACCGTGGTAGCCCAATGCGGCAACGGCAATGAGGTGCTGCCACTGATCCAAGAACATCAGGTGGACGTTGCGCTGGTGGATATCGAGATGCCAGGGCTGAATGGTTTGGAAGTTGCCGCCGCTATTCGCGAGGCGAAGTCACCCTGCCGCTGCCTCATTGTGACGACTTTCGGGCGTGCCGGATATGTAAAAACAGCCCTGCACAATGGTGCCCAAGGCTTCTTGCTTAAAGATGCTCCACCGGAACAACTGGCCGAGGCCGTGCGCCAAATCCGTGCTGGTATGCGAGTGATCGATCCCGAGATGCGCGATCAGGTGCTGCTCAGTGCTGATTCACCGCTTACACCCCGCGAGGTGGACGTCGCACGCGAGGCGCTCAGCGGTGCCGATACGCGCGCAATTGCAGCAGCGCTGCACATGCGCCCTGGCACGGTGCGTAATCATGTGTCCAGCATCATCGCAAAAACGCAGGCCAGCAACCGCTTTGAAGCAGCACGCCTGGCTCGCGATCATGGCTGGCTTTAGCGCGCAAGTAATGCCTGCATTTCGTCCACAGCTTGCGCATTACCGGCAATGCACCACGTGACTCCGCCCGCCTCGACTTTTTCACAGGCGCCACCGGCACCTTCTACGAGTGCGCGGCCCGGCAGCCAATCCCAGTCATGCACGCTGTGTTGCATCCATACGCCAATGCGGCCTTCGGCAACACCGGCAAGATCAACTGAGGCGGCGCCAAACATACGCAAGGTAGCGCATGCGGTTGCGACCTTAAGCCAGGCTTCGCGCACCTCGTCTTTGGCAAGGAAGGTGGGGTGGATATAGGTGCCCAGCGAGATATCGGCCAGTGGGGCACTGTCAAGCTTTGGTAGTTCTTTGCCATCGCGGGTGGTGGGTAGATCTTTGCCACCTAGCCAGGTGTAGCCAAGATCTGCGCGGTGGACTGCACCTAGGTGGAGTACTTCTGGGTCGGAAGGATCACCACTTACTAGGGCTAGGGCCGAGCACCAATAATCGCCACCGGTGGTGAAGTTGAAGGTGCCGTCTACTGGGTCTACTACCCAGGTTCGGCCCGAGGTGCCTTGTTGGTTGGTGCCTTCTTCACCGATCACGCCGTCTTCGGGGCGCAAGAGCGCGAGGGCGGTGTGAATGAAGGTTTCGGCAGCACGGTCGGCCTCTGTTACCACGTCGGAGATGGAGGTCTTTTCCTCCACCTGCACGCCCTGGTCGCGCATGCGCCAGGCCAGGCGGCCGGCATTAAACACCAGTGCCTGGGCGATCTGTGCATCGCTGCGCCCCTCGTGCGAGACGGCGAAAGTCTTGGCAAGGGCGGGGATCATTTCCGCCACGGAGGTTGGGGCTTCGTTCTGGCTCGACATGGCTACCATTGTGCAACACAAGCGAAAGCGCTTCGAGTTAAGCGCTAGACTTTGTGCTCATGCGACCTGATATTCAGCAAACGCTCAGCGATTTAGATGCCACCCTCACCACTATTGAGAAGGTGATGGATCCTGAAGAGATTGCTACTCGCGTGCGTGAGTTGGAGCAACAGGCGGCAGACCCCCAATTGTGGGATGATCCCGAGCACGCGCAGCAGGTAACCCAAGAGCTTTCCATGCAACAGGCCAAGCTGAAAAAGCTCACTGCTTTGCGCCAGCGCCTCGATGATGTGCCGGTGATGTATGAGTTGGCCGAGGAAGAAGGCGAAGATACCGCCTTGGCCGATGAAGAACTGCAAGATCTTGAGCAAGAAATCCAAACGCTTGAGGTCAAGACCATGCTGTCCGGCGAATACGATGCCCGCGAAGCCGTGGTGAATATTCGCTCAGGCGCCGGTGGTGTGGATGCCGCCGATTGGGCAGAGATGCTCATGCGCATGTACACCCGTTGGGCTGAGAAAAACGGCCTCAAGGTTGAGGTGTACGACATTTCCTATGCAGAAGAAGCCGGCATTAAGTCGGCCACCTTCGTGGTGCATGGCGAATACATGTACGGCCAGCTTTCGGTTGAGCAGGGCGCGCACCGCTTGGTGCGTATTAGCCCCTTTGATAATCAAGGCCGCCGCCAGACTTCCTTTGCCGAGGTAGAGGTGCTGCCGGTGGTGGAGCAGACCGACCATATTGAGGTTCCCGATAATGAGATCCGCGTGGATGTCTATCGTTCTTCCGGTCCTGGTGGGCAGTCGGTCAATACCACCGACTCTGCGGTTCGTCTGACCCATATTCCCACTGGCATCGTGGTGACCTGCCAGAACGAGAAGTCTCAGATTCAGAATAAGGCTGCGGCCATGCGGGTGCTGCAGGCGAAGCTGTTAGAGCGTAAGCGCCAAGAAGAACGCGCCGAGCTGGATGCTCTCGGCGCAGGTGGTAATGCTTCTTGGGGTAATCAGATGCGTTCTTATGTGCTGCATCCCTACCAGATGGTCAAGGACCTGCGCACAAATTATGAGGTCAATGATCCTCAAAAGGTCCTTGATGGGGACATCGACAAGTTCCTCGAGGCCGGCATCCGCTGGCGCATGGCGCAGGATTCCTAGCCCTTAGCTTGTCGACGCCCCACCGTCGCCATTAGGCAGGGTAGGTGGTGGGAGTTCCTGGGCCGATCGGGATGCCGAGGGCATACCAGATGACGAAGAAGAGGAACCAGCCCACCAGCATGGCAATGGAGTAGGGCAGTGCCAGTGACATAAGCGTGCCCACGCCTGCTCGCTTGTAGTAGCGCTGCAAGAATGTCAGCGCGAGGGCGAAGTAGGGGCTCATCGGGGTGATGATGTTGCTGGGGCTATCACCAATACGGAAGAGCATCTGCGATACCTCCGGTGAGACGTGCACGTACATCATCATTGGCACGATCACTGGGGCCATGAGTGCCCACTGGGCCGAACCGGAGGTGATGAAGATATTGAGCAGTGCGACCATCAGCACCAATGCTGCGAAGAGGACATAGACGGGCAGATCCCATTGCTGGAGCAACTCCGAGCCCTTAATAGCAGTCCAGATGCCCAGGTTGGACCATTGGAACCACGCCAGGAACTGCGCCACGGCGAAAAAGAGCACGATCATCGGCAGCAGGGTTTTTAAGCCTTTGGCCATGAACTCCGGAATGTCGGCGGCTTTGGTGATGGTTCCCGCGACCACGCCATAGACGATGCCGAGGATGAAGAAGATGCCGGCGATCGGGATGGCCACGGATCGGATGAGCGGGCCTTCCAATGCGCCTTCTGGTGAATACAAGGGAGAGGCGGGCCAGAACATCAAGATGAAGTAGGCGGCGGTACTCAGCACGGCTGCAAGGAGGGTGAACCACAAGGCGCGAACCTCTTGGGGTTCGAGCTTGATTTCCTCTTTGAGCTCTTCTTCTGATTGCTCAGCGGGTGCGGTGGCGCTTTCTTTGAAGGTGAGTTCGGAGTAGTCCAGATCGTCGTGATCGACGAGTTCTCGGGCCTTGTTCTTAATAAACAGCTCAGTCACCGCGGTGATGATCAAGGCCAACACAATGGAAGACGCCACCACGAAGAAGTAGTTCGCCAGCGGTGAGACCTCGTAGTTTTCGTCGACAAGCTGGGCAGCAGAAGTACTGATGCCGCCGAGCAGGACGTCGGTGATGTTCAAAATGAGCGAGGCATTAAACCCGGCGGAAGACACGGCGAAGGCCACCATGGCGCCCACGATGGGGGATCGGCCGAGGGCGCGGAAGCTCATTGCGCCAAGCGGAATCAAAATGACGTACACGGCATCGGAGGCGATGGAGCCCGTCACGCCCGCGAGCGCCACTGCGAAGGTCAGGGTGGTGGGGCCAACTTTCGCCACCATCGCGCGCACGAGGGCGCTGATCAGGCCGGTGTGTTCGGCAACTGCCACGCCCAGCATGACGGTGAGGATCACGCCGAGGGGTGGGAAGTCGGTGAAGTTCTTGATGGCATCGGTGACCATGCGGGTGATGCCCTCGGAAGTGAGCAGGTTGGTCACCTCGATCTTCTCGCCACTTTGAGGATCAGTGGCGCTCATGCCGATGGTGGAGCCGATCCAGCTGGTGAGGGCTACCACGCCGGCGAGGATGACGAAGAGCCAGAAGGGATCAGGCAATTTATTGCCGATTCTTTCCACCACGCCGAGGAAGCCGCTGGCTCGCTCGGTGGGTTTGTGTTCCTTGGTTTGAGTCATGAGGGCTTTCAGGTAGGGGACATTGGTGCCTAAGGCTAGCAGTTGGTGAGGTGAGTCTCACCTGAAATTGAAGTGCAGGAGCGTCGAAAAGCTCTAACCCCAAATGTCACTCCAGCTTCATTCGTCACAATGGTTTGGCTAAGGTGGGGAGGCGTGATCACCTTCTCGCATGTGACTAAGTCCTATAAAACCTCCACGCGCCCCGCGCTGGACGACATTTCGCTGCACATTGAAAAAGGGGAATTCGTCTTCCTGATCGGGCCATCGGGATCCGGCAAGTCCACATTCCTGCAGCTCATGATCCGTGAGACGAACCTGAGCTCCGGTGATTTGCATCTGGGCGATTTTCATGTGAACAAACTGCGCGGCAAGCAGATCAATCAGTTGCGACAGCGCATCGGCTACGTGTTCCAAGACTTCCGGCTACTGCAGCAAAAGAACGTCTACGACAACGTGGCCTTCGCACTCGAGGTGATCGGCACACCCAAGGACAAGATCCGTCACCTCGTGCCAGAAACCCTGGAAATGGTGGGGCTCGCGGGCAAAGAACACCGCATGCCCCAAGAACTCTCCGGCGGCGAGCAGCAGCGCGTGGCAATTGCTCGCGCCTTCGTCAACCGCCCGCTGGTGCTGCTTGCCGATGAGCCCACCGGCAACCTCGACCCCGAAACCTCTGACGGGATCATGCTGTTGCTCAACCAAATCAACCGCACCGGCACCACCGTCATCATGTCTACCCACAATGCACGGGCCGTGAACGACATGCGCCGACGCGTGATCGAACTCAACCTGGGCAAGCTGGTGCGCGACGATGCCCACGGCGTGTACGGCGAAGCGAAATAACACAGGGAAGGCGAAAACACGATGAAACAAGGATTTGTCTTCCGCGAAGCATTCCGCGGCCTCGGACGCAACATCACCATGACCATCGCGCTCGTGATCACCACCGCGATCTCCCTAGCGCTGCTGGCCACCGGTTTCTTGGTTACCAACATGACCGAGCGAACCAAAGAGATCTACCTCGACCGCGTAGAAGTCATGGTGCAGTTCAATGAGGAGATCTCAGCCAACGACAAAGACTGCTCCACCAAAGACTGCCAGGAAGTACGCGATAAGCTCCAAGCCTCCGATGGCGTAGAAAGCGTGACCTTCCGATCCCGCGAACAAAGCTATGAACGCTTTGTAGAGGTATTCCAAGACACTGACCCGCTGCTGGTAGAAGAAACCTCCCGCGACGCGCTCCCGGCAGCCTTGCACGTGCGCTTGAAAGATCCACTCGATACCGAACCCCTGGATGCCGTTCGCGACATGAAGCAGGTCGATACCATCGTGGATCAGGTGGATGATCTCCGAGGTGCCACCGATAACCTCGACTCCATCCGCAACGCCACTTTCCTCTTCGCCGCCATCCAGGCCATTGCCGCGATCTTCCTCATTGTGAACATGGTGCAGATCGCAGCATTTAACCGCCGCGAAGAAATCTCCATCATGCGCATGGTGGGTGCCTCGCGCTGGTACACCCAAGCACCATTCGTGCTTGAGGCTGTGATTGCCACCCTCATCGGTGCCGTGCTTTCCGGCGCAGCGCTATTCGGCGGCAAGGCATGGGTGATTGATAAAGCACTCAATGGTCTCTATGAATCTCAATTGATCGCCCGAGTCAGCAGCGCCGATATTTGGACAGTGCTGCCCGTTGTTGCCATCGTGGGCGTCATTTTTGCAGCGCTTACAGCCCAGGTGACCTTGCGTTGGTACGTGCGCAAGTAGAAGCGCTATCTTGGAGCAATGGCGAAAAAGAAGAAGGCAGCGAACTCAAACCCGGTGCTCGCAACCAACCGCAAGGCGCGCCACGATTACAAGATCCTCGATACCTTCGAGTGTGGCGTGGTGCTGCTTGGCACCGAAATTAAGTCCTTGCGCGAAGGTCGCGTCTCGTTGGTCGATGCCTTCGCCACCATTGATGAGGGCGAAGTCTGGCTGCGCCACCTGAATATTCCGGTGTATTCGCGCGGATCCTGGACCAATCACTCGCCTTATCGCACCCGCAAACTCCTGCTGCACCGACGCGAGATCGACTCGCTTATGGGCAAAGTACGCGATGGCAATAAGACCTTGGTGCCGCTCTCGCTGTACCTCAAGGATGGCCGCGTCAAGCTCGAACTAGCGCTGGCCCAAGGCAAGCAAGACTACGACAAGCGCGAAGACATCAAACGCCGCACCACCGAACGCGAAATTGTGCGCGAGGTGGGCCGCAAAATTAAAGGCATCAACGCATGAGATGCGAAAGGATCTACAGCGTTGTACACGGCGAAGCAACGGTGGACGGCACCGGCGTGATGGTGGATCGCTTATGGCCACGCGGGGTATCGAAAGCAGAAACCAGCGAGTTTTTGTGGCTGAAAAACGTCGCGCCTTCCCCCGAATTGCGCAAGTGGTTCGATCACGACCCCAAAAAGTTTGAAGAATTTAGCAAGCGCTACCGCGAAGAATTAAACGCAAACGAATCTGAAGATCTGGAACGGCTGCTGAGCCTGGATGAGGCCACCTTGCTCTACGCGGCCAAAGACGCAGAACACAACCACGCGCTGGTACTGGCTCAGTGGTGCGCGGAGGCGCAATCTCAAAAGACCTGAATCCAGGCCTTAAGCACTGCTTGAATTAGATTGCGAACCAAACACACGTTGCTTTGGCTCTGCGCTTTTCATCGCCCTCATAAGGTGCAGGCGAGCAGAACTATCCCCGCCCATCACGTATTCGATCAGGCTCGCGGAGCTGAGGTGCGAGTACCGGATGAACTTGCCGCTGACACCTGCGGCAGCGGCAAGGATCTGAAATATTCGCGGATCAATGCGAATGGCAACGGTGGCCTGGCGGCTTTCTTTCCTAGCGCAAAAACGCAGACGCACCCAGAGCAACAGCACCCAAGGCATAAAAGCTGCTAAGACCAAGACGAGCTGCTCTCGCTTCCGGGGATCTCCAACGCGACCTCTGGAACGGGTGATGAGGGCTATGCCATGTTGAAGCTGGATCGGCCCACTAGCTTGTGGGTGCTAAACGCTGATGGCTTCGGTTCTAAGACTGTGAACGCCACCTTGCTCAGCTCGGATAATCCCGGGCCGCAGTCGCGTTTTCGAGGGCATCACGTGACGGAGCCACTGGGCCCACCACAGACCCGCGCATTTTCGGATGCCTCGATGCATCTAGACGAGCCACGTACTTAAAACCCGCAGGTAGTGGGTGAAACCAAACAGTGGTGTTGTTGCAAAAGGCGTGGTAATTTTCCATTAAAAATGGTCGAGCACCGTGATTTATGAGGAGGGATCATGCCCCGACAATCCCGGAAGGTAACACTCATAGCGTTGGCCTTAATTTGGCCCCTGGCAGCCTGCGGAAGCGGTGGAAACGAGCAGACAGATACATCGAGTGAGCAATCCACAGCGATACGCAGCGAAAGTACCCCTGCAAGCACTTCCGCATCCAAAGAAGAACAGTCGGCTACAGCACAGGGCACCGACGCAGAGCGTGCAGCACAGCTACAACGCTTTGAAGGCACCGTTCGTGTGCTCAACATTGATGAACTAGCTGCCATGCACCAAGAAGACCCAGAGTTCTTAGCCGGCATGGATGATGAGCATGTGGTGGTTCTCGTACTGGATACGCCTACGCAAGCAGATGTGCTCTATCCCCAAGAGCAAAAGATCCGTAAGGAAAAGATCTCTATGATTCTCATGGCTCAGGACTATCCGATTGACGGCGGCAAGGTGGCCTCCTATGAGTCCATGGACGGCCAACACAAGACCATGCTGGTAAGTGCAGATAACCTCGTATTCCCCACGGATCAACGACCGCCAAAAGCCGAGCCGTTTGCCAGGGAATTTGAACTAGAACCCTAAAGGCCTTGCAGCCTATGGCGCACAAGGAGTAGTGTTGTGCTTCCTGCCGGGTGAGTGCAGCACAACTCCCGCACCCGGTAACGCACGAGGGGCTGACATGGTTTCGACTGCGTTCATTACGCCAGGGGAAGCGTGCCGGTGCAGGCTAGAGACCACCGTAAGCGTCGTAGCAAATTTATAAGCGCCGAGAACACTCAGCGCGACTACGCCCTCGCTGCCTAATTTGTAGCGACCGCGTGTCTGTCAGCCCAGGGTTGTCCCTGCTCTGGTGTCTGGCATCGACTAAGGGACTTGCCGTTGCATCGCGTTAGCGGGGTGCAACGGGACTCTTACCGCTAACTGGGCTCATCATCCGGAAGTGTTCGTCCTAGCCGGAGAGTCGAGTAAAGATCCAAGCGCGAACTGCGCACGGAGAAGCCCTGGCAAGGTGACGTAGGACCCGGGTTCAATTCCCGGCAGCTCCACAAATCAAGACCCCTGTTCCTAGCAAGGAGCAGGGGTTTTCTTTCTAGCCTTGGCCTGGCCGATTGGGATCAAATGGCTAGAGTTCTGAGTCTGGATCAAGCAAAGCGGTGCGTGATGATGCTGATGGTGGAAAAATGGTTCCTGCGGTTACAGAGGTTCGACCAATGGTGTGGAGGGCAGACACATGATGATGAAGATTCACCCATACGTCGAGGTGCTCGAAACCACGGATACCAAGCTCACGGAAAAGCTCATCGAGGAATGGAGAAAGGAAACCGGCGCAACGGTGCCATTGTGGTTTGAGTTCTTCGATGATGAAGATTTGTTTTTAGTTCGAGCAACCATCGTCAACATGGATCACTTCCCCGAAGTAGATAGCCTTTTCCACTACATGTGTGAACATTCGGATCTGTCCCTACATCTGGACTGGGACGATACTCCAGAAACAACTACAGACTTCAAGATGCGTTATCTTGATCGACCATCGGGAGCGCCACACCCGGTACTTGAAGATCGATACAACTTTTAAGTAGTTTGCAGCGGACCCGGTTCGACTTTGACGGTCGCGCCGGGTTTTCTCATGGGAAGATCCAGCTAGCAGCGGGCTAGAAAAACGATCAGGGGGTTCAACGCCCGGCAGCTCCACAAATCAAGACCCCTGTTCCTAGCAAGGAGCAGGGGTTTTCTCGTTTCTAGCCTTGGTCTGGCCGTTTGGGATCAAGTGGCTAGAGTTCTGAGTCTGGATCAAGTGGCTAGAGTTCTGAGTCTGGATCAAGCAAAGCGGTGCGTGATGATGCTGATGGTGGAAAAATGGTTCCTGTGGTTACAGAGGTTCGACCAATGGTGTGGAGGGCAGATCAATGATTAGGATCCACCCGTACATCGAAGTGCTAGACACCACGGACACAGACATTACCGAAAGCCTCATCGAGCAGTGGCGTAAGTCTACAGACGCCACTATCCGCCTGTTCTATGAGTTCTTCGATGATGAAGACCTTTTTCTCATCAGGTCTTACATCTTGGAAGATGAACACTTTTCCGAACTCGATAGCCTTTTCCGCTACATGTGTGAAAACTCTGAGCTTTCAATGCGACTCAATTGGGATGACGTTGCCCCAGAAGTAACAGACTTCAAGCTGCAGTATCTTGAGCGCCCAACAGGCATTCGGGAGCCAGTGCCAGAAGATCGATTCAACTTCTAATTAGTTTGCAGCGAACCCGGTTGGGTCTTGGCGGTCGCGCCGGTTTTCACATATGAAGATCCAGTTATGACGAGTACTTCAACAAATGGCTAAGATCGAGGTCATGATAGTGCATGATGGCCCTATTCGGATGACGTTTGATGAGCACGTCCAACGGTTCATTGACGAAGGCATGTCCCCAGAAGAAGCGCCGAGGTACACGGAGATTTTGTGTGGATTGGGATTTTACGTTGCTACCGACAGGCTGGATGAATTCCCAGAACTCGATTTACCCAATCCTTCAATCAATATGTAGTACCCAAGATCAACCCGGTTCGACCATGGCGGTCGCGCCGGGTTTTCTCATGGGAAGGCCCAGCTAGCAACCGGCTAGCACCAGCATGTGGGATTCGACCCCCGGCCTTCCCGAGCACCGCCTCCCGCGCCGGTAGCCCGGAGGATCGCATAGGGATTCAAGCAATCTCCGAGCGTTTTACCCGGCTTCGGAGTGGCACCTGGCCACCGGTGCCGATTGCTATCCCCACTGCACCCCGTCTGGTGGAGCATAGGGGCTTGGCGGGTAGATATACACCACCGCGTCGTTGCCGCCGCGGCACGTCACCGAAGTATTCTGCACGCAGGTCATCGTGTATGTTTGCCCAGTTACCGGCGAGGCCACTTCCAATACGGGTGTGGTGTTGGCGTTGTAGATCCACTCCAAAATAAAGGCGTTATACACCGCGCGTGCGAACTGCGGTGAGGTCTTGGGAACATAGTTGGGGTTGGCGCTGCTGGCATCGCCGCTGAAGGTGGGGAAGTCCGCTTTGGATCGACCATCAACTACGTCTTCGATGCTGCGATTGCTCGTTTTTTCTTCTGACTTCGCGCTTGCAGCGTCCTGGCCACCTGTTTCACCTTCAATGTTTGGTAGATCGCCGGGGTTGCTGCGCAACAGATCTGGTTGCTCGTTAAAGGGACGCTGAGCGATATTTTCCCAGTCCAGTTCTGCCTCTGCTGCTTCCAGGCTTTCCGGCGTGCCGGATGGGCCAGCGGTGTATTCCCATTGGCCTTGGTCTACCAAGGATGCTCCATCGATGGTGTAGAGCACCGCGGTTGTCGCCCCGCTGGCGGCCTCGCCGCTGCTGGC
This sequence comes from Corynebacterium gerontici, assembly GCF_003813985.1. Classification (NCBI taxonomy): domain Bacteria; kingdom Bacillati; phylum Actinomycetota; class Actinomycetes; order Mycobacteriales; family Corynebacteriaceae; genus Corynebacterium; species Corynebacterium gerontici. Next base: position 638,412 of record NZ_CP033897.1, read on the forward strand.
GATAATGCCGTGTTCGCTTTTGGTTCCCGCGATGCGATAACGGCTACCGCCAGCCGATGCGACGCCGTCTTTTAATGCTGTATCTGCAAGTATCGCCTGGTTGTGTTCAGGGTCGGCGGCAAAATACGAGCACAGAACCTATCGCCGCGTTGGGGCTTTTGCGCAGGAGCAATTCTTTTTGGCCGTCGCCGTTGGCGTCGACAAGCGAATAATCGTAAGTGGATGAGGCATCTTCGATGTCGAAGTCGTACTCATCGGCGTGGTCGAGCACATGATTAAAAATCTTTGCAGTTTTCTGCCACTGCTCGGGTTTCGCACTCGAATCATCCGAAGAGGCACTGCATCCGGCCAGCACTAGGATCGCACTGTCGGCAAGCAACTTGCGCATCATGTCTTAGGCTTCCTTCACCACGGCTTCAAGCAGTGCTTTCATCGCGGCTTCTTGTTCCTCGGTGGCGGCGAGCTTGTGGTCTTTGAATGCCTCGCGGAAAGGCAGGAGCACGTCCTCGCCCACGGGCTTCATGCCTACGCGCTGGACAATATCGTGCCAATGGCGCACCGCGGACTCGCCGCCATTACCACCCCAGGCGACGAAACCCACGGGCTTATCGGCCCATTCACCATAGATGGAGTCAAAATTGTTCTTCATGGTGCCGGGCACGCTCGCGTTGTATTCGGGGGTGGCGAAGATGAAGCCATCGAAGCTATCGATGAGTTCGGCCCATTCGCGCACTTGTGCTTCTGGATACTTACCTTCGTAGGCTGCCGGCGGCTTCGGGGTGGCGATGTGGGGGAGGATGTGATCGGCCAGGTCGATGAGTTCAAACTCGGCGTCCAAGCCTTCACTTAATCCCTTTGCCCAGCGAGCAACGTCGATTGCGTTGCGTCCTTCGCGGATAGAACCTACATAGATGCCGATGCTTTTTGTTGTCGCGTCATTCATTTTGCCCACTCTACCTTCATTCCCCACGCGATGCCTGCACAAACGTTCAGCACCGGATCTCATCAATACGCACAGTTCCGGCCCACGTACCTCCCAGAATTCATTGACTTCCTACGGACCCTCCACCAACGCCCCACCCAAGTGTGGGACTGCGGCTCCGGCACGGGGCAGCTCGCCGTCCTACTTGGTAGCTGGGCGGAACACGTCCACGTCACGAACCTCAACCGCTCGCAAATCGAGCACGCCACGCCGCGGCCCAAGATCGCCTACTCCGTGCAAGCAGCCGAGCACACCAGCTTTGCTGGCAAGCTTTTCGACGCCATCACGGTGGCGCAAGCCATTCATTGCTTCGATTTCGATGCCTTCTACGCCGAGGCGTGCCGCGTGGCTCGCCCGGGAGCCTTATCTTGTGGTGGTGGGCTACGCCCTGTTGAGCATCACCCCCAGCGTGGACGCCGTGATCCGCCGCTTTTATACCGAGGTGATTGGCCCCTATTGGGTTCCGCAGCGCCGCTATGTGGATGAGCACTACGCCACCATCCCATTCCCCTTTGAGGAAGTGCCCACGCCGGAGTTCGCTAGCACGCTCACCTGGAGCTTTGAGCGCCTCATGGGCTACCTGGGCACCTGGAGCGCAGTGCGACATTACACCGATGCCCATGGCGTTAACCCCTTGGATGCCCTGCGCTCGGAGCTCGAAGCCGCCTGGGGTGAGGCCGAAATCCGGACAGTGCACTTCCCGCTGCTGCTGCGCGTGGGCAAGCTCTAGCAGCGCTTCGCGGCTTCTTCGAGAACCGCTACCAACTCGGCCGCGTGCTCAAACGAGTAATCCGCTTGGTTCTCGCGCATCACGCATTCACCAAAAGGTCCGCGCCACATGCGGTCCGTTGGGCCGGACTTGTGGGATTGCACCTTCACAACGTGCTCATTTTCCAGCTCGTACTCAAAGTGCGTCACGCCGCCAAAACCATTCGCCGGGGCTTCAGTGGGAAGGGCTTCTTGTTCGGAGCCAACTTTGAGGAACAGGCTGCCTTCTTCCACGAAGGATGCTCCTTGTACCTCGATGCGCAGAACATCCTCGGCGGCGCTCAAATGTGCTTGATAGCCGCTGGAACATGCGCACAGTGCCAGCGGTAGGGCTAAGACGAGACGCGAAAAGCGCACGGGAACCTCCTTTTCTTTTTCAGGCTACCCGTGCGCCGCGCTTTCGTATGAGCGGGTTACTCAGATGCGAAGGGATCTTCCAGTCCGATGTACTGGATAGAGGTGTATTCCTCAATACCTTCGGCACCACCCTCGCGGCCCATGCCGGACTGCTTCACTCCACCGAACGGTGCCGCCGCATTGGAGATCACGCCCAAGTTCGCGCCCATGAGACCGAACTCCAGACGGTGGCTCATGCGCATCATGCGGCGCTGCGATTCCGTGAACACGTAGGATGCCAGGCCATATTCGGTATCGTTTGCGATGGCTACTGCCTCGTCCTCCGTGCTGAACGTAATCACGGGAGCCACGGGGCCGAAGATTTCTTCTTGCGCCACTCGTGCTTCGCGTGGGACGTCGACAAGCACTGTAGGCGCGTAGAAATAGCCATTGCCTTCTAGCTTCTTGCCCCCGCAGAGCACCTTCGCGCCCTTTTCCACGGCATCGTCTACCAGCTCAGCGACGGAATCCTGCGCCTTCTTTTCCACCAGGGGCCCGCAGGTCACGCCTTCTTCAAGGCCATTGCCAAGGTTGAGTGCCTCGATCTTCTCAGCGAAGCGGTGCGCAAATTCCTCAGCCACGTCTTTATGCACGATAAAGCGATTCGCCGCGGTGCAAGCCTCGCCAATATTGCGCATCTTCGCAGCCATGGCGCCTTCCACAGCCTTGTCCAAGTTGGCGTCAGCGAACACGATGAATGGCGCGTTGCCACCCAACTCCATGGAGGTGCGCAGAACATTGTCGGCAGCGGCCTTGAGCAACGTCACGCCCACTGGGGTAGAACCGGTGAAGCTCACCTTGCGCAGGCGGCGATCCGCCATGAGTGGCTCGGAAATTGCCGATGCGGACTTCGATGCCACCACGTTGAGCACACCTTCGGGCAGGCCCGCATCGATCATGGTTTGCACAAAATACTGCGCGGTCAGCGGCGTAAGGCGCGCGGGCTTCAGCACCATCGTGCAGCCAGCGGCAATCGCCGGAGCAACCTTGCGCGTAGCCATCGCCAGCGGGAAGTTCCAAGGGGTAATCAACAGGCAGGGGCCTACGGGCTTTTTCACCGTGAGCATGCGCAGATTGCCCTCGGGGCTTGGGGCATAACGGCCATAATCACGCACCGCTTCCTCGGAGAACCAGCGCAGATACTCAGCACCGTAGGTCACTTCACCGCGAGCCTCGCTCAGCGGCTTGCCCATCTCCAGGGTCATGAGCGTGGCAAATTCTTCTGCGCGCTCGGTGACCAGCTCGAAGGCCTTGCGCAAAATATTGGAACGCTCGCGCGGGGAGGTGCGCGCCCATTCCTCTTGCACATCGCAGGCCGCATCCAGAGCCGCCCGCGCATCGTCGGAGCTTGCCGACGCCAACGTGGCAATGACCTCGCCGGTTGCAGGGTTTTCAACGTCGAAAGTCTCGCCGGTCTCGCGCCACTGTCCGCCGATATACACACCGGTGGGCACCTTGGCTAGTAATTGCTCGACATTCATGTGCTACTCCTTTTCAAAGGTGCCCGCGAGCACCTGGGATTGCGAGGCCAAGATCTGCACGTCGGCACCGATGGCGATGAAATCCACGCCGGCGTCAACGTATTCTTGAGCCTGTTCTAGGTTGAAGGCGTTCACACCAACCAGTTTCCCGGCTTGTTTGACCACCTCAATACAGTGATACACGTTTTTGAGCACATCAGGGTGAGACTGTTGGCCAAGCAAGCCCATCGACGCCGCAAGGTCCGAAGGCCCAATAAATACGGCATCCACACCCTCAGTCGCGGCGATCGCCTCGCAATTGTGCACCGCCTGCTCCGATTCGATTTGCACCGTCAAGCTCACCGTCTCCGATGCCTGATCCAGGTAGCCGGGCACACGGTTCCAACGTGAGGATCGAGCCAAAGCACTGCCCACACCGCGGACACCCTTTGGTGGGTAGTGCATCGCTGCGACGGCGTTAGCGGCGTCTTCGCCGGTATGGACCATCGGCACCATGATGTTCTGGGCACCTAGATCCAAATACTGCTTGATCAGAGCGGTGTCCAGTACTGGTACGCGCACCACGGGGGTAGCCGGCCCCGCAGCCACTGCGCGCAGCAGGGAGGAAATGGACTCCAGACCGATAGGGGAGTGCTCGCCGTCGATGAGCAGCCACTCAGCGCCGGAAAGGGAAAGAATTTCCGCTGCGGCTGGGCTGCCGGAGCACACCCACAAACCGGTGGCCACACCGCTGGTATCGCGGACGTGCTCGCTAAACGTTTGGGGGAGGTTTACTCGAATTTGCATGTGATCGCTCCAAGTGGTCCGAAGTCTGCGTGCACCGTGTCGCCCTCATATACCCACATTGGGCGGGTGAAGGATCCCGCGAGGATGATCTCGCCAGCCTCCAGTGAATCGCCGTGGGCCGCGAGCTTATTGGCAAGCCAAGCTACACCGGTGGCCGGGTGATTCAGGATCGCGGCAGCGACACCCGATTCCTCAATCACCTCGTTGCGATACAGCAGCGCCGCCACCCAGCGCAGATCAACGTCATGTGGCTTGACCGGATTGCCGCCGTACACCATGCCGCCCATGGCCGCATTGTCTGAGATGGTGTCCACGATCGTGCGGCCTTCCATCTCGATGCGCGAGCTCAAGATCTCCAGGGCAGGGATGACGTAGTCCGTAGCCTTCATCACGTCAAAGATGGTGACATTGGGGCCCTGCAGTGGCTCCTTGAGCACGAAGGCCAGCTCGGTTTCAATGCGGACGTTGGAAAACTGGGCGTGCTCAATCACCGAGCCATTCTCAAACACCATGTCCGAGAAGATCGCGCCATAATCAGGCTCAGTAATGCCGGTGGCCTGCTGCATCACCTTTGAAGTCAGACCAATCTTGCGGCCAACCGGACGGCGACCCGCCTCGATACCGCGACGACGCCACTCGTTTTGTACCGCGTAGGAATCCTCCACGGTCATGTCCTCGTAGCGCTTCGTTAGCAGTGGGATCATGGTGCGATCGGCCTCAGCCTTGGCAAGGTCATCCGCGATTTGAATAATTGTGTCTTTATCCAGCACGTTGTGCTCCTTCAAACAAAGAAAGCGGCGGCCGAAGCCGCCGCCATGGAAATGTGACGCGGGGGCGTCGAAAAGCTTAGAGCTGGTGGCCCAGCTTGTACTCGCCCTTCTTGTAATCCGGCATCTCCTCGCCCGGGCGGGTGTAAGAGAAGCCGTCGGCGCCGATCGTCTCTTCCAGCTCAGAGGCATCGGTGCGTTCGGTCAGCTCAACCAGGTTGCCGTCGAGGTCGAGCACTCGGGAACCGTCGGTGTACCAGGAAGGAACGACGGGGGTGCCCCACCAATCGCGACGCTGATTATCGTGCACATCCCAAGTCACGCGCGGGTTGTCTGGATCGCCCGTGTAGTAATCCTGGGTATAGATCTCCACGCGGTGACCATCCGGATCGCGCAGGTAGAGGTAGTAAGCATTGGACACGCCGTGGCGACCGGGGCCTCGCTCAATAGCGTCTGAGCGGCGCAGTGCACCGAGCTTGTCGCAGATCGCGATGATGTTGTGCTTCTCGTGCGTAGCGAAGGCAATGTGGTGCATGCGTGGGCCATCGCCACCAGTCATTGCAGTGTCGTGAACCGTAGGCTTACGACGCATCCAGGCCGCGTACACCGTTCCCTTGTCATCCTGAATGTCCTCGGTGACACGGAAGCCCAGGTCCTCCATGTACTCCACGGCCTTCGGGACGTCCGGAGTGATCTGGTTGAAATGATCCAGGCGGACCAGCGCGCCGGGGATGTGTGCCTGGTAGTCCCAAGCCATTCGACGCTCGTGCTTGACCTCGTAGAAGAACTCATAGGGGAATCCGAGCGGGTCTTCAACGCGGACCGAATCGCCAATGCCCTTGACGAATCCGTCTGCCTTGCGCTCCACGCGGCAGCCGCGCTCCTTGTAGAAGGCCTCTGCCTTGTCCAGATCCTCCGGCGAACGGACGCGGAAGGAAAAGGCTGCCACTGCCGCCTCTGGGCCCTGGCGCAGCACAAGGTTGTGGTGGATGAATTCCTCGTAGGTGCGCAGGTAGATGGCGTTGTCCTCTTCTTCGGTGACAACCAGGCCAAGGACGTCGACGTAGAAGTCGCGGGATGCCTTGAGGTCGGTGACGACGATCTCCATGTAGGCGCAACGCAAAATGTCTGGTGCTTGAGTGCTCATGATGTGCTCCTTAGGTGGTGGATTAGTCTTCTTGCTTGCCGAAGACGGGGTTGTGCACTTCGCCGAGGTTGATGTGCACGGCCTGCTGATCGGTGTAGAAATCGATGGAGCGGTAGCCGCCCTCATGGCCAAGGCCGGATGCCTTCACACCGCCGAATGGGGTGCGCAGGTCACGGACGTTGTTGGAGTTGAGCCAGACCATGCCGGCCTCCACGTTCTGCGCGAAGTTGTGGGCGCGCTTGAGATCATTGGTCCAAATGTAGGCAGCGAGACCGTACTTGGTGTTGTTGGCCAGCTCGAGTGCTTCTTCTTCGGTGTCGAAGGGGGTGATGGCAACGACGGGGCCGAAGATTTCCTCCTGGAAAATCCGGGCATCAGGGGAAACGTCTGCAAAGACAGTGGGCTGGACGAAGTTGCCTTCCTCGAAGCCCTCCGGGCGGCCGCCGCCAGCAACAAGGCGAGCCTCCTCCTTGCCGATTTCCACGTAGCTCATGACCTTTTCAAAGTGCTCAGGGTGTACCAGGGCGCCCACCTCGGTCTTGGGGTCCTCGGGCAGGCCAACCTTCACGCGCTTTGCCTGTGCTGCGTAGCGTTCCACGAACTCGTCGTAGATCTCGCGCTGAACCAGGATGCGGGAACCGGCGGTGCAGCGCTCACCGTTGAGGGAGAACACACCGAAGATGGTGGCGTCGATGGCGGTGTCCAGGTCTGCATCTGCGAAGACCACGGCCGGAGACTTGCCGCCGAGCTCCATGGACAGGCCCTTGAGATAGGGCGCGGCGTTGCCGAAGATGATCTGGCCGGTGCGGGACTCGCCGGTGAAGGAAATGAGTGGCACGTCGGGGTGCTTGACCAAGGAGTCGCCCGCGTAGCCTTCTTCGCCATAGCCATTGACGAGGTTGAATACGCCCTTAGGAAGGCCGGCCTCCTCGAAGATGCCAGGCCACAGGGAGGCTGAGAGTGGGGTGAATTCTGCAGGCTTGAGCACCACAGTGTTGCCGGTGGCCAGCGCCGGGCCGAGCTTCCAGGACTCCAGCATGAAGGGAGTATTCCATGGGGTGATTAGGCCTGCGACGCCGATGGGCTTGCGATTCACGTAGTTTGCCTGGCGGCCGGGGACCTTAAAGGCATCATCGTGCTGAGCAACGATGAGGTCAGCGAAGAATCGGAAGTTTTCAGCCGCGCGACGTGCTTGGCCGAGCGCCTGGGTGATGGGCAGGCCGGAGTCGTAGGATTCCATTTCAGCGAGGATGTCCTCGCGGGATTCGACGATGTCGGCGATCTTGTGCAGGATGCGGGAGCGCTCGCGGGGCAGCATCTTGGGCCAAGGGCCGTTATCGAAGGCCTCCTTGGCGGCCTTGACTGCGCGGTCGATGTCTTCGACCTTGCCGGAGGCTGCTTTGATGTAGGGCTCGTTGGTGACTGGGTTGATGACGTCGAAGGTGTCGCCGTCGATGGAATCGACCCATTCGCCGTTGATGTAATGCTGGATCTTCTCTGGCAGGTTCTTCGGTGCCATGGAATCGGTCCTTTCGGTGTTTGTTGTTAGGTGTTGGGCTTCGAGCCGCCGCTGGCCTTGTACGCTTCGATAGTGTTGAGCCTGTGTTGTCGGGCCACCTTCTCTACGTATGAGCCTTCGGCGCCCGCCTCGATCAGGGCGACGATTTGTTCGTGTTCCCTTACCGAGGCCAGTGCGCGCATCGGTACGAAGGCGAATGTGGATTCCCGGACGTAGTCCAAGCGTTCCCATTCGCTGTACACCAAATTCAAGAGATGCTCATTTGGGCATTGGCTAAACAGCACTTGGTGGAACTGTTTATTCAGTTCTGTGAATTCCACCGGATCGAGATTGGTGGTGGAGTATTCGAGCTTCGCGTTTAACTCGCGGGCTTC